>NZ_JBEPKX010000027.1:0-54248 GCF_040544915.1 Curtobacterium sp. 1544
GTCGCCGGTGTCGGGGTCGTTGACCTTCACCTGGTAGGTGATGGTTTCGGTGGCACCGATCGCGAGCGGCCCGGACCAGGTCAGCGTGTCCCCGTCGACGGTCGCACCGTTCGTGGCGCTCCCGGAAACATACGTAGCGTCATCGGTGACGTCCGAGAGGTCATCCCGGAAGGATGCCGGACGGTCGGTCGTGTACGCCCGCTGGCCGGTGTTCGTGACGGTCACCGTGTACGTGATCGTGTCACCCGGGTTCACCGCCTGGCTCGAAGCGGACTTCTGCACCGTGTACGACGCTGAAGGGATCTGCACCGAGCATGCCGGGTCCGTGTTCCCGGCGACACAGTTGTTGCCCGGCGTGACAGAGGTGACCGCGTTGTCGATCTGCGAGTCACCCGTGTCGGGATCCTTGACCGTCACCGAGTACTTCACCGTGACCGTGGCACCAGCGGCGACCGGGCCCGACCACGACAACGTCGGGGCGTCGTACGACACGGTGCCGGCGGAAGCGGTGGCGTCGTCGTTCCAGTTCGCGTCGTCGAGGACCTTCGACAGGTCGTCACTGAAGGAAGCTGCGTTGCTGCCGGTGGTGTAGTCCACCTTGCCGGTGTTCTTCACTGTCACCGTGTAGCTGATCGTGGAACCGGGAATGACGTCCGTCTGGTCCGCGGTCTTCGTGATCAGCAGCGACTGCACCGGCGTCGACGTGGTGCATTGTCCCGTTACACAGGTGCCGCCCGGCCCGGTCGGGGTGACCTGGTTGTTCAGCTCGAGGTTGCCGGTATCCGATGCGGAGGAAGGGTTCTTCGGTGTCACCGAATAGGTGATCGTCCTTGTCTGCCCGGCCGCGAGTGCCCCGGACCAGGACAGTGTGGTCCCGTTGACGGTGGCGCCGTCGGAAGCGTCGCCGTTATAGGTTGCGTCATCGAGGACGTCGGAGAGGTCGTCCGTGAACGATGCCGGGTTCGCTGCGGTGTAGGCGCGCTGCCCGGTGTTCTCCACCGTGACGGTGTACGTCAAGGGTGCACCCGGCGTTGCCGACGTGGCCGATGCTGACTTCCGAACGCTGTAAGACTGAGTCAACGCGGTGTTCGAGAACGTGCACACGATCGACCTGCCCACGCCCGGCGGATACGTCAACGCGAACGACGCAGCGGCTCCCGACGCAACGACCTCGTCATTGTTTGCCTCATCAACGCACTGATAAGTCGTGCCGTACGCAGCAAGATTCGCACCACCAGCACCGGCCTCGCTGAGCGTGTAGGTGGTGCCGGTGATACCGATCGTCGGACCAGCCTTCGCCGCCTGCACACCCGTCGCCGTGCCAGACGTCGTCGCACTGATGCCCGACGAGCCCGCCGAACCGATGTTGAGAGTGAACTGGTCAGCCGCGTTCACACGACTCTGAACGTTCTTCTGCAGCGTCAGCGTCGAAGGCGCCGCACAACTGGCGAGGTCGACCCCCGCCAGCGAGCTCGTCGTATTGACGCCCACAACGGCACCGGTCACCGGGTTCACCTTCTGCAGGACCGTCCCACCACCCGAACTGCCGTTCTCCACATAGAGCGAGCCCGCCGAGTCAAACGCAACGCCGTTGCTGACATTGAAAGCCCCGGAACTGATCAGCGTTCCCGGCAGCTGCGTCGTAGTGTTGCGCTGCGGAACCGACGCAGCAGCGACCGACACGAGGCTGGCGTTACTCACGATGAACAGGTCACCGGCAGAGCTGAAGGCGTAGTCACCGTTGGCGCTCGTCGGGCTACCAGGCACTGCCGCAGACGGCACAGTTCCAGCTTGGAAAACAGCGGACGTGTCGGGGTCATACGCCAAGATCGCCGACCCAGCAGCGGTGCCCCCGAAGTAAAACAGACCGTTGACCGGGTTCACCGCTCCAGCCACACGGCTCTGCAGCGCAGCAGGCGCCGCGGTGCGGATGATCGTTCCATCGACAGTGTTGTAGTCAAAGATCTGTACTGCACCGCCAACCAAGCCCGTGAAGTAGGCATGCGTACCGTCCGAGTTGATCCCCAACGAGTTCGGCGTCGAAACATCCGAGGGAAGCGCGAACCCCTGCGCCGCGGTAACGGTCGCCGTCGTCCCTACAGCGCTGAACGGGACGGAGCCGACACGCAGCTCCGTGCTACTGAGCTGGTACAGACTCGTCGTGCAGTTCAAGGCGGCAGCCACAGCCGCCGTCCCACCGCCAAGCACGGCAGCAACCGCGGCCGCGCAGATCAGGACCAGCGCAGTCAGGAAGCCGACAGGCCGCATCAGAATCGATCGTTGTATGAGTGAAGCGCGCATCGGCTCTCTTCCGGTGTGTGCGTGGTTGGCCGCAGTGCGGACCGACCTCCAGGGATGCTGTGATTATTGGCACAACCTCGTAGGAAGTTCAACTAACGCGGAAACGGGGTCACTCTCAAGACGTCGCCTAGAGCCGGTCGTAACGCAGGTTTGAGCAGTTCCCTGACGATCGGCTACCGCACGCCTCGGTGCCGGACCCGGCGCCCGCGGAAATCCGGGGATCTGGGGTGCGCTGATTCGATCTTCAGACCGGTGCCAGCCGATAGCCGAAAGACGTACGCTTGCCCAAGTCCGATTGAGCGCTCACGCGTTCTCGGGCGAAGCCCTGTCGGCAGTGATGTCGGGGGTTGGGCGGCGGCGCCTGAGTTCCAGGGATGTTAGGAGGGCGCCGCCGCTTCCCCGCACCAGCCCCTGACCGGCCGGCGCGTCTGGCTTCGACGATGGCATCATCGACCGAAGGACCCCTCTGGGGCGCTGTAGACAGACAATCACTATGCATTCGTCGCCACTGACCGTTCGGATGTCACTGTTTGGTAACGAGTCGTGACCGCTTCGCACCGAACGATGCAACAACGGAGGACCGCGGCGATGCTCGGTGCGAGGCCGGGTGAGGTGGCGATGAAGTCAGTCGGGGACGCTGTTCAGGCTTGAGTTGCGCTCGCGTCGAGCATCTCGTGAGTGACCACAGTGTCGTCGTGGAGGTGTCGAGCAACTTCGGCACGGTTGCTCAGTTCAGGCCGCTTCTTCACGACGCCTCACCCGACTTCCGGCGCCGCTTCACGAGGGGTTCGCTCTCTCGACGAAGCGCTCGATACACCGTGGTCCGACTGACGCCGAGGACGTCCCCGATCTGCGCCACGGTCATGTCTTGCTGCTCATACAGGCGACGCGCGGTGCGGACCTGATCCGGCGAGAGACGCGGAGGGCGACCACCAGTGCGCCCTCGAGCACAGGCCGCGGCGAGGCCGGCATGCGTGCGCTCGCGGATCAGGTCCCTTTCGAACTCGGCCAGTGCGGCCAATATGTGGAACACGAGCCGACCGCCAGGCGAAGTGGTGTCGATGGTCTCCTGCAGTGACCGGAAACCGACTCCCCGCTCCCCCAGCGCCTGGAGCTGGTCGATGAGGTGCCGAATCGAGCGCCCTAAGCGATCGAGACGCCAGACGACCAAAGTCGGCGACCCCGACAAGCTTGCCCAGGCCACCCTCGACCTCGTGGCCGCCGACGCACCGCCTCTGCGGTTCGCTGCCGGCGAGGACGCCGTGGGCGTCGTCGAGACGATCCTCGACCAGCGCCGCAGCGACCTCGACACCTGGCGCGCCACGTCGACGTCCCTCGGGCTCTAACCCAAGACGGCAGCACAACGGGCACGTGGGCACACGCCCGCGTGCCCGTTGTGCTGGATCGGGCGATGTTGGTGGGGTCGACTGGCGCGTCAGCCGGGTCAGACGCGCCGTCAAAGGCAACGCTGGCGTCTCGATAGACGATCGGCTAGCGAGACCGCCGGAGCTTCGGCGAACGGCGACAAGATGTTCGACCAACTCAAGTGACGCGCACCCTCGGGGAGCATTGCGAGCCCACGTCGGCGACAGGCCTCTGCACGGACCGCTAGCGCACAGCCCTAGCCGCTTACCCCGTCGTAGACCCCGATCAGCCGGTCGAGGAAGGTCTGGACCGTCGCACGCTCCGCGGGGTCCAGGTCGTCGACGATGCACTCGATGCCCTCGATTAGCGGCAGCACGAGGTCGTACGCACGGTCCGAAGAGCGCTCCGCCGCCGTGACGACGAGCTTGCGTCCGTCGCTCGGGTGCCGCTCTCGCCGGACGTGCCCGGCGCCCTCGAGCCGATTCAAGACGAGCGTCATCGCGGCGGTCGAGATCTCGAGCCGACGCGCGAGCTCGGTCGGGGTGGCCGGCCCGGTCGCGATGAGGTGGTCCATCGCCTCGAGCCCCGCAGCGTCGACCGACAGTGCCGCGGCGAGGTGCCGCTCGAAGCGCTGCTGCCGGACACTGACCTGCTGCACGCGGGACCGGATGTCGTCGTCGGGGAGTGATCGCCCGTCGCGTCGCGCCGTCGCCCGGTCGTGGCGGTCCTGCCGGTCGTCGGAGCGATCGGTCGCTGGGTGCTGGTCGTCGTTCGGCACGTCACCATGGTAGTCGTGTACATTGCCAATCTCATTGGTAATCAACGATGTGAGGGACAATGACCGATCACACCCGCGGCCGCGTGCTCATCTCCGGCGCGAGCATCGCCGGCCCGGCGCTCGCCCACTGGCTCCACCGCTTCTCGTTCGAGACGGTCGTCGTCGAGCGGGCGCCGTCCCTCCGCACCGGCGGGCAAAACGTCGACGTGCGCGGAGCCGGGCGTGAGGTCGCGCGCCGGATGGGCATCGAGGACGACATCCGCGCCGCCACGACGGGCGAGGTCGGCACCCGGTTCATCGGTCCGAGCGGCCGGACGATCGCGGCGTTCCCGGCGGGGACCTCGGACTCCGGCGGGGCCACCGCCGAGCTCGAGGTCCTCCGCGGTGACCTCGCGCGGCTCCTCGTCGACGGGACGTCCGACGCCACCGAGTACCGCTACGGTGACCGGATCACCCGCATCGACCAGGACGACAACGGCGTGACCGTGGGGTTCGAGCACGGCCCGGACGACCGGTTCGATCTGGTGGTCGCGGCGGACGGCATCGGCTCGAGCACCCGTCGGCTGGTGTTCGGCGACGAGCCGGAGATCCGTTCGCTCGGGCTCGAGACGACGTACGGCACGATCCCCCGGACCGCGGCGGACGACGACTGGTGGCGCTGGTACAACGCACCGGGTGGCCGGTCGATCACCCTCCGCCCCGACCAGCACGGGACCATCCGCGCGGCGATGTCGGTCGTGACGGACCGGCAGCGGGAGCGAGCCGGTTCCGAGCGCGGCGACCTCGATGCGGTGCGCAGCCGCCTGCACGCGGTGTTCGGCGACGCCGGGTGGGAGGCGGAGCGGGTCCTCGCGGGGTTCGACCACTCCGAGGACCTCTACTCCGAGGCGATCGGACAGGTCCACGCCCCGCGCTGGTCGGACGGCCGGGTGGTGCTCGTCGGGGACGCCGCGTACTGCGCGTCGCCGGTGAGCGGGATGGGCACGAGCCTCTCGCTCACCGGCGCCTACGTCCTCGCCGGGGAACTCGCCGCCCACGTCCACCACCGCGACGCCCTGCGCGCATACGAGCGCATCATGCGCCCGTACGTCGCGAAGGCGCAGCAGCTGCCGCCGGGCACACCGCGGATCGCGAACCCGAGGTCCCGGCTCGGGATCGCGGCCTTCGGCACCGCCGTCCGCGTGGCGTCGCTGCCCCTCGTCGGGCGCCTCGGCGCCCGCTTCGCCACCCCGCCGGCCGAGGCAATCGACCTGCCGGACTACGCGCACCTGGAGTGAACAGCCGTCCAGCACGACCAACGATGCTCAACGAAGAGTTCGTGGCCTATCCGGCGACGAGTGCGTTGAACGCGTTCGGAAGCGCTTCAGGGTGCTGCGCGATGCGCCTCGCGGAACCAGATCGTGCTCGCTAAATGCTCGCACGGCAGGTGACGTATTGGCCCGCGCCGTCGCAGTGCTGGGCCTACCGCAATGCATTCGGAGGGGCGTCGGGCGTCGCGGTATGCCCTGGTGGTGTCTTCTCTAGAACGTGCAGGTTGAGGTGAGTTCTAGGCCCCAAGCGCCGGTAATGCTCGCAGTCGGAGTCTCAATAGGCGATCCGCTACCGAACACCGTTGGGGGCCAGAGCTGGCCGGCTGTGGCGCGACGGAGTGACGGATTGACGGATTGTGGCGACAGCGACGGCCAGGGGAACGATGCCCCCGCCTCAGCGGCGTCCTCGAACACCGCTTGCGACCCGCAAGTGGCCTTCAACGCGTACCGCAAAGTCGGGACAACCGGCGTCAATGAGTGCTTGCTTCAGACTCTTCCGCTGCGGTTGTGAGTTCCAGTACTTGAGCTGCTTGAGCGCCACACTACGCACACGATCAGGGACTGCATCGTCGACGAGACAAAAGAAATCGTCGCAGGTGTACACCTCGTAAGGAGCGCGGTCGTCTTCCGTGAATCCTTGATCTTCCGTGAGTAGAACGTCCGCCTGACAGCCGACCGCGGCAGCGTGCACATGCCGATCGTCTGTGTCAGAGCCGGAGTAAGCAACGGAACCGTCGAAGTCTTGAAGCACCTCGTCGATGGACGCCAAGATCGCCTCACGAATGTGAACCGTGACCGCTCCGTCGGCGTCCTTCTTGTGCCGCCGCAGCGTGTACAGCGCTTCGGCAAGAACGTCCTCGGTCGTGTGCAGCTGGAACATCGCCGGGATCTCCGCGCGGAGCAGGCAAATCCAGTCGCGCAGCGTCCTGCTCACGAACACGTTCGCGTCGACGAAGACTCGTTGCACCACTCTCTAACCGTAGTGGCGAACGCCCAATAACTTCAGTCGAACGCCTCACCCGCGCGAAGGAGCTCATCAGCGGCGTCTCGGCGGCGGTCCTCGCGACGCTGCCGGAGGGCCAAGACGTCGTCTCGACGTAGACGGGTGTGCGTCTTCACCTTCGTCGCTGGGATCTCTCCAGCGGCGATCATCTTCATTAGAGTGGGGCGGGATACGCCGAGCTGCTCAGCCGCGGTCGTCGTCGTCAGCTCTTCAGGAAGCGACGAAGTGAAAATTACGGAGCCGCTCGCCGCGCTCCGGATCGCGCTCTCGAGGAAACGTGAGAGCTGCGCCGGGAGCTGAACCATCGCGCCATCTTCGAGAAGCAGGGCCATCCCACCAACGCGACGGTCGTGTGCTTCATCAACAGCTGTAGACGCTTCGGCTCTTACCGCATCGTCGATCGCCAGCTGCTCTGTGAGCACGGATCGTACGGGTGCCATGACGGCCTCCAAGTATGTCGAGTGTGGGGCTTGGCCCACACTAGGCAACTTACACTCTTAACTGCAAGTGGGGGTTCGGCTGCACGCCGGCCCTGACCCCACGTGATTGGGGTACCTCGAGGCAGCGCATCCGGCGAGTGTGCGCCTGCCCACTACCCGACAGCCGAGACCCGGGCTCATCTTGCATCGGGCTGCTGCAGTCGACGTCCACAACTTGATTCCGAGGCGTCTCGATAGCCGATCGTCTACCGGTCGCTGGAACGACGCTCGGCTCGAGCTCGACGTCGCTCGTCACGCCTCGCCCGCCACTCGGCGTCCTGCTGATCCTGCAGCGGGCTTCGACTCATGCTCCCGCGGGCCGCGAGGAAGATGAGCACGGCGACGACAACCAGGACTACCGGCACGAGCAACTGCAGAATCAACATTGCTACCCCTATCGATCGGTCGTGCCATTCCAGATGTGGGTGGAGCTTAGCGAGCCGTTGGCGACAGAGGTGCCGTCCGGTTGCCGGTCGCTCGCCGGACGGTCTGCAGGGGCCCGCTGGGCTGTGTGGACGGGCCGGAGGAGCTTCGTCTCAACTCCGGCCCGCGCAGGAGCTGGTGAGACCCCTGCGCGTGACCGTAACCCGGGGGCGCGACAGCATCAGCGAGAGTCCGCGATGCGTTGCGCCCGATGCCGAGCGCCGGCGGTCAGATCTTCGCGAGGGCGCCAGCCGTTGCAGCTGCCGCTTCCCAGTCGATGTTCGCGTCAGCAGCAGGGGCGTGGAACTTGACCCGTCCACGCACTGCGGCCTCGGTCGCCGTGTAGAGCGGGTTGTCGAACCCAGCGATGAGCGCCGCGACAGCGTCCTGGAGCCCTCGGTACGCGTCGACGTCGTGCGCGTCAACGCCAGCAGTTACCTTGCTCGCAGCAGCAGCCGCGGTCTTCCGCGCATCAGCGATCGCTTCGCCAGCGTGATCGATCGCCCACGCGTGCAGCGCAGCCACGAGCATGGCCGCCTGATCGTGCGCAGGACCCGAGAGGCTAGCGACCCGGGTGTACCGGTTCGCGGCCATCTCCACGAGCCCTTCGGACTCGAGCCGGGCGATCGCTTCCCGCACCGGAGTACGAGAGACACCGAGCCAGCTCGTGAGCTCCTCATCGTTCAGGCGCTCCCCCGCCTCGAGGGTGCCGTTCTCGATCGCCTCGAGCATCTGCTCGTAGACGACGTCACGGAGAAGACGGCGGGGACCCTGGCTGGTCGGAGACTTCGGAACAGGCATACCGGGACCGTATCCCGGATATCAGTTTCCGGGCGCAGTGCCACGCTAAATCAGGCGATGATGCCCCGTTTTGCCAGTCAGTTGTAGTCGTCGACGACGACGAGCGCCGCGCTGTCGCTGTCTTCGGGGAACTCGCCCGCATCGCATGCAAAGTCCCAGGAGTCGGTGGTGTCGACCAGAGACGGAACCCTTCGGAGGTCATCGGCCTCGCACGTCAGCTCAGTGCCGTCGTCAAATGTGATGGTCGAGATCGGGCTGAACTTGATGCCGTTGCTGTTGAGGATCGTGAAGCCGAGGGTCAACTCGGTACCGAGCGAGGTTGTGTTTAGCACCGCAGAGTCCACCGTATAGAAGCCGGTGTCGGTGTTGTCCGTGATGTCGGTGATCGTCGCGCTGTTGGTGACCTCGAGTGGGTCAACCTTCTCTTGCGCACAACCGGACAGGGAGACCCCGAGAACGATTACCACGGCGAGTGCGACGCCCCCACGCAGGCGGGTCGCACGAGGAATATTCATACCAAGAGCATCGCAGACAAGGACGGCACCGCGCGCAGGACGTGCCCCTCCCTCGAAGCGCCGTCTACACCCAGAGTCGAAGCGGATACCCGACGAGGAGTCAGTCAGCGATGTCCGGTAGCCGATCGGCTATCGAGACGCCGGCGACGTTCTCCTGTTCATCGCGTTTAACACGCGGCACCCCGGGCACCGCGGTCACCGCGACAGTGAGATGGAAGGCGATCGCGAGTGCGATCCCTCCGACGACCAACGGGGCACCTACGAGGAGCAGCAGCATGGGCACCACAGCCCTTTCGAGTACCCAGGTGGCGGCCGCGCTCACGATGAGCGCGGCGCCGAGGATGACGAGCGGGCGATGCAGCCCTGTCACCGTGCGGCACTGTCGGTTGAGGTGCTCAGGTACCAGGTGACGAGTTCCCGTGGATCCACGGGGCGTTCCAGCATCGATTCCGGATCCCAGAGACCTGCCGCCGCGGCGACGGGTTTCAGGGTGGGGACCAGATTCAGGAATGTGCTCGGGAGGATGGGGGTGAGAACGCTGCTGCGGTTCCGGACCGACCCTTCTGACACGCCCAGCATGGTTGCGAGATCGGCGAGAGTGAACCCGAGTACTCGAGCGGCGGCGATCAGCGACCGGGTCGTGCGGAACGCGTCGCGTCGACTCGATCCGAACGACGTGTGCTCGGTTTCGGTTGCCGCGAGCAGCAGGACTTGCAGCGCGGCGCGTTCCCGTGCACTGCGGATCAACGGCACCGTGTGTGCCGCGGTGCGCAGTACCGGGCGGGGTTCGCCTGGTGTGGTGGTGGTCATCGTGCGGGCGCGAGTCTGACGGTCAGGCCGCCGCTGATGTGAACGGCAAGGTTGTAGAGGACCGCGCACACGGCGCCGAGGACCGTTCCTACGAAGAAGGCCAGCGCCGCCACCGGGACGACGAACCGGAGCACAGTCGGCATCGCCAGTGCCGACGACTGCAGCGAGAAGGACTTGTCACCGGTGACGTCGTGCAGGAGCTCATCGATCGGCCGCAGCGCGCCCGTCATGAGGACGACGTTCCAGCCGAAGACCGTGAGCAGCAGGCCGGCGGCGGCGAGGACGAACGAGATCAGGGCGGCAAGCTTCACCCAGGACCAGGTGTCGGCGAACACCAGGCGGAGCTGGGCTTCGCGTCCGCGGTCCCGCGGATGCCGGGTTCCCCGTTGCAGCATGTGGTGGCTCTCCGTGTTGGTCGGTGGGTGGAATGAGGATCGGCGGGCCGCACAGGGGGCGGCCCGCCGATCGGGTGGAAACCAGTGCGAGCCGGTCCCGAACTCAGGACTGATCAGTCTTGAGCGGCACCGCTACCGGGGGTCAAGGCCCGGCAACGGTGATTCAAGGGGCCGGTCGGAGTAGATCGTTGTGTGGCGACAGCTCCGACCGGACCAGCGAATTCGTTAAGCGTTGTCCTGCACGTCGTTGCCGTCGTCGCGGCGGCGTCGACGGACGACCAGCAGGCCGCCACCAAGGGCGAGGAGCATCAGCGCCAGACCGATGCCGGGGCCGACGAGCTCAGTGCCGGTGAACGCCAGACCGCCCGGTGCCGGGGGAACGATCGCCTTCACGATCGCCGTCGACGAGTCCGACCGGGTCGGGTCACCGGACGGGCCGATCCCGGTCGCGGTGGCGGTGTTCGACAGGGTCCCGCTGGTGAGGTCTGCCGCGGTGACGTGGTAGGTCGCCGTGCAGGTCACCGAGGCTCCTGGTGCGAGGACTGCAGACGCTGCGGGGCAGGTCGGGTCGGAGAGCTTCCCGGAGCCGGTGAACTTTCCTTCCTTCGCGGTGACGTCCTTCTGCGTCACGTTGCCCGTGTTGGTGATCTTGAACGAGTACGTCACGACCTGACCAACCTTGGTGATCTTCGCCGTGTCGGAGGTCTTCACCAGCGCCAGCGCCGGGTGCGGCGTGTTCGGCACCGTCACGGTCGACGGCGGCGAGGGCGGCGTGTTGCGGCCGCTCGGCGTCTTGCCGCCGAGAAGGGGCTTCAGATGATCACGTAGGGCAACAACGTCCTCGAGCTCGTAGCGACACCCTACCCCGAGGTTGGTAACCAGGTCCGGATGCGCGTGAAGCAATTGACGGAATGAGAAAGTTTCCCATCCGTTTGGGCGTCTTCCCGGATAGGGAACCAGTGCTGTTTCGCCGCTTATCAAGGCTTGTGCGCGTCGAGGGAGTGTGGAGAGTTCTTCTTCGAGTCCTTCTTGCCTCGCAACATAAAGCGGGTACCAGACCGGGGCGAATTTTGCGGAGCGAAAGATCCAAGGAACGAGCGCGTGAAGCATATTTGCCGCGTTATGATCCAACCGCCCATTCAGCATGTCCAGGAAAAACTCTGTGCGAGTATAGACAGAGTAGCCTTTCAGGCCGAGGCGCTCCATGGTGCCCACTCCAACCACAACCTCGACCTCATCCTCTTGAGCATCGTCAAAAGGAAGCACGTACACGCGGCCGGTCGGCTCGCTAGAGAAAGCGAGCTGATACACGCTCTCCCGGAGTTGGCGCAGCATCCTTACCGGGAAGTGTTGCGGTAATCCGGCGAGCACCTCATACAGTTGCCCGAAGTCGTGAAGTGTCAACTCTCGCACTTGGAAGCTGTGCTCGTCGACTGTTATCGTCGAGTCGCGTAACCCGGGCCCAACAGCATCTGACGGGCGATTGACAAAAATCAATCTCTGATTGAGGGTGTCAAGTTGCTCGTCGGTGAGACACGTCACCAGATTGCCCAGCAGTCGCTGAATGTGCGCATCACCAAGGGAGTAACCGATGAGAATTACGGGATGTTCGACAAAAAGAGTGAGAATCTTTGCAATCAGATATGGGTTCTTATTCCAGTAGTCCTCGTAATCTTCATCAGTCAAAACCATAGACGTCGGGTCCCCCACGCTTCCATGGATCTTATAAATCTCTCCGACAGACTGGGTTGCCGCAAATAGAACGGATTGCTGCCCGATGTAAACCTCCATGTCAGGGAGGGCATCTTCGAGAATGGAATCATAGTTTGTTGTTATGACCGCATGGGTGTGTACCGCGGACAACTTCTCGAGTTCTTCAGCGGTAGCACCTTTATCGGTGAGGTTAAGCCCTTGAAGGTAGAGCGAAAGCTCGATTTTCAATGGGTCGCCTGTCGAGCGAACAAATTGTTCGAACCGCTGCCGATTCGCGGCATACTCCTCGGAGTCAAACCAAATTGGATAGAAGTCGGATGCGATGCGGGAGGCAATGCGCGGGAGGAGCCGATTCGGAGCACCATCCGCTGCGAGACCCTCGTAGTAGTTGAGCGACCGACCCGCGAGAGAAGCGGCGTGCTCGAGGAGGCCACGCCAGGTTGGTGATCCGAGGTAGCGCTGCGAGAGGCCCGAGCCGACGAAGAGCACGGGTAGCGTCCTCGAGGACGTAAGTAGTTCCAGGACTTGTTCGAGCGACTCTGCCACGTAGATCCTTCCCGAGACAAGATCATATTCGGTCTGGCGCACTCGGTCCGGCGCACTCGGTCTGGCGCAGTCGGTCTGGCGCAGTCGGTCTGGCGCAGTCGGCACCTTGGCGACCTCCGCCGCAAGACGCCCTGGCCAGTGATCGTCGTGCTGGATTGGGGTATACCCCAGTGCGACAGCCAGTCGGGGCCCGGTCCGCGTGGTTCTAGAGTCCGCTTGACCCCTTCTGCTACAGATCTGCGCGAAGGTCGAGACGTCACGCAACATAGGACGCAAACGGTCGCCTACGTGTGGGTCAGTTCGACCGATCAGAACCTCGGCCGCCGGCTCGAGGCGATCGGCTATCCGGCGCGCGTCTCGTCGGGGGTGCCGAGGATGCGCTGGACGGCGTCAAGGACGACGGCATCGTCTGCAGGCTCCGGGTCCAGGGCTCGGTGGATGGTGAGACCTTCGATGAGGGCGTCAAGGATTCGTGCGGTTACCGGGTCGACGTGTTCCTCGAGTGCTGCCCGGATGCGCGCCATCCACGTCTGAGTGACCACGCGGTACTCGGGTCGGCGGGCTGCGAGCGTGTAGAGCTCGTGCGTGAGAACGAGGTCTCGATGGACGCCGGGGATGCCGCGGAGGATGACGTCGACCACAGCCGCATGGGTGCCTCCATCTGTGCCGGCTTCGCGCAAGCGCCGTTCGGTCTGCTCGGCAACACCCTCGGCGAAGCGCGTGAATGCCTCCAAGAGCAGCGCATCCATGCCGGCAAAGTGATATGTCATCGAGCCAAGTGATACGTCGGCTACGGTGGCGACCCGTCGGTGGGTGGTCCCGTCGACGCCGGCATCGGCGATGACATCGAGACATGCGTCGATGATCCGACTCCGACGATCCGGGTCCGTCCGGCGGGGCTTCCGGGCCGGTGGGAGCACCGTCATGGCGTCGGTGCGATGTCTCGGATGACCTTGGCCGGGTTACCGACCGCGACGACCCCCGGCGGGATGTCATGGATGACGACGGAGCCTGCGCCGATGACGCTGTCGTCGCCGATGCTCACGCCGGGGCCGACGATGACACCGCCTCCAAGCCACACGTTGTTCCCGATGCTGATCGGGAGGGCTGCTTCGAGCTTGTCGCGGCGCGGCTGCGGATCAGTGGGGTGGGTCGGTGTCAGCAGCTGGACGTTCGGCCCGATCTGGCAGTCCTCCCCAATGGTGATCGCTGCGACATCGAGGGCCGTGAGGTGGTAGTTCACGAAGGTACGAGCGCCAATCCGAATGTTCTCGCCGTAGTCGACGTACAGAGGCGGCTTGACGAACGCGCCCGCTCCGAGCGACCCAAGCAGGTCCTCGAGCATGGGGCGAGCGGCTACCTCGTCGTCGACTGCGGCGCGATGGTATGCATCTGCGAGCTGAACTGCGCGCTGAGCCAGGCGTGCACTCTCAGGGTCATCGGCGATGTACAGATCACCCGCGAGCATCCGCTCGCGATTACTGCGATTGTCTCCAGCGAAGTAGTCAACGGCCATGTGTACGAGCGTACATTCGGTGGCATGAGCGATATGAACTGGAACGCGGGCACCTGGACGACCGCCCCCGCGCACGTGCAGGTGTCCGACGACGGGATGCGTGTCACGGCGGTCGAGGAGAGCGACGCCTGGCGGACTACCTCGTACGGCTTCGTGCACGACACCGAGCACGCCCTCCTCGCGCCGTTCGCCCAGGACACCGCGATGGAGGTGTCGTTCCACCTGGACTTCTCCACCCAGTTCGACCAGGCCGGCATCTTCGTCAAGGTCGACGACAGCACGTGGACCAAGGCCGGCGTCGAACGCAGCGACGACCAGGACAGCCTCGGCGCCGTCGTCACCCGCGGCGTCTCCGACTGGTCGCTCTCGCCCGTGGCGGAGTGGCACGGGCGCCTGGTCACGATCCGCGCCAGCCGCTCCGGCGATGCCCTGACCGTCCGAGCCCGGGTCGATGACGAGCCGTGGCGTCTGGTTCGCGTGGCGCCCCTGGACCCGGACGCCGAGGTCGGTGCCGGGCCAATGTGCTGCGCGCCCTCGCGGGACGACCTGACCGTGCACTTCACCGCCTGGCGGACCGGGCCGGCCGACGCCAGCCTGCACCCAGAAGACTGACCCGGTCAGACGCACTGATGGTTCCCGTTGTCAGGGTCACCGTCGCGCTCGACAGTCAGTCCCTGATCGCAGGGTATTCGCTTGTCTGGTCGGAAGGTCCCCTGCTTACCCGAAGCGGAGGTGGTCGTTCTTCAGTGCGCTGACCCCGTCACGGGCAAAGCTTGTCCAGGTGCTCTGGACTTCTTCTCGCAGACCGGAGGGGACGGCTTGGCCGTCCAGCATGGGAGCGTCGCTCCAGTCGCCGTCGAAGAGAAACGCCAGGTCGATGCAGTGTGTGGCGCCGAAGGGGCCACCACCTTCGGGGTGCCAGTCGAATCGATACGTGGCGACCGTTCCGCCCGCGTTTCGCCAGAGGTCCGCGATGGCGGTGACGTCGAAGATCATCTTGGTCTCGGCTTCGGTTGCCTCGCGGACGGCTGCAGGGCGCTCCGCCTCTGGTAGGCCCGTGATGGCGGGGTTGCCCAGGACGAAGGGAGCTGCCTCATCGTGGGTGCAGCCGATGAACAGTTCGACATCGGGCGCGACCTTCTTCCATTGCTCCTCAACGGAGTCCGGCAGCGGATCGGTGCCGACGTAGGGGGCGTAGGCGAGGTCAGCCGCCAGGCCGAACGGCTGCGCAGCAGCCTGGGCTGCTCGCTGGGCAGCGAGAACTTCGCTGACAGGTGCTGTGGCAGGGTCGGTGGAGAACGCTGCGGTGAACGCGGGCCGCATGGCTTCCACCATCGGAGCCCGCTGACCGACGAGGTCCGTGTTTCCGAAGCGAACACCGATGGGGGCACTCTGGGAGATGGCGCGGCGGAAAAGACCTCGAGCGGCCGGAGCGGCGAGAAGACACAGCACCGAATCGGCACCCGCGGACTGGCCGAAGATTGTGACCTGCTTCGCATCTCCGCCGAACCCAACGATGTTGGCTTGCACCCACCGGAGCGCTGTGAGCTGATCGAGCAGTCCGAGGTTTCCAACTCCGAGTCCTTCGGGGTGGAGGTAGCCCAGTGCCCCGAGCCGGTAGGAGACGTTCACGACGACCACTCCCCTGCGTGCAAGGCTGTCGGGGTCGTACTTCGGGGCTTCGCCGGTACCCGAAACGTAGGCGCCGCCGTGGAACCACACCATCACCGGCAGCCCGTCCGCATCCGTGGGCGCGACAACGGAGAGCACCAGGCAATCCTCCTGCTGAGCGATCCCGTCCAACAGTGGCCCGTTCACGTCGTCCAGGCGGGATGGGTCCTGCGGAGCGGCCGGCCCTCGGGCCGCTCCAGCACGTGCAACATCAGGAGTGTTGATCAGAGTTGGTTTCTGGAACCGCTCAGCGGTGGCATATGGGATTCCCCGCGAGTGTGTGAGTCCGTCCTGCTCGAACGTGTCTACGAGCCCGGAAGTGGTCTTGACCATCGGCAGATCCTTTCATGTCAAACGTTTTGACGTGGGTAGGATACGCCTGGAGGTTCACATTGCAAGACGTCATCGACACCGCCCTGACCGAGTGGCGAGCTCGGTTCCCGGGAGCAGACCTAGCGGTCCTTGAGCTGTCCGGTCGGCTCGCGCTCGCGCAGCGCATCATGTCCTCGAGGAGCGCCGAAGTACTCGCCGATCACGACCTGGAGCTGTGGGAATGGGATGTGTTGGCAGCGTTGTGGCGGTCGAGTGACCAGGAACTCACCATGGGTGAGATCGGCGCGCAAACGTTCATCACTGCTGGGTCAGTGACGCACCGAGTCGGCCGCCTCGAACGACGTGGGCTGGTTGAGCGTCGGCAGGACCCAGCTAGTCGGCGCCGTGTCCTCGTGCGTCTCACCCTGCGCGGTGAAGAGACGGCTGAAGTGATTGCGCCGAGCGTCGCGCAAGCCGCTTTGGGAGACGCGAAGCATCTCACCCGCCTGGATCTCACGCGCCTGAACCAGGACCTCACCATTCTGACGCAACTCATGGCAGGTAGGGCTTCAGGCGGAGACCGGTAGCCAGTCGCCCACCGGACTGGCTCCCGCTGCCTCGTCGCATGCGATGCGGGGCGCTCCGGTCAGTCGTCCCGTCCACGCCCCCTACGGTGACGCGGAGCGACTCCTATCCGGGTCGACCATGCTGCCGCGCGGTGCCGCACAATGCTGGCTCCTGCCTCGCGGACGACCAGCAGACCGCGGGATAGGACACGTTGCTGAACCCAGATACCGACTCCGCCCTCGCTGACGACACAGTCGGGGGCCCGAGTACACCTGCCCAGACGCGAGCCAAGGCACGTGCTGACATGAGGCGGGACACTCGCAGGACCGCCATGGTGTCCCCGGCTCGGCTCGGCTCGGCTCGGCTCAGAACGGATATGCGCTCGGTCGACGAGGTCCGCTGAGCCTCCTCCGACATCTTCTATCGGATCGACCGACCTGCTGCCCTCCTGCTCGGGCCTCTCCTCGTGCTCGGAGTGTTGATTACCTCACCGAACCTCGGTCTGCGGCCCTTTACGACGGATGGACGGCTGGCCTCTCTCAAGGAGCCCGGTCGATTCCCGTGGGACCACCATGGCAGTAGGTTCACGCAACGGGCTGAGCTCATCGGCGCGAAGAGCAGCCAAGGCAACCGAAGCCAAGTACTCACCGACGCGGGCATTGTCGACACGGACCGTGCTGAGCGAAGGGAGGGTCAGAGCCGCAAATGGATCATCATCATGGCCGACGATCGAGAGCTGCTCTGGAACGAGCATCCCCCGCATTCGAGCAGTCCGGACCACACCAGCTGCGACCTGGTCGTTGTAGGCCGCGATCGCCGTCACCCCGGACACACGCCAAACATCGAAGTCTTCCTCGGCACCAGGAATCACGAGGGGTGGGAGTTCGAGTTCATGTGCCGTTCGTTGCGCAAGCTCGATGCGTTCCTCGAGGAGCGAGCGCAGTCGCGGGTCAGCCGTCACCGCATACCCAAGGCGTCGATGCCCAAGCGATGCGAGGTAACGAACCTGCAGCGACGGCCCCTGACCGAACGAGGTGGACTCAGGCGCCGGAGCAGTCGATCCGGGTGACGGGACAATATGGCTAACTCCCGCACGTCGCATTGAAGCAATGTCCGCTGGAGCGAAGGGGCTTGTGGCGATGACGACGTCGGGTGAGAGCGTCTCCCAGAGGGGACGTGTTCGCCCGGAAGAGTGCGCGGTCCAAGTCACCAGCGTGTACCCGGCCGCGTCAAGTGCAGCCGAAGCAGCCTCAAGGTGCGCCCGCATGCTGTAATCCAACGGCCAGTCCGGGAGGACGTACAGCACGATCATCGTCTTGCCCCGCGCGAGCGCCCGGGCACCCGGATGTGGCTGATACCCAAGAGCAGTAGCTGCGTCATGGACCCGCCGCTGCGTCTCTGCGGAGATGGTCTGCCCCGGAGTGCGATTCAGGACGAACCCCACCGTCGCTCGGGAGACCCCCGCCTCCCGCGCGATATCGGCAGCCGTCACTCGCCGAGCAGTCATCGATCACCCCTCCCTCCAAAGCCTAACGGACAACTTGCGCGCGCTAGCCGTGACGGTTACGGTGATCGTCACTAGAGCGGTCTAGTTCCCAACGACGACGGAGTCGCCATGCAACGACGCATCAACCCCTCGAATCCCAAACCCACAGTCCCGGTTCCCCCGGTTCCTGGCGCCGACCCAACCTTGCCGTTGCGTGACGAGGCGGAGTCGCCAGTCACCGTCTCCACGGCAACCGTGCTCGAGGACGTCAGTGGACGCGTCAGTGCCAAATGGATCTGGCTCATGGTCGTCGCCCAGTTCGGCGTGTTCGTTGCGTTCATCACTCCGCTCGCGATCTCGCTCTCGATCCGCCTGCAGGCGATCGCACCGGGACATGCGGAGTACCTCGGCTACATCACGGGCGCGGGCGCTGCGTGGGTGGTGCTCACCGGTCCCTTCCTCGGCATCCTGAGCGACCGTACTCGAACGCGAATCGGTCGACGCAGGCCCTTCATGATCGCGGGCATGTTCGTCGGCATGGTCGCCTTGTTCGTCATGGCCACTGCCCCGACGACGCTCCTGCTTGGCGTCGGCTGGGTCCTTGCTCAAGCAGGATGGGGGTCGGTCCTTGCGGGCCTTCAGGTCCGAACGGCAGACCGCCTCCCGGAGGAACAGCGAGGCAAAGTCGCGGGGCTCACTGGTTTCGCCACGCAGATCGCTCCGGTTCTCGGAGTGTCCGTTGCCGGAGTGTTCGCTGGGGATGCGCTCCTGTTGTTTGTCGTTCCCGGTATCGTCGGCGCGATCCTGGTGCTGCTGTTCGTGATCTTCGTCCACGAGCCCGACAGCAGACGCATGAAGCTGCCGGCGCTGAACGTTGGCGCAGCACTACGCAAGCTTGTGTTCAATCCCCGCCGCTACCCGGACTACAGCTGGAACTGGCTCGGACGGTTCTTCTTCTACTTCGGGCTGTCCCTGAATACGACTTTCACATCGTTCTTTTTCGCCCAACGCCTCGACGTCACCGTGACCGCGGTGGCCGGCATCATCGCGACCGTTTCCCTCGGCGGTATCCTCACCACCACGCTCGGAGCACTCGGAGGTGGATTCCTGTCGGACAAGATCCGGCGTCGACGTCCGTTCGTCTTCGCGTCCGGGATACTGTTCGCCATCGGTGCGGTCATCATGGCGTTTTCCACGAGCCTGCCGCTGCTGATCGCAGGGTCACTCGTGAGCAGCATCGGTATCGGCATGTTCTCCGCGGTCGATCAAGCGCTTCTGCTTGACGTCCTCCCTGAGCGTGACACAGACGCTGGCCGATTCATGGGTATCACCGGATTCGCCACCAGTATCCCTCAGGCAGTGGCGCCCCTCGTCGCCCCGATCTTCCTCGCCATTGGGGCCACCAGCGGCGACAAGAACTACACCCTCGTCTACGTCCTCGCCGGTCTTTGCACCATCGCCGGTGGCGCTGTCGCCATGCGCATCCGCTCCGTTCGTTGACGCTCGCCTCACCGCCGAAAGGACAATCGTGACCCTCGACTGGCACGCCGCCTTCATCACTCCGCAGCTGAACTTTGCCGGCGAAACACGCTCCGCGGCGTCCTACTTCCGCCGTGACTTCACCGCACCACACAACCTGACGAAGGCGGTCCTTCGAATCACCGCCATCGGTGTCGTCGAGCCGTGGCTGAACGGCGAACGGGTGGGCGATGAAGTACTCGCGCCGGGTTGGACGTCCTATAAGCACCGACTTGTCGTGTCCACGTACGACGTGACGAATCACGTTCGGGTCGGGGCGAACACTCTCGGTGCAGTTGTCGCGGATGGCTGGGCGCTTGGGCGGCTCGGGTGGGAGGACAAGCGCAACCACTTCGCAGAACGACGGGCACTATCAGCACAGCTCGAGCTGCACACGACCACATCCGTCGAGTACGTCACCACCAACGGTGAGTGGCATGCCGGGACCGGTGGAACGCGCGCAGCGTCGATCTACGACGGCGAAACGTTTGACGCTCGCCTCGAGCCAGCCGGCTGGGCCGAACCGACGTTCGACGGAGCTGCTTGGCAGCGGGTTGAGAATTTCGACTGGCCAACAACCGCTCTCATCGAGCCAGAATCCGAACCCATCCGTCGTATTGAAGAACTTGCTCCCGTGGCCGTTCTCACCACGCCGAGCGGAAGAACCGTCGTCGACTTTGGGCAAGAGATCAGCGGTTGGGTCAGGTTCACCGCTTCAGTCCCTTCCGGAGCGACGGTCACGATCCGGCACGCGGAATGGCTTACCGACGGCGAGATCGACGTCGAAACACTCCGATCTGCCCGCGCCACCGACACATACATTGGAGACGGGAACGGTCCGGCGACCTGGGAGCCACGCTTCACCTTCCACGGCTTCCGGTACGCAGAGATCACCGGCTGGCCGGGTGCCATCACCGCGGACGCAGTACGCGCGATCGTCGTGCACACCGACATGCGCCGCACCGGATGGCTCACCACCTCCAACCCGCTACTTAATCGGCTGCACGACAATGTTGTCTGGTCAATGCGCGGCAACTTCGTCGGGGTGCCTACCGACTGCCCGCAGCGCGACGAACGGCTCGGTTGGACCGGCGACATCAACGCCTTCGCTCCGACCGCCGCATTCCTGCACGACGTCCGAGGGGTGCTGGGGTCCTGGCTTGCCGATCTCGCAGCGGAGCACACCGCGAAGGGCTTCGTTCCCTGGGTCGTACCGGACGTTCTCTCCACCCCATCCGCGCCAACCGCGCTGTGGTCCGACGTCGCTGTCAGCCTCCCTTGGACGCTCTACCGCGAGTACGGCGACGCCGCCATCCTCGAGCGCTCCTACCCGTCCGCAGCACGATTCGTCCGCGATGTCGCCGGCCGCCTCAACGACCATAGTGTCTGGGCTTCCGGCTACCAGTTCGGCGACTGGCTCGACCCGGACGCACCAGACGACAACCCCGCCGGTGGGAAAACCGACCGCTACCTCGTCGCGACCGCGTACTTCGCCAAGGTGGCACGCGAGATGTCGAGCACCGCCGCCGTGCTCGGGCGATCCGACGACGAGAGAGAATTCCGGGCGCTGGCAGCCCGTGTCAAGGATGCCTTCCAGCACGAATTCGTGACCCCAGCGGGCCGGCTCACGAACGAGACGGCAACCGCATACGCACTGGCGATCGTGTTCGATCTGCTCACCGCTGACCAGCGGGCACACGCCGGCGGCCGGCTGGCCGACGTTGTCGCCCGCTCCGGATACACCATCTCGACAGGATTCGCAGGCACGCCTCTGGTGACCGACGCGCTGAGCAGCACCGGTCACCTGCAGGAGGCGTATCTGCTGCTCATGCAGGAGCAGTGCCCATCCTTCTTGTACCCCGTGACGATGGGCGCCACAACGATTTGGGAGCGGTGGGACTCCGTCAGCCCAGACGGCACCATCAACCCCTCCGGTATGACCTCTCTGAACCACTACGCCCTCGGAGCAGTCGCCGACTGGATGCACCGCACCATCGGTGGGCTCACCGCTACTGAACCGGGCTACCGGCGAATGCGCATCGAACCGCAGCCCGGCGGCGGTCTCACGCACGCCACGTTGCGGCACGACACCGTCCATGGTCAGGTCGAAGTGAGTTGGAACGTCGAGGGTGGTCACGGCAAGGTCTCGGTCTCCGTTCCCCCTGGCGCACGTGCAGAAGTAGTCCTCCCGCTCCACGCGGACGGACTCGTCGAGGAAGTCGAAGCCGGCACGCACACATGGAGCTACGAACTCGACGCCACTAGGACCGCGCCCCGCGAGTACTCCATGGACACTTCCCTCGCCGATCTCGGCAAGGACCCGTCGGTGTGGGCTCCGTTGGCGGCAGTGTTCGCCACCTACCTCCCGGGTATCCCGATCGACCCGACGTCACCGGAAGCGTCCGGAATGTCGCTGAACACGATGCTCGAGTACATCCCCGGCGACCTACCAGAGCTGCGCGCCGCGCTCTTCGCCGCCGTCACCGCAACCAGCACGACCACAACCCAGGAGAACTCCGCATGAGCACCGACCTCCAATCTCTCACCCTCGAGGAGCAGGCCTCCCTCCTGTCAGGACGAGACTTCTGGACCACGAAGCCACTCCCCCAGCATGGCGTGCCCGCAATCGTCCTCACCGACGGACCCCACGGGGTCCGCCTCCAGGGCGGCAACGCCGATCACCTCGGCATCAACGACAGTGTGCACGCAACCTGCTTCCCGCCTGCCGTTGCAATCGGGTCGAGCTGGAATCCCGACGCATCATCGCGAATGGGCGCTGCGGTCGCAGCCGAAGCCCGGGCGCTCGGCGTGAACGTCGTGCTGGGCCCCGGTGTGAACATCAAGCGCTCACCCCTGTGCGGCCGCAACTTCGAGTACTACAGCGAAGACCCGTATCTCTCGGGCGTCCTCGGTGCCGACTTCGTGAAGGCCCTACAGTCCGTCGGCGTCGGCGCCTCCGTCAAACACTTCGCCGCGAACAACCAGGAAACCGACCGCATGCGAGTCAGTGCAGACGTCGACGAACGGACGCTGCGGGAGATCTACCTCCCGGCGTTCGAGCGTGTCGTTAAGGAGGCGGCGCCGGCAACGGTGATGTGCTCGTACAACAAGATCAACGGCGTTTACTCGTCCGAGAACCCCTGGCTGCTCACCGACCTTCTTCGCTCCGAATGGGGCTATCAGGGTGCCGTCGTGTCCGACTGGGGCGCTGTCAGCAACCGGGTTGCGGCGCTCCGAGCTGGGATGGATCTGGAGATGCCGGGAAGCGGCGGCGATACCGATCAGCAGATCATCGACGCCGTGCGCCGAGGGGAACTGGACCCTAACACCGTGGCTGAGGCAGCGCGTCGCGTGCTGCAGCTCACCGAGCTCCACACGGCACCAGCCGGAGAACTCAACATCGACGCAAGCCACGATCTCGCCAGAGAGCTCGCCGAGGAAAGCGCTGTGCTCCTCCGCAACGAGGACGACGCGCTTCCGCTGCAGACCAACGCGCGGGTCGCGGTCATCGGCGGGTTCGCCACCACGCCCCGCTTCCAGGGCGGCGGCAGCTCGCACATCAATCCGACCAAGATCGATGTGCCACTGGAAGCTCTACGCTCACACCCCGATGCGAGGCAGGTCGAGTTCGCTGAGGGGTTCCCTGTCTCCGGTGACGGCACTGTCGATGACGTGCTGCTCATGGAGGCAGTCTCCGTCGCTCGCGGCTCTGACGTTGCTGTCATCTTCGCCGGACTTGCAGAAGCGGACGAATCCGAAGGATTTGACCGGGAAAACCTGAACCTCCCCGCCGACCAGATTGCGGTCATTCAAGCGGTGTCCGCAGCCGCGCCTCAGACCGTCGTTGTGCTGTCCCACGGTGGCGTTGTATCGCTCGAGCCCTGGCACGACGGGGTGGACGCGATTCTGGACGGCTTCCTCCTCGGGCAGGCCGGCGGATCAGCGCTTGCGAACCTGCTCTACGGTTCCACGAATCCATCCGGTCACCTCGCGGAAACCATTCCGCTGCGCCTGGCAGACATCCCCAGCTATCTCAACTTCCCTGGAGAGCAGGGTCATGTGCGGTACGGCGAGGGCGTCATGGTCGGCTACCGACACCACACCACACTGAACAGCCCCGTCCGGTACCCGTTCGGGCACGGTCTGAGCTACACCACCTTCAGCACTGATCATGTCGAGGTCACGGTTCTTGACGATGTGACCGCCGAGGTCGCCGTGACGATCACAAACACTGGCACGCGTGCTGGAAAGCACGTCGTGCAGGTCTACGTCGCAACCGAGACCGGGCCAGTACGCCGACCTGCACGCGAACTCCGCGCGTTCGCAAAAATCGGCCTCGACAGCGGTGAATCAACGACCATCACCTTGCAGCTCGACCGTCGCTCGTTCGCGTACTGGGACATCACCGAACACGATTGGGTTGTTGCGCCCGGGGACTACACCGTTCAGATTGGCGCGAGCGCACACACGGTCGTAGCGGAGCAGACGATAACGCTCCTCGGCGAGGAGCGAATGCAGCCGCTGACACTCGACTCAACGGTCGGTGAGTGGTTCTCTCACCCGGCAGTTGGTCCCGCGATCATGCAGGGCATGGCCGCATCCATGACCGAGGAGCAGCAGGCTCAAGCTGCGCAGCAGCAGGACCAACTGCGGATGGTCGAGTCGATGCCGATGCGTCAATTCCTCTCCTTCACTGGCGACATGTTTCCCTCCAGTGCACTTGAGTCCCTCATGGAACTCAGCCGAGCGAATCTGTCGGTCCCCGCATGACGGGCAGCGTGGCGGTGCCGGATCCTGGCATCGTCTCGAGGGTCACGGTGGATGGCCGTCGATTCGTCGACGTCGCGGGCAGAGAAGTGATCCTGCATGGCATCAACGTGGTGTGCAAGGACCCGACGACCGGCCACATGTACCCGGATATGGACACGTTGCTCCCGCGCTTGGCCGGCCTGGGCTTCAATTTCCTCCGCCTGGGTGTCTTCTGGGCGAGCGTTGAACCTGCCCCGGGCAACTACGACAACGACTACATCGGCAGGGTCAGCGCCGTGATTGAGCAGGCCTGCGCTCTCGGACTGCATGTGCTCATTGACCTGCACCAAGACCTTTATGGTTCAGCGGTCGGCGGGGAGGGCGCTCCGCCCTGGGCGACCCTGCACGGTAACCTGCCTGTCCTCCCCGGCGACACCATGTGGTATCAGGCTTACATCACCAGCCCCGCGCTGATGCGCGCGGCCGACGCGTTCTGGGCAGACGAACCCGCCGCGGACGGCGTCGGGATTCAAACTCGGTACATCGCCATGCTGAGGCATCTCGCCAACCGGCTCACGCCCCAGCAGAATGTCATCGGCATCGAGCCGATGAACGAGCCCTACATGGGCAGCATCGCAGGCACCGCATTCCGTGATGCCACCGCCGCCGCGACAGCAGCCGACCCGATGTTCGACCTCAGCAAGCCGGACACCATCAGCCCTGCAGCCCGCTCGGCGATGAGCGACATCCTCAACGATCGTTTTACGGCGTTCGATCGGGACACCCTCACGCCATTCTTCGAGCGTGCCAGCGATGCCATCGCTGCCAGCGGCCCGGCCCTGTTCACCGGCGGAAACATCTACAGCAGCTCGTTCATCGACACCGCCATCGGCAGGCTTCCAGAGGGCGCTCAGGCGTACGCGCCACACGTGTACGACGCGGTCACCGACGCCGCCTCTTACGAGGGGTACGACCCAAACAACCTCGAAGCACTCGCCCACCAAAAGCACGGCACTCAGGACCTGCTGCGCCTTCCAACCGTCGTCGGCGAATGGGGCGCGTTCCCGTCCGAGCCATCAACTCCCGAGCGGCTCCGCCACATGTTCGGCCTCATTGAAGAGTACCGATGGGGCAGCGCCTATTGGTGCTACCAGCCCGGGATGCTCGACGACCCGGAGTTCACGCCGCTCGTTCGTGGGTACCCCCTCACTATCGGCGGAACCCTCCGTAGCTATCACTGGGATTACGACGCCCACACCCTCACCGTCGACTGGCATGCCGAGCACGACACCAGCACGGTGCTGTACGTACCCAGCCTAGGAGCGGTCACACATCTCCAGGTGGCCGGCGTGCCCGCAGACACCGTCGCCATCGACGCTGACTCGTTCGGCTCGGGCGCGCTCATCACGGTCACTCCCCACGCTGACGGCCCCCAGCAGATCAGCGTGCAGGCGCCGAGCCGCAGCTGAGCACGATCCGCGCAGACCACCGGTGCTGCGCACCGCAATACATGGACGAAAGGGAACCATGCTCACTCGATTCCATGGGCGCCGCGCGCTCATCAGCGGAGGAGGATCTGGCATTGGACAAGCGACGGTGCTACGTCTGCTGGAAGAAGGCGGCAGCGTTGTCGCCGCGGACATCAGCGAAGCAGGCCTCGCCGACACCCGCATGAAGGCTGGCGACGCCGCAAACCGCCTTCACGCGATTCACGTCAACATCGGCGATGAAGCCTCCGTCCGCAACGGAGTGACTGAGTCGATCGCTTTACTGGGTGGTCTCGACGTACTCGTCAACGCAGCGGGCATTCTTCGGTCATCGCACACGGACGCGACAAGCCTGACCGACTTCGAGCAGGTCATCCGTGTCAATCTCGTCGGCACCTTCCTCATGATCCGTGAAGCGATTCCTGCGCTGCTCGAAGGCAACGCTCCTGCCGTGGTGAACTTCAGCTCGACCTCCGCCGGCTTCGCACACCCGTACATGGCCGCGTACGCAGCCAGCAAGGGCGGAATCCAGTCCATGACTCATGCACTAGCGGCGGAGTACTCCCAGCAAGGTATCCGCTTCACTGCTGTACAGCCGGGTTCTATCTCCTCGGGTATGACGGACGGGTCAGGAGCGAGCAAACAGTCGGTCGGCCCCGGACTGCCTGACGATGCGAACCTGATGCTGATGCACAAGTTGCAGCCCGGGCTTGGCCAAGGTTTTGCTGGTCCAGAAACCGTTGCCGGTGTAGTGGCGATGCTCGCCAGTGACGACGGTCGATTCATAACGGGCACGGAGATCCGCATCGACGGCGGCACCCACTACTAGCTGTGCTACTGCCTGCGAACAGCCACGCCTAGTCAACAGTGCGGGGCTGTTCTTTCAGCGCTACTCACACCCGTAGGGAGACCAGAAAGCACCCTTCATCACGCAGTCGAGCGTGCGCGGGGCCCGAGACCAGCTTGCAATCTGCGACGCCTGGGCATCCCTGGCCTCCCAGCTTCTCGTGTCCGTCGGCGTCGACGTCGACGTCGACGTCGATGGGAGGTGATGCCTCATGAGGAATCATGACCGGCATCGCGGACGTCGAGTCGACTGGGTGGCAGTGATCACCATGGTGGGCACTGTCGTACTGGTCGTCCTCGAGGTTCTCCCCGGCTTGATCTAGATCATGCCGGACGCCCCGCTTGCTTCGGTCGGCGGGGCGTCATCTTTCACCAGCCATCGTCGTCGTCGGGCATCGGCACCAGCAGGTCGTCTATCGCCAGGCCGAGCCGGTGGGCTTCCGCGAGCACCTCTGCGGATCGTGCGAACGCTGCGGCCGCCCGCACCTCGAGCTCACCGGCCTCTTTGTAGGTCTCGGCAGCACTGAGATCGTCGAACCGGCTCGGCGTCCGGGTGCGCGGTCCGACGTCTTCGACGAACCCGTATGAACGGCGCCTGGCGGGGACGATGGACGTGATCGACCGCTTCGACAACGGCACGTCCGTCCTGGTCCAGCCGTAGGTGTCGAGCGAGAGCAGCATCTTGACCGCACGGCGCCACGGTTCGGTGACGGGGCGGCCGCAGTCGTGCTCAGAGAGATCGGTCTTCGTCGAGTCCAGGAGCGCCCGGGTCTCGTGCTGATGGCCGAGGTAGGCGTTCCCGACCACCCGGAGCCAGCGTGTGACGGCACACGCCAGGCACGTGACCGGGTCGTCGTTACTGGGGATGACGCGGCCGTGGATCTTCACGATGCTGCCGAGCTCAATCAGCCCGGGCGTGATACTCCGGGCCTCTTGGCGGCTCAGCTGCAGGAAGCCGACGAGGACCACGAGGAAGGCGTCGCGCCGACCCCGGAGGCCGACTGGGTGGCGGTACTTCGGGATCTCTGCCAGCGCCCGTTCGACGTCCGCGACCGACGCCTCTCCCTTCCAGACACGATCTGCCGGCGGCACGAGGATCGGGGACGGCTCCCCCGCAGCGAGGTGCTGGACGGCGATCGCCCGGCGTCGGATGCGCTGCTGCGTCTTCGACCCGGGGAACAGCACGAGGAACTCCTCGACTGTCTCAGGCGTCGCCGGAAGCGCGTCCCGCCCCGACGCCGTACACCAGGCCTCGAAGCGCGCCCAGTGCCGCTCGAGCTGCGGCGTCCCGGTCACAGCTTGATCCGGGTCGAGGCGTTGCGCACCAGCGGCGCGTACTCGCGGTCATAGATCCGCAGCGTCGCCGCCGAGGTGTGGCCGGTTTGGTTCATGATCTCGACGTCGGTCGCGCCCGCGTTGCGCGCCTCGGTGATGAAGCCGGCACGCATCGAGTGCCCGCTGAAGCCTTCGGTGTTGAGGCCGGCCTTCCGGATCCGGGACTGGACGACCTTGCCGACCGCAGTCGGGGTGAGCCGGGCATCGCGGAAGAAGCCCCACTTGCTCACCGCGGGGAAGAACGGAGCGGCGGGGTCGAGACGTTCCTCGTGCGGCGGGAGCCCCTCGTCGCAGATGTGGACGTCGGTTGCTGCGTCCTTGAGCGCAGCGAAGATCCCGGCCTCTCCGCGCTGGTGCTGCTCGACCTGCAGCCGGTACAGCCGCACGAACGCGCAGGGCCCGCAGGTGAGCGGGTTCGAGCCGAAGCGGATGACCTTCGGCGGTCCGTCGCCCTCCTGCTGGGTCTTCGATCGACGCATCCGGATGCGGACGCCCTCGTCGGAGACGAGGCGGTAGTCGCTGACGTCGGTCGCAACGAGCTCGCTCTCGCGGAACGCGCCGACGAAGCCGAACAGGATCAGGGCGTAGTCGCGGGTGTTGATGGCCCCGCGCTCGAAGGTGGTGAGGTCGATCGCGCGCAGGGTGCGCTGCAAGAGCTTCAGCGTCAGCGGAGCTGCACGCTCGACGGGTGGTGGGTCATCGCGACGGATGCCCCGCATGGTGTCGCGGACGCGCGGGTGCTTCCCGGGCGGATCGAAGTGGCGACGCTCGTGCTCCCAGTTGATCGCGGCGAGGTAGCGCGCGATCGTCGACGGGGCGTAGCGGCGGACCCCTGGTGCCACCTCCGAGGCAGCCTTGGCGGCCAGGAAGTCAGCAACCTCCTTGGGCGTCCGCGGCGCCGTGCGCACGCCGGCGATGTCGGCTGGATCGTGCACTTCGTCGTCCTCGAAGCCAGCAAGCCAGCGCGCGAACTGACGGAGATCACTGTTGTAGGCGCGCACGGTGCTCTCGGACTTGGCCTCGAGGGCGAGCTGCTCAGCAGTTTTCGCCACGACCGGCGGCCGCGGCCCCCGTGCTGCCGCGCGACGAACGGCCGCCGCGGTTCGACTACGCTCAGCAGCCGCTCGCTGCCCGGCGGTCATCTTCTTGCCCGACACCGCTCGCAGCGGCCGGCGCGTCATCCGGTCATCATCGACGAGCTCTGGGACGAGGTTGTCGCGTGCGTCGTCGGCGAGGACGAGCTCCTCCCCCGGCTCGTCACTCACCGGACACCTCGGCGGCGCGACGGGCCTTGGCCCGGTCGACGATGCGCAGCAGGATGTCGGCGAGATGGATGATGCTCGCGGCCTCGATGGGACTTTCGTACTCGACCGTGCGGTGACTCGTCGGGTTCTTGAACGCACCGATCGCGCCGGCGAAGAGATTCGAGATTGCCTGCTGCTCTGTTGCCCCGTCGCCGTCGTCCGTGAGGGGGCCATTCTCCTTGAAGGCGTCGCGCATCAGCGGGACACCGTACTTGTCCGCCCCGAAGCCTGCGGCATCCCGGACCGCGACCTCAACTTCGTGGGTTGCAGCGAAGACAGCGGTTGCGTAGTCGCCGCGCTCGAAGTTCGGTCGCGCGGATGCGTTCAGGAGTGGGTGCAGGTCCGCATGCAGGCGAAGCGACGCCTCGATGTGCGTGACGGAGCCGCGCTTCGCTGCGTCGAGGCCGTCGGAGGTCAGCATCCACGAGCTGCCTCCCACGGACTCCATCGACGGGCCTACGAGCCCTCGTGCGAGTAGCCAGCCGATTCCGTCGGCGACGTACTGCTCGACCACTCGCGTGTTCGCGACGGTGAGCGACTTCCGTGAGTGGCCACCGGGAAGCACAGCCATCTGTCGAGCGATGTTGACGACCCCCTGCGCGGTCCAGTCACTCTTTGACGCCCAGGCGAACGCATTCAGCAGGAACATCCCGGCGTCGGCCGAGCTCGCGTCGCTGATCTTGCCCAGGCTGATCTCTTGCTCGATCACGGGAACCGCGATCTCGCGGTCCTCGGGGGCGACGACAGTCTTCGTGAACACGGCGCTCCAGACGCTCCGGGGCGTCCGGGAAGGCGAAATCCGTCGGAAACGGGGCCCTGTGACCCCCGCCCACATCAGTTCCGATAATAGTCGTTCTCGGAACGTTTTGGCGGGGGTGGAAGCGACCCAGAGGCGTCGCGCGTACGGAAGAACACGCTCGCCCGAGATCTCTCCGGTGCCGGGCTGCATCCCGTTCCGCTCAGGAGCATGTAGCGAAACTCGCCTCCCCCGCCCGGCACGCGACGCTGATTACGGCACTGCCATCTGCAACACAAACAGCGAGCCCTCGCCCGTCACGGGGACGTCGGACGAACGACGTCTCAGAAACGGTCGTATTCGGCACGGCTACCGCGCACACCGCTTTGGGTAGCCAACGGACAGCCTCCAACCTTGGAGAGGGTTCTCCATCTCCAGATGGATGCGCGCCCTCCTGTGTGACTGCCAAGATCCGACTGGCGCAACGCGTCATGAACGATTTGGGGATTGAAATTGAAGATGAGAGCACACGCACTTTTGACCACCGTCACCGCCGGAGCACTGGTCCTCGCCGGTGCCGGCGTGGCCCATGCTGAAGGAACTTCGGCCGCAGACGCGGTCGCTCGCGACGTTGCGCAGGTCGCTCCCTCGGTTGACGTGCAGGACGGCGACTCGTCGGTCACGACGCTCCCCGGAGACACAGCCGGGGCCGTTGAGCTCGCAACGTCGAATGGCACACTCCACTTCGGCCTGCCGGGGGCAGCGCGCGGGGCAGCGGGGCAGTCTGCAGCAGACGGCACTGTCGTCTACGCCGATGCTGCCAAGTCAACGGACGTGGCAGCGCAGGCACTGACCGATGGTGTTCGGGTGCAGACCGTGCTGCAGGACAAGGCTGCGCCATCACGGTTTACGTACGCACTGCCCGACTCGGTCGTCCCGATTCTGAACGAGGACGGCTCGGTCGTGCTCCTCGACACCGCAGAGGCCGAAGACACCGTCCCGTCCGTTGCCGGTGTGATCGACGCCCCTTGGGCGAGGGATGCTGCAGGCGTCTCCGTCGCAACTCACTACGAGGTGAGCAACGGAGACCTCGTGCAGGTGGTTGAGCACAGTGCTACGCCCGTCACCTACCCGGTTGTCGCCGACCCGAAAATCACTGTAGGTATCACCGGCACGCCGTATGGCCCCGGTCCCTACATCAACCTGACCGGAGCAGAGATGAAGGCAATCGCTGTGGCCGCGACCGCGGTAGGGGGACTGTCCGTAGTGGCCGTCTGCTCCGGCGCGACCAAGCTCCCGTCTCCAGTGGCGAAGGCCGCCGCAGTTCTGTGCACCGCCGGCGGAGGCGTCACGGTGAAAGCCGTCTTCAAGAGCATCGCGAAGATCTACTCGAACAAGAAGTTCAAGAGTAACTCCTGCTACCAGACCATTTTCGGCCCTGGCCTCAACGGGAAGCCCTTCGTGAAGACCGCTCGGAACAACTGCAGTTAGGCTCGATTCGATGTTGACGAAGTTCATCGCGATCCCGATCATCGTCCTCGGCCTGATCGGGTTTCTCACCGACACCAGTTGGTGGCTGCTCGCCATCCTCGGAGCTGCCACGGCGCTCGTCCTCATCGCGGGCGACGCCCTGATCGCTCGCCGCAAACGGCGCACGTCACCACCCCAATAGGGCACCGACCGTGAACGAGAGCCTCAGCCCCCATCGGCGCTGGGGCTCTCGCTTGTCGAGTCGCCTAACTCACCAACGCGAGGGATCCGGACGGATTCGCCAGGCCATGAGTAGCCCATGTCGATCGGCTACCGCTCGTCTCGGCGCCGGATCCGGCGCCCGCGTCTCCACCGACGCGCAGGACCTCACCGCGCAACGTGAAGCGCTGATCGCCGCCGGCGTCGCACGCGAACGGGTCTACGTCGACCACGGCCGCTCCGGCACAACGCGAGCCCGCCCGGGGCTGGAGAAGGCGATCGCCGCGTGCTGGGCTGATGACACCCTCGTCGTGACCAAGCTCGACCGGCTCGCCCGCTCCGTCGTCGACGCCAGCACGATCGCGGCCGAGCTCGCAGCGAAGGACGTGCGTCTGAGCTTCAACGGATCCGTCTACGACCCCCTCGACCCGATGGGCCGGATGATCTTCGGCATGCTGTCGGTGTTCGCTGAGTTCCAAGCGAACCTCGTCAGGGCCCGCACCCGGGAAGGCATGGCCACCGTTCGAGCGAAAGGCCGGCTGAAGGGCCGGAAGCCCAAGCTCTCCGAGAGGCGAGAAACGCTCCTGGTGTCGATGCGCCGATCCGGCGACTACACCTCGGCCGAGCTCGCAGAACTGTTCGACGTCGCCCGCGCCACCGTGTACCGGCCATCGCTCGAGGCGAAGCAGCAGACCAGACCCTCGCACTCCCCCGCGTCGACGACTGACCGGGCGAACGACCTACGCGCCGCGTGTGACGCTGGCGACCTCGCCGTAGATGCGACCCCACTGCAGCTCGTACTCAACCGGGTCGAGGTCCTGGGCATCCAGGTCGTCCAGTAGCTGAGCGATGTGGTTGATCCGGCACCTGCCTGCCGCCCCCGCCGGACTCGCTGACATTCGGACGTGGCGGGTGTTACGGCGCAGCTTCACGGTCACGAGAGAGACGACTCCCCAGAGGGCGACGAGCACGCATGCGGCGGTGAGGCCAGCCCAACGGTCACCAAGCATCATCGCGACCACGACGACGAGGGCCGCGATGCCCCACCCGATCCAGGTCGCGCCGAGCCCCTGGATCCCGAGAAGGATCCACTCCCTACGCATCGTTCCCGGTGGGTAGATCGACAGCAGCGCCGTGAAGGCTCTCGTTTGCGACACGAGCGGATGGGGGCGTGGTGTCCAGTCGTCCCCAACGGCCGTTCCAGTCTGTGCCGTGGGCGATGAGCTCCGTGAGGGGCGGTCTCCTCAGCGTCATCAGCTGCCAAACGGCCGGCCGGTGCGGAACCCGCCCGCGTTCGGTTCGAATGGGACGCCGCCGTTGTGTTCGTTTGCAAGTCGTTCAAGCTCTCGCTCAAGGGCCGCGTCGACCAGCGCCGCGAACGACCGGTAGCCCCCGGGCAACGCGGCTGTGTGGAGAACTGCCGTCTGGGCACGACGCTTGAGACCTTCCCGCAGCGCCACGGTCGTGGGGATCGTCGCTTCCTTCACTGGCTCGACGGGCATGACCTCCCGCTTCGGTGCCTCAGGCGTCACCGGTGCCTCGACGCCTGTCCGAACGGGTTCGACGTTGGCGGTGAGTTTGATTGGGCTGTTCGCACCGGGTCGCCGGCGTTCTGGTGCACTCATACGGCGTTCTTCTCCTTCTCCAGGATGCGCTGTGCGTACATCTGACCGAGTGCGTCGTAGAGCGCGACCGCCTTCCGCCCGTCCACCCCGGGCCATGCGCCCAGGGATGTTGCGGCGGCATCAGCCTCCGCAAAGCGAGACCACTCGGGAAGGTATTTGGGGTTCAAAAGGTCGGTCCCATCGTCGAACTTAACCACTCCCCCAAGCTTCCAGACGAGCTCGCCGAAGGCGTCGACGAGGCCTTCGATCTGGAAATCATGTTCCTTGGTTCGCTTCCGCCGCGTGACGACAACGCCAGCCACACGCAGATCCGGGTTCATCAGGTCGGCGGCGTGAAGTGAGACGAAGTCTCGAACCCGGATGGCGGCTTCGACAGAGTCGTAGTTCGGGTCAGAGGGGATGAGTACGGTGTCTGCAGCGGCGAACGCCATTTGCACGAGGTGGCCGAGATCAGGCCGGGTGTCGATCAGGACGACGTCGTACACGTCCGTCCAACCGGACAGTGCCTTGGTGAGACGACGCACGGCGCCGACGACGCCAGCCTCGGATTCACGATTGATGAGATCAAAGCGAGCCGGCAGAACGTCGATCCGCTCCCCTTCTGGTGCCGCTTCTGTATCCCAGCCACAGGCAACTACAGCCGCCTCCCCTGCGCCGTCCTGAGCGGCCGCGATCACCTCGGACATGGTGGGGATCGGTGCGGAAGGATCCCACTCGATCCCTAGACGTCGAGTGGCGTTCGCCTGGGGATCCATGTCGACAACAAGAACGCGGCGTCCAGCTCGCGCAAGCGCAGCAGCCAGCTGGCAAGTCACCTGCGTCTTGGAGACACCACCCTTGTTGTTGGCAATCGCTGTGATGTGCGTCATCAGCCCTCCGATGCAATCGTTTCAAGGCTTGTTTGGGTTGTAAGCCATGCAATCCAATGTACCCAAGTCTTACAACAAACGCAAGGATTACAAGCCACGTAAGCCAATAAACGCTTGGGTTTGTTGGGTTCGCTGAGCCAGCCATACAAGTCTTACAATAAACGCAAGGATTACAAGCCACGCAAGCCAATAAACGCTTGCGTTACATGCTTCGACGAGAGCAGAGTGCCTCCCCACTCACGCTGCCAACTCAAAGTCCCGCAGCTCTTGTAGGAGCCCCCGGCGGACAAACCTCATGGCCTGTCGGTGGTCTGCTCGGCCGTCGCTCGAGCACGGGTATGCCGGGTAGGCCTCGGGTCCGCCGTGGTCGTCGACGGATCGGAACATGACGACCTGTGTGGTGGGGATGCGGTCGCGGCCGCGGCGGCCGGCCTTGCGGATGAGGTGGTTCTGCCACCAGGCCCAGAGGTCGCGTTCGTCGACGTACTGCTGTTCGCGTCGCAAGAGGATCCCATCGACGCCGAGCTGCTTGGCCACGTGTGTGCGGAAGTCTTGGAACCGTCGGCGCCAGCCGGTGGGTGTGGCGATGGCTAGGGTCCAACGTCGCATGCGTGCGAGGGCTGCTCGTGCCCGGCCGCGGGGGAGTCCTGCACGGTCAGCGACGACCTCCGGTGCGTGCTCGTCAGTGGTCAGGCTCTCGTAGACGCGGCGTGCCGTGGGTCCCAGTCCTGCGCGGGTGAAGACGTCGTGGCGTCCGGCGTCGAGCCGGTCTTCTAGAGCGTCCAGGAGGGTGACTCTCACGTCGAAGAGCTCGGCCGGGGGGCGGGCGGTCACATCGTGAGGTGGCCCGACGTGTTCGGAGGGTGTGGAAAACCGGTCTGTGAGCCGCCAAACGGCTGCGTTGGGGCCATCGGCATGGCGCCGGCGGGTGATCCATCCGGCAGCGTGGAGGCGGCGGAGTGAGCGGTCGACGGTGCTCGAGGGGATCCCGGTGGCGATCGCCACAGACCGGAGTGCGGCGCCGACGTCGCGGGAGCCGGAGCGCAGGGAGACCCAGGCGAGGTATGTCAGGACGGTGCTGTCGTGCAGGTCCGCCTCGGTGCGGGTCCAGCGGCCGGGGGAGGCGGTGAACGCCTGCAGCATGGCCTCGACGACGTCGACGATGCCGGTCAGCTGGGTCAGGTCTCGTTGTTGGCGTTCCTCGGGCGCGTACCGGTACAGCACGGCCCGCTCCTGCGCCTTCGCCCACTGCCGCTCGAGGCGCGCAGCCGCCTCGGCCGCAGCGCGGGGCGCACGGCCGCCGGTGGGACGGTTGCGGGTGCGGTAGTGCTCCATGCCGGGTGCGGTCTTCGCGGCGTGCTCGACGTCGGCGAGGGTCCACCCGGACACCGCGGCCGCGAGCAGGCACAGGTAGCCGGTGCGGGACGGGTCACGGCCGCCGGCAACGGTTCCCATGTGCGCCTCACCCCACGCCGGCAGGGACCGGTGCACTCGGTGGTGGGCGTCGACGGGGCCGGTGGGGGAGGAGTCTGCGGGATCCACGGCTGGGCGGAGCTCACGGAACGCGGCCGTGACGCGGAGGAGATCGCCGGCGGTGACGGTCGGGGTGCGGAGCACGTCGACGTCGTCGGCGCCGGCCATCACCTCGGACGCGCCACCGCGCGCGTGCGGGGTCAGCGGCGGGCGGACGGCGCCCGTGCGGTCGTTGCAGAGCAGCCCATGGTCAAGAGACGGCAGCACAGCGCGTGCGGCGCCGGCGAGCTGCACCATCGTGGCCTTATCGACGCCGGCAAGGGGCACCCACACGTGGAACCCGCCTGTGGGGCTCGAGCGGCACACCACGTGCGGCACCTGCGCGTCGCGGAGGATCCGGACCAGCACGCCGAGGTCCTCGGCCGCCTGGTCGAAGTCCTCGGGTGTCTTCGCGTCGAGGTCGAACGCGGCGAACCAGAACCGTCCGTCAAGGTCGGTGAGGTCGATCGTCCACGGCGTCGCCGGGGGAGTGTGCCCTGCAGTCGGGAACTTCGACGGATAGCTGTTCGACCGAATCGTCCCGTCGGCCTCCGCGATCATGCGGTTCACGTACCGACGAGGCGCGATCGAGCGCGTCAACGCCCAGGCGGTATCCGAAGAGGACACGCGGGCAGATTGATCTATACCGGGCGCAGCAACGTGCGTTACGATGGCGACACCTCCTCCTCTCGGGGTGGCGGTACGACGAAGGCTCCCGGCTCCAACCGGGCTTCTTCTATCGGAAGCTCACGACCTGATCTGTTTGGCGACGTAGCAGGTAGTGAGAAACATGACTTGGGGCCTAGCCCCGAACCCCCGCCTCTGGCGGGGGTTTTGTCGTTAAGCGGCTGGGATCGGCAACTCCACTCGGTTAAGCCGACGGGGGTCCTCGACGAGCGGCATCGCGCCGTTTTCGGCGACGAGCGAGCGCGCTAGCGCGTCAAGGTAGTAGGCGACTGAGACGCCGCTCTCTTCAGCGGCGTCCTTGAACGCCTGGCGGGTCTCAGGAAGCACACGGCCCTGCAGAAGGACCGTAGGGGCGTTCTGCGCTCGGCTGGCGCGTCGTCCAAAGTCGCTCATAGACACACCTTGGCGGGAACATGCATGCGCGTGGTCGCCTGGGACGGCGTGTCGCGAGACTGCATGGATGTTCCTTCTCCTTGCGGGGTAGACGACTCGAGCGACTGGCGAGCACGACTCCATGGTGCTGAATGTCGCAGTCTGTCCAAAGCGCTAAGTGCCACCAAGGTACCCTATTCGTGCACCGCAGATGCCGTGGATAGAGCCGCGCCCCGGGAAAGGAAGCGTGCGATCGAGCCGTGGAACAGCTGAGGCTCGCGGTTAAGTTCCATGCCGTGCGGGCAGGGCGCGATCTCCACGAGGGTGGCTCCCGCGCCAGGCGTGGCCGCGAATCGCTTGGAGACACTGAGGGGGACATCGCGGTCGCCAGAGCTGTGGACGAGGAGGATTGGCAGCCCAGCGGGCGGCGTGGGACGCATCCAGCGCATGGGGATGGCTTTCTGGAGGCCGGCGAAGCGAGCGAGACCCGGGATCGTGAGCGTGACGGCACCCATTGACCCGAGGAACCCCGGGAAGCCTGCCTTGGACGCGCCTGCACGCAGGGCAGCGAACCAGTCGAGTGCTGGACAGACCAGGATCATGGCGTCGATCCGCTTGCGGAGGGTGGAGCGCGCGGCCGCGTGAAGAGCAATCGTCGCGCCCATCGACCACCCGACGAGCACCAGGCGCTCTGCTCCGTGGTCGACAGCGTGACGCATCGCCGCGTCCAGGTCCTGCCACTCGTCTGTGCCGAACGTCGCGGGCAGGCCGCGGCCGTCTTCGACGTCGCCGCGGTATCCGATGACGAGGGAGCTCATTCCGGCAGAGAGGGTGTCGGGTACGGCGCGGAGGATGGCTTGCCGGCCCGAGTGGATGCCGTGCACATGGATGGCCCAGGTGGTGGCGCCGTCGACGGGGAAGTACCACGCCTTCCGGGTGTCGCCGTCAGCGGTGATCGCAACCTCTTCGAAGGAGGGCGACACAGATGCTGGAGTGTCGAGGAGGTATCCGCTCCAGACAAGCTTGTCGTCCGCTGCCGGGAGGATCTCGGGTTCACCCAGGATCGTCCGGCGGACGTGACGGCCGTCGTCGTCGAGCACGTCGCCGACGAGGATGCTGTCCTGACCGTCGTGGAAGTACACGCGGTACTCACCAGGGCACCGAGTCTGCTCGTCCGATGGGACGGTGATGCTGGCGGAGTCGACGTCGACGACGGTGACGGTTCGTTTCGGCCGCGGGTGAATCGCCTTCTTCGCGACCACCACGCCCGCGGCAGTCGCCGCCGCGATGACTGTCAGGGCCGCCCCTGCTGCTACACCGATAACGCCCATGCCGTAACTCCCTTCGCGAGCCGTTCGTCTACTCGCTGCAAGTAACGCTGCTCTTGTTCTGTGACCTCGAGGCGACCGGCGACGATTTTGTCGCGGAGCTCGATGTACCGCTGCGCTGCGACAACTTCAGCGCTGCCCCGGAGGCGCAACGACAGCCTGCCGGCGCTCTGGTCGCGGGCTGACATGACGAGCAGGCGGAGCGAGATCACACGCCACCCGAGGACGGTGATGAGCCGGCGCAGGGTCCGCCATCCGTGTGCGACACCAATGGCGACGATGCCGGGGTAGAAGAGGCTGTTGAACACGACGAGCATCGCCCGCGAGAAGGGGGTTTGCTGTCCGTCGATGAACACTCTGGTGACGTCGACGAGCTCGGCGATGATCGCGAGTACCACGAGCGCAAAGCCGATGATGAACAGGATGTTCGCACCGCGGGGCTGGGGCAGGAGCACGCCGATGGAGTCGGCGGCGAACCACCCCATCGCAACCATGTAGATGACGATGTGCACCCACGTGGCCGGGTACTGCAGGTGCTCGTGGATGTAGGTGGTCGGCTCCCCGTTGTGATCGGGGATCGCGACGAAGGTGGCCGTCTCCGCGACGAGCACGGCGATCAGGATGGGCAGGCGCGATCGGGCTTCCGAGCCAGCGTGAGCGCGTGTGGCGTCGCGCAGGAACCAGAACGCTGCAGTCGCTGCGAGTACCTGAATCAGATCGATCGCGTTGACGTCACCCAAGAGCGCATCGATGTGCTCGACGGGCCAGACGACGCCCACCGTGGCGATGCCGACGACGGCCAGCGCTGCGGCGAGGAACGCCGGACGTCGCGCTGCGTTACCGATCGCATTGACGCGGAGGAGCAGGAGTCCAACGGCAGCCCAGAACGCAGCTGGGATCACGCGAAGGCTGCCTCGCTTGCAGACAGCGTGGACTTCTGGAGGCGTTCGAGCAGGAGCATCGCCCCGCGCTCCGCCACGAGCTCCTCGACGTCAACAGCGTCAGCGTCCTCGAGCGAGGTCCGCACCGGAACGCGTGCCCGCGCCGCGGTGATCTCTGCGGTCACGCCGGCATAGCCCCGCTCCATCACCTCGACGGGCACGTGGCACCCTCCATGTCCCGCGGCGATGTGCATGAACTCGTGCAGGATCACGAACAGCTGGTAGAGGCGGGGGTCGTCAGGGTGGAAGTACACCCGTCCGGCGTCTGCAGTGTCGAGGTACAAGCCCGTCACGCTCGCGGGGTGGTCACGCGGAGGAAGTGAGTTCAGCGGATCGATGATGAGTGGCTTACCGAGCCAGGTGGCCATGGCCGTTCGCAGCGCCTCAAAGGTGAGCGGGCCGGCGGGCAGGGACAGCCTGGCGATGGCGTCCTCAGCAAGCTGAGTGGTGAGTCGTTGCGTTCGGATCTTCTTCATTCGGTACCTCCCCGCTCGTTCGGCGCCGCGGCGCGGATCGCTTCGGCGATCGCCAGGAGCTCGGCCGGGGACGCTGCGTTGACCGAGCGAGCTGCGATCCCCACACCAGTCTCTGCCAAGGCGATTTCCACTTCCAGCCGTGCGTCGACGAGATCGACGACACCAGGGAGTGCGATGCGCAGCAGGTACTCCGGCGGCACATCGAAGAAGTCCGCGATCGCGCGGAGGTCATCGCTGGTGACGTCCGTCGGTTCGCCAGCGAGGAGGCGTTCCCAGTCGGCACCGGCGAGGAGCCGTCCGCGCTTCGCCAATGCTGCGCGAATCGCGCGGTCGAGCGGGGGTGCGGGGGTGCGAGCGACGTGCAGGGCGACAAGCTTCCGCAGCCGGTAGCCGAGGAGTGCCGGTTCGAGGCGTTCGTCCCGAGGAGCGTGCAGCCGCTCCATCTCGGTGATGGCCGGTTCCAGGAGCTCGCCGACTGAGACACCGAGCGCTTCCGCGATCGTCTGCACGTCATTCGTGTTGAAGGAGGTCTCGCCGCGGGTGCGCTTGTAGTAGTAGCCGCGGCTGAATCCAGCCTGCGCGATGAGGGCAGGCGTCGTGATGCCTCGGCGGATGCGGAGGTCGTCGACCGCGTCGACGAACGCCCTCGAGAACTCGTTTGGTTCGCCGCTGCCCTGTCTACCCACGCGACGACCCTATTGGCGCACTGCGGAAACTCCAGACGCCTCATTTGGAGCACATCGCAACACGCCTCGCCCTAAATAGGGCATACTGGCGGAACGGTACTTCTACCCCAGCAGAAGGGACACGATGGATATGGGGTCTAGCCCGATTCGTGCTTCCCGTCCATGCTCGCGGACCGGGCTTTCTGACGGCTCTGGTTCCGCGTCCGTCGTCGGCAACGGCGACGACGGTCAGGTGCAGACGCGTCGACCCCTCGCGCGCCTGCACCTGGCCCACCACCCACGCGCAACCATCGTGCGGAAGGTTCTCGTGGCTGCAGTGGCCGCGGTCGTCGTTGGTACCTGCATCACGGTCGCCGTGGCGGCTCGTCCGACCGAGCAGTTTTCTGCACCGACCGCGTCGCCGAGCACGGCGGTGTCGATCCCGGTGCGTCCCGGTCCGTTCCGCGCTCTGACCGCCGACCAGGTGGCCTCCCTGCCGGAGGCCCGGTACGACGCGGTGATCCCGGGCCTGATCCGGTACGCCAGCACGAACACCACGGCGCTGACTCGTTCGGCGACGCTCACGAAGGACGTCGCCCTCTACGGCGCCGCGCAGAAAAGTGCAGTGGCGCACCTTTCTGCCACGAACTTCCTCGGCGACCCGACGACCGTCGTCCCGGTCCGGACGGACGGCGCGTGGACCTTGGTCCTGACACCGGCACGTCAGCAGCTGCCCTCGAGCACGAACGGTGACGCTGCAGCGCAGACCGCCGCGTGGGTCCGCACGGACGCCCTCACCGCAGGGGAGGCCCTGCCGTCCCGGGTGGTCGTGTCCGTCAGCGAGCAGACGCTCAGCATCGTCACCGGCAAGGACGTCGCCACCTACCAGGTGGGTGTCGGCACGAAGACAACCCCGACGCCGACCGGTGTCACCGGGTACCTGCAGGCCCGCTACCTCGACCCGAAGCAGGGGCAGAGCGTCCACCCGATCGAGCTGACGTCGCTGCACTCCGCAGCGAAGGACGAGCCGTTCGGCGGCTCGGACGGCGGGCTGATCGGGGTGCACTTCAACACCACCAGCTCCGGTGCGGTCTCGCACGGATGCATCCGGCTCACCGCCGAAGCGATCACGGCAGTCAACCGACTGCCGCTGGGTACTCCGATCACGATCACGAAGTGAGAGCACGATGACGGACACCACACACGACTCCGCTGACGTCGACGAGCGTCCCGCCGTCACCTGCCCGTTCTGCACCGAGGCAGTGCCGCAGGCCACGTTCTGCATGCGCTGCGGCCGTCAGATCGGCCAGCTCGACCTGACGAAGATCTTCACCTCATCCGAGCGGGCCGCCGGTTACGCCGAGGTCGACCAGCGCACACCGCTGGCCCGCACCGGGGACATCGACAGCGCTGTGCTCGACGAGCCCGAGGTGGAGCACGAAGAGCCCGTGGGTGAGACGGATGCGCGCCCGACGCTCCGCGTGCTGTTCGGTGGCCTGTTCGGCCGCGGCGCCCGCCCGACCGACGCCGCCGCCGATGCGCCAGCCGTCGAGGGGGAGGCTGCCTCTAGCGCAGAGGACGAGAACCCGAGCCTGCGGACCTTGTTCGCCAGCTGGTTCCACCGCGCACCGGTGGACCCCTCGGCCGAGAAGGACGAGCAAGGCGGCGTGAACGTTGCCCCGCTTCTCGACGAGAGTCACCGCCGGTGGGTCTGGGTTGCGGCTTTCGTCGTCGTCGTGGTGGGCACAGCAGCCTTGTTCGTGGCCGGCAGCGGACACGAGGATCAGCAGAGCTCGACGGCGCAAGTCGCCTCGACTCCCGCGACGACGCTGCCTGGGTGGGCGAAGAAGCCCACGTGGGCGAAGAGCGGCGCGGTTGGCGCGGTCGGCGTGACCAGCGACGGGAACTACGTCGGCTACGCCCACGGGCGCACGGTCACCGTCCTGCACGCCGGTTCCGGCCGCACCGCGGCCACGCTGACCCTGCCCGGGAAGGCCGTCGGCGGCGTGTCCGCCGTGACCGTCGACGGCAAGCCTGCACTCGCGGCCGCGTCCAAGACGGCCGTGACCGTCTGGGGCGCTGGGAAGCTGCAGCTCGAGGCGGGGATCCCGACTGGCGGCGAGTTCCAGGTGCGCGCCGGCGTGCCGTTCGTGACCACCGACACCACCGCGGCGATGCTCACCGGCCACGGCGCCGTCCCGGTCACGTTCCCGCGACCGGGAGCGCTCATCATGGGCGGCACCGCGAACGGACAGGTGCTGTGGGCCTCCGCTCGAGGTGAAGTCCTCACCGCGGTCACGAACGGCACCGTCACCCGCACCGCGAAGCTCGCTGCCCCGAAGAACGCGACGGAGATCTCCTCGTGGGTCGTCGCCACCAACAGCACGGTGTGGGTGCGGTGGAAGACCCGCGAGCAGGGTTCCGTGCTCGCCGCCCACGACGTCCGCGACGGTAAGGCCATCAGCAGCACCGGCACCAGTTCCGATGAGCCGGTCGCGGCCAGCCAGGACGGGAAGACGCTCCTGGTGCAGGGGACCGCGTTCACGGCCGCCGGAAAGACCGTCGCCGTGCCGAAGGGGTTCGTCGCTGACGGGTTCGTGGGCAACCACCTCTACGGCGCCGACCAGGACGGCACGACCGCGTACGTCGCCGGCGACGCCGTCCGCACCGGTCCTGCACCGACCGTCGTCCCGGTCGCCGAGACCGGATCCGGCGACCTCATCGCCGTCACCGACGGCCGCATCAGCACCTACGCCACCGCCGACCAGACCACGAAGCAGTAAGGACTCCCATGCACACCCGCACCCGCATCGCGCTCACCACCGCCGCGATCGCCACCATGACGCTCGGCCCCGCCGCCGTCAGCCACGCCGACACCGCTGCACCGGACGCCTCGAACGCCGTCGACGTCCCGGTCGACCCCACCCAGCCGGTCGACCCCACACTGCCCGGAGACCCGACCGTGCCGGTGGACCCGATCCCGGTTCCGACCGACCCGACGGACCCGATCCCGGACCCGTCGGAGCCCGCCCCGGTGGACCCGGCGCCAGTCGACCCGGATCCTGCACCGGCGGATCCCGGCACGGACCCCACGCAGCCCACCGACCCGGGCACGCCGGCACCCGAACAGCCGAGCGACCCCGCACCCGCACCCGAACCCGCGCAGCCAACGCCGACTCCGGCCCCGGCCCCCGCGCCGACGTCGACGCCGTCTGCTGGCGCAAGTTCGCCGGCCCCGGCGCCTCGCTCCACCGGAGCATCCCAGACCCGTGGCACCAGCAACAGCGCCACAACTCCCCGGCACACCACTGACCCCGGAACGACCCTCCCGGTCGTCGCCGGCTAACCGAAAGGCCAACTCATGAGCGCACTCCTCGCCCCGGTCATCAACATGACCACCAGCGCCGTCATCGCCACCCACACCCCGTCGCACGTGGTCGCCGGCAACGCCGACATCAACCCGTTCGACGGCGTCAAGCCGAACTCGTCCTGGCTCGGCGACAACTTCACCACTCAGTGGAAGCTCTTTCTCGGCGGGCTCTGGTTCCTGCTGATCCTGTTCTGCGCCTTCCACCTCCTCAAGGCCGTCGCCTCACTGCGCCACTTCAAGAACGCGAAGATGCCGCAGAAGGCCGAGGCCGCCAAGGGCGCCGTGATCGGCACGTCCGTGATGACTGGTGCCGCGGTGATCGTGCCGGCAATCTTCGGGTTCTTCCTCACCGCCGTCAACGGCTGATCTGTTCACACCAGCGAGGGGAATCGCACATGAGCAAGCAGACCGCATCCCAGCCCCGGCGTCGCCGCCGGTGGTGGCTGATCCCAGTGGGAATCATCGCGGCGATCGCACTCGTCGCGGCCGGCGTCACCATCGCGAACCTCGCCTCGCCGAACACCACCCGCACCCCGGCCGGGGCAGCCTCCGAGGCCCCCACCGGCACCGGGAGCGCCGCCCCGGTCCAGGGCGTCGACTACGCCTCTGGCTGTGTCACCGGCCCGGACATCACATCGAAGGACCTACTCGAGCTCCGCGAGAAGAAGCAGTTCACCCCGGCCGGGGCGGCGGAGTTCCTCGGCGCATTCATGCAGCTCTACAGCGCCGCGGATCCCGACCGACGCCCCAACCTGCGGGAGACCGTCAACGACGTCACGGACGGCACCGCGCACTCGATGCTCGCCGCGTCTGATCTGTCGAAGTCGGGCTACGACGACGGGCAGACGCACGGCGTCGACCTGTCTGGGTCGGCGTACCTCGTCCGTGACAGCACGGACACCACCGTCACCATCGCGTTCGCCGGCCTCACTACGACGAACGGCAAACCTGACCCCGCCGAGGACAGCGCCTCCCAGTACCAGTACACGGGCGGCACCTTCACCCTCACCACCAGCGCGCAGGGCTGGGTCATCTCCGACGCCGACCCCTCTCCTGGCTGGGACGAGGGTCTGACGTCCGGCACCAAGTACAAGGAGGGCTGCTGATGGCATGCCAAGCAGGAGCGATCGTCTGCGGGGGCGGTGACGCAATCGCCACGGGCTTGTCGTGGATCTCTGGCGTCTTCGCCAAGGGCAAGGGCGCCGTCGAGGGCGTGAAGAAGGGCATCGAGTTCGCCCAGGACCCGCTCGGGTTCATCACGCAGCAGATGCAGGACGCCGTGCACGCCGTCGCCGGCGTGCTGATCCCATGGCTGCTCAGCGCCCTGCACCCGAACTACGACGCGCAGTGGTGGCTGAAGTCCTATGCCATGTCGTTCTCGGTGTCGATGTTCGTGCTCGCCGTGCAGCTGCTCATCATCATCGGGCGCCGTCGGAAGGGATCGCTGGGTCCGAAGGAGATGCTCGAGTCGATCTTCATCGCCGCACCCGCGTTCCTCATCGGCGCCGCGTTCGGTCCGGTGGTCGGCATCGCGCTGACGAAGCTCTTCACCGCAGCCGGTGACGCGATCGCCGCCTGGGCGGTGAACTCCACCACCCAAGAGTTCTTCACCAAGATCGCCGAACTCGCCGCAGCCGACGACGCCGGAGCGCTTCTGAACTCGGCGATCGTGTCGATAGTCGTCCTCGGGACCCTGTTCCTGAGCCTGCTCGGCGTGGCGTTCATCTTCATCATCCAGCTCGCCACCCAGTACCTCGTCGGCGCGGTACTGCCGCTCGGGTTCGTGTGGATCGTGAACCCGGACACCCGGAAGCTCGGCAAAGCAGTCCCCATTATCTGGGTCGTCATCGGACTCACCCAGGTCGCCCTGATCCTCCTCGTCGGCCTGGCGTTCCGCGCCATCAACGGCATCTCGATCACCGCTGACCCGGGCACCCTCGGCAAGCTCGTCAACCCGATCCAGACGTTCGTGAACCTCGCGGTGCCGGCGGTCATCTCCTTCATCGTCGTGTTCGCGCCGCTATCGATGCTGAAGTTCATCCCTCGCCCTGGCGGCGGAGCGGGCACGTCCCGCACAAGCGGGTTCACCCCGCCACAAGTGGCCCCACAGATCCCGAACACCCCATCCCACGCCCCGCAGACGGCACACCAGACCGCGGCCTCACAGCCGACCGGCCAGGGCGGCGGCTACCAGTGGAACCTCCCGACCGCTCCGGCTCAGGTCGGGTACGGCGGCCAGGCATCCCAGGTGGGTGCGGCCGGGAACGCCGCAGCAGGCGGTGGCGGCGGTGGCGCGGCCAACGTGACCGCGTCCGCGGCGAGCACGGCTGGCAAGCACGCCGCCGGCGCAGCCGGTGCTGCAGGGAAGGCCGGAGCCGCCGGCGCTGGTGCCGGCGCTGGGGCTGGTGCCGCTGCCGGCGCTGGCGCTGCTGGTGGAGCGGGAGCCGCGGGCACGGCGGGCACAGCGTCGACCGGTGTCGGCGCGCCTCTGGCCGTCGGGATGCTGCTGGCCAACTCGGCGCTCAAGGTCGCGCAGCAGGCCTCCCAGGCCGCGTCGACGGCCGCTGAGCAGGCCGTCGAGCACGGCACCCACCAGGAGGCATGAGCATGCGCACCTCGATCATTGGCGGGGACAGCGCTCACCGTGGCCTGTTCGGCGGACGGATCTCCAAGCCTCGGCTCTGGGCGCTCGGATCGAGCGTCGTCCTGACGCTCGTGCTCGTGTTCGTGATCGGGCTCTGGGCGCTGCTGATCGGCGTGGTCCTCATCGGGGCCGCGTGGTTCGCGACGATCGACACCGCGAACAACACCATCCTGCGGCGCCGGATGAAGGATGCCCGGTGGAAGGAGCGCCTCCGGCGCGGGACGACGAAGTTCGTCCCGTACGACCAGGACGGTTGGGACATGCTCACCGACCGGTGGGCAGAGGCGAGCACCCGCGAGGAGAAGCGGGAGTCCATGCAGGAGCTCCACGCGATGCGGGACACCCCGGACGGCGTCAGCGGGATGGTGTGGCTGCAGGACGGTGTCGGCGAACCGGGCATCCAGTGGCACCAGACCCCGGAAGGGGAGGAGTACCTCGCGGTCACATTCACCACGACCGGGCAGGTCACCGGCATCGAGACCGACCAGGTGTTCGACGTCGCCTCCGCCGGCTTCTCCGCCGTCGTTGCGTCGCTCGGCGACCCACTCGGGTTCGCCAAGCGCATCCAGACCATCAGCCGCAACATGCCCACGGACTCCGCGCAGCACGAAGCGTGGATGGCGGAGAACGGCGACAACAGCGTCCCCGCGGTGCTGCTGCACTCCTACAAGGACGTCGTCGACGGCGTCGCCGCCGCTGCAGTCGACGTCGACGCCGCCCGCTCCGAGCCAACCACGGCCCCTCCGATGGCCTGCGCAGCGCAGCGGAGACAGGGCGCACGCGCGCAGCGCGCATCTCCCCCCCACCCGCACCCTGTGGTCCGCGCTGTCGGAGCGATCGGTGAGGATGGATCCATGACCACCGTCCGCGGCACGATCCGCTCCACGGACACCATCACCGCTGACGGCCACGCAGACGACCAGAGCACCGCCCGTGCCCGCGCCGTCGACGGCCTGGAGCTCGCCGGGTACGTCGTCATGCAGACGAACACGGTGAGCTCCACCGCGGCCGGGAACATCACCGTCCGTGCCGTCGCCCGATCGACCGAGATCCAGCCGTCGGGGGCCGAACTACGACGCCGCCCTGAAGGCCTACCTGCAGTCGGTCCCCGACGGCTGGATCAGCCTCGGCACCACCGTCGACGCCTGACGCCGACGAGAGACGAGACGGCATGGCAATCCACCCAGCGATCGTGCTCACCTGCGATGGGCACCAGTGCAGCGCAAGAATCGCCCTGATCGGCCCCAACGCGGTGAGCTACCACGGTGCGCGAGGCTACGCGGAATCGTACGGGTGGGACTGCTCAGCAGACGACGTCGACTGGTGCCCCGCCTGTCGCGCAGCGCAGGCAGCGCTCGGCTCCTAGCCAGCCGCAGCGATCAACGGTGACGTCGCTCGTCCTGCACCAGACCGATCAGCACGAGCGTGCACTGCAGCGCAGCCTCCGTCTCCCAGAACCCAGCTCCGGAGTAATCGAGGACGTTCAACTGCTTGATCGCACGGCGTCGCTCGGCGGAGAGCTCGTCGACGGTGAGCCACTGGGCCTCCCCCCCCCCCCCCGTTGCCAGAGTCTTGAATCACGACCCAGAGTGGCCCCGGTGGAATCACCGGGGCCACTCTGGGTCGAGTCAGCTCGCGCTCGTCGAGCCGACCTGCTGCGCCGCTCGGGTACGCCTTGTCGCGAGTCGGATGCCGCCAAGCACCGCAAGTGTGACCAGCGACAGCGCGAAGAGATACGGCGCGGAGAAGCCGACGACCGCGGGCCACACGGGCTCCGGCCCGTCCAAGCTGCTCCATTCCTGTCCGAGAGCACGGCCGAGCGTCGCCCAGCCAACAGCCACCAGGAACGCGACCACGCTGACCGCGAGCATGATCCACGCGATACGAGTTGCGAGCTTCATTCGAGCCTCCTACTTAGTGCGGTTGCATCGATCGATGGGATTGGCGATGGCCCCCCACGCCAGCGCTGGCTGCCACGACTCCATGTTGTAGACACCGCTCGGGAAGTATGCGCCGACAACATGGCAGACGAACTGCTGCTCGATGTTCCAGTTCCAATACTTCTTCGTCTTGGTAGAGCCGAGCAGGTTCTTCACGTGCTGCACATGGTACTTGTGCGTGGTCCAGGCGATCTGCTGACGGCCGAGCGAGGTCGGGTCTGCGTTGACGATGTAGCCCTTCTTCGCGGTTCCCACCCAAGCACGCTTGTACCAAACGGTGCTCGCAGCAGCGCGCACCTGCACGGGGAACGCCACAGCTCCCGGCTCGGCGTCGAGTTGCTGGACCACCTCAGTTCCTTCGACGTGCACACTGGTCGCCACGCTCTTGCCGTTCGCGTCGACGGCGTCGACCGAAGCGACGCCGCCCGCGAGCTCTCCCTCCGGCGTGGTGAAGATGACCGACGCCACTCCGTCGTCATTCGGCACAGTGGTCGCCGACACTCCGGCGGGGAGCTCTACCGAGTACGAGACTCGAGAGTCCTCTTCCGAGGTGATCGTGTTGGTGATTGAGACACCGGCGCCGTCGTCTACAACAGCGACAGACGGCGCTCCCCCGGAGTCCGACGTGTCGATCCCGAGCGACTGCGCGTCATTCGAAAGCTCAATGTGTCCGGCTGAAACCAGCACCGACGGCTGGCTCTCCGCGTCCATCGGTGCTGCTTGCGCCCCGACTGACCCCCCGATGACCAACATCAGGCAAGTTGCGCCTGCAGCAGCGGATGTGATGAAACGAGCATGCTTGTGCATGGCCCCCCCTATATCTGTGTTTTCACACAGAGTAGTAGGTGCCGAGTCCAGGTCAATAGTGACCTTGGTCGCAGGGCGGTAGCTCGCCAGCCGACAAGCCGGTGAGATCGATACCTCAGCGAGGCTGGTCGCTACGGAACTTCTCCGCGTCGGCGTAGTGCCCGCCGACGATGCGGTCAGCCATCCGCCTGGCCTCCGCTTCGTTTTCGTACCCCTGCCCACCGTCAGTTGCGATCACTCTGTCGTCAACGGTGAGACGCCATGCCCACTTGCCGTCGGCCCGCTTGTACACCAGTCGCTTTACCACAGCTGCCTCCCCACATCGAGTGGGCCTCACCTTATCGAAATCCGCGCGATCTCTACCTGGTCCGCTGTCTCGATAGACGAGCGTCTATCGAGACGCGTTCTTGCTGGAGTGATCGCGTACAGTCCCGAGGGAGCTGGCACCCGCCCCAACACGGGCGGGCACCAGCGCGACAATGCCGACCCGAAACGGCTGTCAGCGCAACGCCCGGCGACAGGGATTGCCGAGCGCTCCTCCATGAGGGGGACCGCGGTAAACGGTGCCGCTAACGCAACTCCGGCACTAGATTTCCGCTTCAGCTGAGGTCAGGTGCTGCGTGTGGCGGTGATGACGATGTTGTCGATCGAGGGGCCCCCCTGAGGCCGTTGCAGACACGTGATGACGACGAGCTGGTTGCGGCCGGCGGACCAGATCTTGCTTGACGGCAGCTGCGTCTTCGTGACCGCTTCCGTCCCAGTGACGGTGTAGGTGACGTCGTCGACAGTGATTGTGGCGCCCTTGCGGATCTTCGCTCGCTCCTTGTCGACGTCGATGAGCGCGTTCCCGGGCCCGATGGCGCCGTTTCGGAGTGAGTGCATCACAACGTACACCGCACCGAGGCCCGCCCGGGATGGGTCGACACCGTAGTTGCGGATCAGATACGCAGACGTGAACCCCGGCGGGGTAACGACGCCGTCGGTGGCGTCCAACGCGCCCAGCGGCACGTTCAGGTTCACGCTCTTCGCCACGAACCGGCCGTGTCCTGATGGGACGGCGGATGCTCTCGGGTTTGGGGTGGCGTCCGGGTCGTACTGCACCGGGTTGCCACGCAAATCCTTTGGCGCATCCGTTCGGGTGAAGGCGCCAGTCGCGCCCAGGACCCCGAGGACGATCGCTGCCACCGCGGCCACGCCGATAACGAGGAACCACCACCGACGCCGTTTCGGCTTGGATGCAATCACCGCGTCAATGTCGGCCATGCGCTGGCTCCTTCGTATCGGTCAGTGTTGTGACGCACGTGTTGGCAGGGATCATGATTGCGCTGCAATTTGGACAGTCGTTGCCGGCCCAACACGGCTGCCGGTGGACGCGTGGACGGTGGCCGTGTGCGGGTCGTCTGGGGCCGTGTTCTGCAGGGTAACGGTGGTACGGCCGTCCGTGTCGGTGCGGACGGTGCCGGCCGTAGCACCGTCCCGTTCCACCGCGTACCGCGTGTCGGCTGCACCGACGACCGTGATCCTGACCGTTGTGCGGTCCACCGAGGCGAACACCTGCGGCGACTCCACGTGCACGGTTTTTGGCGCACTAGAGCCGTCATCCCCGGACGCAGTGATCGACGCGCTCCCGGCCCCAATCCGGAGCTCGGGCACACGCCACGTGCCGCCTGCATCGGCCTTGACCGTCACCGGGTTGCCGGTTCCGCAGGAAACGGTGACCGATGTTCCCGGCCGTGCCGTGCCGGTTACTAGGGGATAGAGCACACCGGCTGCGGTGTCAGCTGACGTGATCGTGGGCAGTATTGCCAGCGCTGCCGGCGATGCCGCGTCGGAGGGCGCTGCCGCGTCGGAGGGCGTTGCCGCAGAATCAGATGGCGTCGTCACCGGCAGGGTCCGCTTCGTTTCGGTGCCCGGGGTTGCTGTCGGCGGGGCGGCTGATGTTGACGACTCGGGCCCTGGAATGGCAGTGGGGGCGTTGCTCGGTGCTGCGGTCGCCGACGAAGCGCTCGGCCGCGGCTCACTCGTTGCGCCTGTCGGTGCGAGTGCGGATGGTGAGGTGGCAGGGGTTCGGATGGCAGCGTTGCCGATCGCGGCGCCGGTGACCGCGACAAGTGCGACGGCACTGGCGATCAGGAACACTCTCGCCCGCCTGCCGACAGCTGCTCGGGAGCGCTCTGACGTGTCGTTGTGATTGTGTGCAGGAGCCGCTGCCGTGGCCGCGACTGCGGGGGGCGTGTTGTGCAGGAACGCGCCGAGGCTGATGGCGCCGAGGATCCCGACAGCAAGTGGGACCAGGGTCGGGGTGAAGTGGTTGCTCGTCTCAACTGCTTCCGCAGCGATCGCCGTGCACGCAGCGCACCCCGCGAGGTGTGCGTCGAATTTTGTTTTCGCTCGGGTGCGGAGTTTCCCGCGGGCGTTCTGCCCGATCTGCTGCAGCACCCATTGATGCTCCGACCCCAATGCGGAGGTGTCGATGTGGGCCTGGATCCAGGCTTGCCGGAGGCCTTCCCGGGCGCGGAGGGCAAGCATGCCGACGCCACTGACCGTCATCCCCAATCGTTCAGCGACGTCAGCGGAGGGGAGCCCGTCAACTTCGGTGAACCAGAGCACTTCCTGCCATCGTTCTGGCAATGTGCGGAATGCTCGGACGGTGAGGTTCGCGTCGACCTCGGCGAGGACGGCCATGTCTGTGGCTCGGGGGTCAGGGATGTCGTCGGCGTCCTCGAGACGGCCGTCGCGGCGTTGCTTCGCCCAGCTGATCGCGAGGTTCCTAATCGTGACCAGCAAGTACGGACGGAACGGCCCAGTCGGGCCCTTCCCGGCGAGGACCGCGGTGTAGATCTTCACGTACGCTTCCGCGACGAGATCGTCAGCGTCGAAGGATCGCGTCGTCGCGGCCGCGAACCGGCGCCCCGCCGCAGCGTGCCGCTCCCACAACGTCCCGAACGCGTCCCGATCCCCGGTTCGGGCCGCTGCGACTAGCGCCTGATCCGGCAGCTCAGCAATCCCCGACGGCTCGGCGGGTTTGGGAGTTGACGATGCGTCGGCCAACGCGTGAGCTCCTTTCCGTGCTGCCCACTAGGCAGTGAATGATCATGACTTTTCAGGAGTGACAGTGGTGCGATGTCGCCGTTCTGGTCGTTGGAAGCGGTCCACCCATTGTTCGTAACTGTGCGTCTGACCGATCGGGCAATCGCACCACAACTGGATTAGGTCCCCCGTCGCGACCGCGTAGAACACTTCCACGTGCCGCACCACTGCTGGCGCCGTCACGAACCGGCTCCGGTGAAGAGGCCGGCGATGAACCGATCGATACCGACCACGAGCAGCATCATCAGCCCAGTCGCGAAACCCGTCCCGGCCAGCAGGAACAGGATTGCTGCGCCACCGCGGCTGCGGCTGCGGCTGCGGCTGCGGCTGCGGCTGCGGCTGCGGACGGTCATGATGTCGCTCCCAGAAGCCAGCAGGTGCCGCCGACGCACAGCACCGCCCCGAGCACCATGAGCACCGGCGCCCATGCCACCATGTCATCGGCAAGCTCCGGCCCGTCTCCGTCCCACCACGCATCTCGCATCCCGCATCAGTTCCTTCCCACGCCGTCCCAAGTGATGAAGGAAGGTGCCACCCGACCCAGGGGTGGCACCTGCAGCGCAGCGTCTCTTCACCTGCTGCACCGCCGCACGTTCCCGAAACCCTCGCGCGCCTTCATAGGGAGGACCTCAGCCACGGTCGGTCCTAACGCAGGTCGGACCGCGATCATCGGGTCGGTTCGTCGAGCACTCGGAACGCGGCGAGGCCGCTGCCGGATGTACACCCGGCAACGGCCTCACGTTTTTCATTTCTCCGGAGCCGGACCTAAACCCGAGCGGTCCGTCGGCGAAGCCAGATCACGGCGCTGCCGAGGAGCGCAGCGATTCCGAGCCCGCTCAGCGCCATCCACCCGCCGCCCCAGACAGGGGTTGCTGTGGCGGTGCCGCCGGTGTGGACGGCGAACCCGGGCGGCACGTCCGTGGTCGTCGTGCACGACCCTGCGGTGGCGCACTCGCCGCCGGGGCCGGTCGGGACGACCGCGTTGATGACCTTCCGGTCACCGGTGTCGGGGGTGTTCACAGTCGCGGAGTACGTCACCGTCACCACGCCGCCGACCGCGAGCGGCCCGGACCAGGTCAGGTTCGGCCGCTCGTACGCGGTCGTACCTGCGGTGGCCTTGACGTCACCGTTGTAGGTGGCGTCGTCCAGGACCTGAATCAGGTTGTCCTGGAACGATGCCGGACGTGCCGTCGTGTAGGCGGTCTTGCCAGTGTTCGTCACGGTCACCGTGTAGGTGATCGTGGATCCCTGGGTTGCGGTGTCGGTCGAGGCCTTCTTCGTCACCGTGTACGAACCAGCCGGCACAACGCTTCGGCAGTTCGGGTCAGCACTGTCGGCCGGGCACGTGGACCCGGGGACGGTGGAGACCACGGCGTTGTCGAGGACCTTGTCACCGGTGTCCGGGTTGTTGACCGTCACCGAGTACGTGACCGTCACCGTCCCGCCCACCGCGACCGGACCCGACCAGGACAGCGTCGGAGCGTCGTAGGAGGTGGTGCCGGCCGTGGCGGAGGCGTTGCGGTTGTAGGTGGCGTCGTCGAGGACCTCGGTCAGGTCATCGGTGAACGTCGCCGGCGATGCGTTCGTGTACGCGACCTTGCCGGTGTTCTTGACGGTGATCGTGTACTTGACCTCGTCGCCGGGGATCACCTTGTTGGTGTCCGCGACCTTCGTGAACGTGATCGACTGCACCGGAGTGGTCGTTGTGCATCCATCAGCAGTCGCACAATCACCGCCGGGCCCTGTCGGGTCAACTGCGTTCGTGAGGACGTGGTCCCCCGTGTCCGGGTCATTCACCGTCACCGTGTAGGTCACCGTCACCGTCCCACCGATAGCGAGCGGTCCCGTCCACGTCAGCGCCGGCCGGTCGTAGCTCACCACGCCCGGATCAGCTCCGCCGCTGGCGCTGACGGTCGCGCTGTTGAACGTCGCGTCATCGACCACCTTCGACAGATCATCGGCGAACGATGCCGGCGCGTCCATCGTGTAGGCGGCGGTTCCGGTGTTCTTCACCGTCACCGTGTAGGTCAGCGTTGCGCCAGGCGTGACGGTTGCAGCAGAAGCTTCCTTCTGCGTCGTGTACGACAGCACCGTTGTCGTCGTCGTGCACCCGCCAGCGGTCACACAGCCGCCGCCCGGACTCGTCGGGGCGACTGCATTGGTGAGGACCTTGTCGCCGGTGTCGGGGTCGTTGACCTTCACCTGGTAGGTGATGGTTTCGGTGGCACCGATCGCGAGCGGCCCGGACCAGGTCAGCGTGTCCCCGT
>NZ_JBEPKX010000028.1:0-53114 GCF_040544915.1 Curtobacterium sp. 1544
CCCCGCGCGCCCCCCCCCCCGCGGCCCCGCCCCCCCGGGGGGGGCCCCCCCCCCCCCCCCGCGCGGGCCGGGGGGGGGGGGGGCGGCCCCCGGCCCCCCCCCCCCCCCCCGCCCGTCCGCGGGTCGCGTCTAGAGCCCGGACTCCGCCGTCCGCACCAGGATCGCGTCGCTGTCGGGGCAGAGCACGACGTCGTCGGGCGCGGCCCGGCGGATCGTCTGCAGGTCCGAGTTGGTGAGGGTCACGCCCGAGGCGGTCGACACCCCGCCCTGGAGCAGCGACGCACCGAAGCCGTAGCGCGCCCGCTGCCGGTCGTAGAGCGCCAGGAGCTCGGCGGGCACCTTCGCGGCGACGTCCGCACGGCTCTGCACGGCCGAGGCACGGTCGGTCTCGAGCCGTGCGATCTCAGCGTCGCGCTCGGCGGCGAGTCCGGCACGCGAGGCCTCGACGTCGGCGAGCTGCGCCTCGATGTCACCGACGCGGGCGCGGAAGCCGTCGAGGGTCTCCATGACCTCGAGCTCGGCCGTCTCGAGGTCGCCGATCCGCCGCTGGAGCGAGTCGAGCTCGCTCTGGAGCCCGGCGGCGTCCTTCGCGCTCGACACGTTCTGGAGCATGGTGGTGTCGCGCTCGACCCGGGCCTGCGCCGTCGCCGTGTCGGACTCGAGGCGGGCGAGCTCCCGCTCGGCGTCCTCGACCTCGCCGGTCGCCGCGGCGAGGGAGGCACGCAGCCCAGCCGCGGTGGTGCTCAGCTCGGTCAGTCGGTCGCCCTTCTGGAGCGACGTGATCCGGTGGGCGATCCGGGTGACGTCGTTGTCGAGTCGCTGGACGTCGAGGAGGATGACCTGGTCCTCGGGTGCTGCCTTCATGGTCAGGCTCCTTCAGTGTGGGTGGTGGGTTCGGCGGCCGGCAGGACGGCGAAGTCCCACGGGTCGGTACGGAGGTCGCTCACGGTGACGCGGACCCCGGCGGCGGCGCGCAGCTGCTCGGCGGCGATGTCGAGCCAGAGCCACTCGGTGGCCCAGTGCGACGTGTCGATGAGGGCCGGGCCCCCACCGAGCAACGCCTGCTCGCGGAACTCGGACGCCGGGTGGTGCCGGAGGTCGCTCGTGACGTAGACGTCGGCGTCGAGCACGGCGGGGTTCCGCAGGTACGCGTCGCCGGCGCCGGCGCAGAGTGCCACCGTGCGGATCGGCTGGTCGAAGTCGCCCGAGACCCGGACGCCCGTGGCGGTGCCGGGCAGCAGGTCGACGAGCGCACGGGCCAGGGTGCCGAGGGTGGTGGGCTCGGCGAGGGTCCCGACCCGGCCGATGCCCGTCGACGGGTCGGCGCTGGGCTCGAGCGGACGCTGGTCGGTCAGGCCGAGGCGGTCCGCGAGCACGGCCGACGTCCCGGTGGTGACGACGTCGGCGTTCGTGTGCGCCGCGACGAGTGCGGTGCCGCCCCGGACGAGCGTCGCGAGCACGCGGCCCTTGTAGGTCGACTCAGCGATCGTCGTCACGCCGCGGAGCAGGAGCGGGTGGTGCGTCAGGAGCAGGTCGGCACCGGCCTCGACGGCTTCGTGCGCGGTCGCGGGGACGGCGTCGACGGCGAGGTGCACGTGTTCGATCGTCTGGTCGGGGTCACCGGCGACGAGACCGACGGCGTCCCACGACTCGGCTCCTGCGGCGGGCCACAGGTCTTCGATCACGGCCTGGAGTTCGCGGAGCGTCGGCATCCCGTCAGTCTACCGAGCGGACCGTGCGACCGAGGCCGCCTGTGGATCAGCGACGACCGAACGCGTGCAGGATGCGGGCGACGAGTCGTGCCCACCAGCCGGGCTGGCTCGCCTCGTCGACCTCGCCGGTGCGGTGCTCGGCGTCCGCCGCCTCGGCCGTCACCGTGTCGGTGGCCGTCGTCGGCTGCACGGCCTCCGGCAGGACCACCGGGGTGCTCGCGGTCGTGCCGACGTGCGCGGTGAGCGCGGCGGCGAACGCGGCACGGTCGATGACCGTGGGGCCGGTCGCGGGCTGGATGAGCGGGGTCGGTCGCGTGTTCGCCGACACCGGGGAGACGACCGGGAGGGACAGCACCGGACGAGCGACCTCGTCACGTGCCGAGGTGGTCGGCTCCGGGGCGTCGATCGCGTCGACGACGTCGGTCGCCTCGACGAGGGCGGGCGCTGCCGTCGCAGGAGCAGCCGGCACGACGCGCTGCACCGGGACCGTGCCGGTGGCGGCACGGCGGGTGGCGGCACGGTCGCGACGGTCGGACTCGAGCGCCGCGTCGGCGAGCAGGTCGGCGAAGACGGTGTGGGCGAAGGCCCGGGCAGCCTCCACCTCGGGGTCCGTCTGCTCGGCGACGGTGGCCTCCCACGCGGCGAGGCGTGCGAGGTCCTCGTCGCGGCGACGGACCTCGTCCTCGAGGATCACGATGCGCTCGATCGTGGTGCGACCGCTCGACGCGGACACCTCGACGGCGAGGTCCTCGATGCGGAGGGCGAGGCGCTCCGGGGGTTCGGGGAACGACGGGGCGCAGGCAGCAGCGTGCCGGGCGCGGTCGCGGGGCCGGCGGAAGGCGGAGTCGTCCGTCGCGGCCGAGGGCACCGGCTGGGCGGCGTCCACCTCCGGCGCGGGGACGGTGCCGGCGGGCTCGACTGCGGCGTCCGACGCTGCGTCCGGTCGCTGCACGGGGCCGGTGACCGGCGGGACCACGAGGTCCGCCAGGTACGGGGCGCGCGTCGCCGGGGCGTCACGGAGCCACTCCTCGAGCTCGCGACCGAAGGGGTCGACGAGGGGGGTGCGTGCACCGGACTGCGTTTCCATGGTCGCAGCATAAATATCGCGACGCACGAATCCGTGGACATCCGCGGTGTGTCGCCGGAGGCCCTGCCATATCGCGTCGAACGTGAACGGCGTGTCGGCCGGGCCGCCCGGCGGTGTCAGAGCGAGTGCTCGAAGTCGTCCAGCAGGGACCGTCCGTCGGCCCAGGCACCGACCCCGCTCGCGACGTTCACGTGCCCGCGGGGGCCGATCCTGATCGCCCGCGCACCGAGGGTGTCGGCGAACCCGAGAGCACGCTCGACCGAGCAGTACGGGTCGTCGTCGCTGACGACCAGCGCGGTCGGGACCGAGGACCGTGCGAGCGGCTCCGCGAAGCCCGAGGCCTCGGCCGGGAAGCCCGGCGCGGCGGGGTCCGGCGGCGCCACGAGGAACGCGCCGGCGACCGACGGGCGGTCCGGCTCCCCCGACCAGTCGGCGACGGCCAGGACACCCAGGCTGTGGGCGACGAGCACGGGCGGTTCGTCGAACGACCGGACGGCACGGGTGATCGCGGCGGACCAGTCGGCCGGGTCCGGCTCACCCCAGGACGCCGGCTCGAGACGCACGACGCCGGCGGGGTCGACCGCGGCTCGTTCGGCCTGCCACCGCGACTGCCAGTGGTCCGGGTCGGAGTTCCAGATCCCGGGGACGATCACCCACGGTCGAGGTCTGCGCACGGTCCAGATCGTAGCGAGGAGTGCCGCCGAACGACGACGTACCGGGGCTCAGCCGTGCAGCGTGTCGCGCGGGTACTCCCCGAAGCGGCTCGCGTAGGCGCCCGAGAACCGCCCGAGGTGCGCGAAGCCCCAGCGCACCGCCACCGCGGCGACCGTGACCTCGCCGGGCGAGGCCCGCCGGAGTTCGTCGCGGACCCGGTCGAGCCGGATGCCCCGCAGCATCGTGTTCGGTGCCGTCCCGACCTGCCGTTGGAAGGCCTGCTGCAGCCCGCGGACGCTCAGCCCGACGTGCTCGGCGACGTCCGTGGTGGAGATCGGGGTGTGCGCGAAGGCGTGCATGTACTCCACCGCTTCGCGGACCCGGCCCGTCGCGCCCTGGGGCAGGGTGACGTCCGGTGCCAGCACGGTGTGCGGGAAGGTGCGGAGCAGGGCGAGCGCGGTGTCCCGCGCGGTCTCGGCGAGGACGATCGGCGACACCGGCGCGTTGCCGAGCACCGTCGACGCAGCACGCTGCACCTGGGCGTTCCAGCCGCGCAGGTCCTCCTTCCGCGGGGTCTGCGTGTGGTCGAACACCAGGGGCGCGGGTCGGGTGCCGTGCTCCTCGGCCGCGATGCCCTCGAGGTAGGTCCGCTCGAACTGCACGAGGCTCTGCCGGACGTCCTGCAGGTCGAACGCGAACGGCCGTCCGGTCGGGAACATCATCGGCGTTCCCGGCCCGAAGGCGACCTCCTGCCGGCCGATGTCGACGAGTCCACCCCCGTCGGCGAGCCACATCACGACGTACTCGTCACGCGCCTCGAGCTCCCCCTCCATCCGGGCGTCGAACCGGGTCGACCGGAAGGACATCGTGTCGTCGCCGACCACGCGGAACCGGTAGCTGAAGGGGCGCTCGGTCTGCGCAGCACGGAACCCCGCGCCGTCGTAGGCGTCTTCGTACATCTGGATCGCTGCCGCGAGGTCGTCACCGGACGTCTCGAAGCTGATCCTGGGGTCGGGTTCGACTGTCATCGTCCTGGATCGTGACACGGCGGCGCGGAAGTCCGGCACCGGGACGGGCTGCCTTGCGGGTTACGGCTCAGGCGCTGCGCGATCCGGATGAACGGGATCAGCCCCGGGTCAGGCTGCGGCGTACGGTCCAGCGGTTGCGGTCGGCGACCCGTTCGTACCGCAGGTCGTCGACGACCATCTGGACGAGGGCCAGTCCCCGACCACTCTCGGCGAGGGCGTCGGGCAGTCGGGCGTCGGACGGGTCGATCGGCACCGGGACCCCGTCGTCGGTGAGGTCCGCCTCGACGGCGTCCGCTCCGACGTCGAGGCGGAGGGAGCAGGAGACGCCGTTCCCGCCCGCGCCGTGCTCGATGACGTTGGAGGTGAGTTCGACCAGCGCCAGCTCGAGCGCCATCCGGTCCTCCGACGCCACCGTCGGCTCGGCGTCCCACACCGACGCGAGGAACGTGTGCACGGCCGTCACGTCGTCCGGCGGACACGCCAGGTCGAGGCTGTGCCCGCCCACCGTGGCGCTCATCCCCAGTCGCTGACCGCGGCGTCCCCGTCCGGGTACGTGCGGAGGATCTTGTCCATGTTGGACAGCTTGAGCACCATCTCGACCTGGTCGGACGGTGCGGCGATGCGGAGGTCCCCGCCGGCCTGACGCGCGGTCTTCAGGCAGCCGACGAGCGCCCCGAGACCGGAGGAGTCCATGAACTCGACGGTGGAGAGTTCGACGACGACCTTGGGCCGCCCTCCGGTGACGACCTGCGCCACCGTCTCGCGGAAGGTCGGGGCCGACACCATGTTGAGCCGGCCGCTGCACTCCAGCACCGCGACGTCGGTGTCTGCCTCGTGTACGACGATGTCCATGTCGGTGCCTCCTCAGGTCGGTGCGGCGTGCACCATGCAACCTACCGGGTCACGATCACGAGACGGTCCGCCCCCGCCGGGTGGCGACGAGCTGCACGACGACGGCGGCCGCCATGAGCGTCGCCATCACGGAGCCCATCGCGAGCGCGGTGCCGCCCAGGGCGCCGGCGAGCGGTGTCCCGAGCCCGCCGAGCCCGAAGGTCAGCCCGCCCTGCAGCGCGGCGGCCGTCCCCGGGTGCGCGGCGCCGACGTGCTGGGTCCGCGTCATCGCCGCCGGCAGGACGAAGCCCCACGCCGCCGTGACGACGGCGAGCGAGCACCACACCGGGACGGCGCCGAGCCCGAGGAGTGCGCTCACCAGGACTCCAGCAGCTCCGACCGTCCCGACCGCGAGCCCGAACGACAGCAACGCATCCTCGGAGAACCGACCGACGACACGGCGGAAGACCAGCGTCGTGACGATCATCATCGAGGCGTTCGTCGCGAAGACGAGCGTGTACATCCCCTCCGAGAACCCGAACTCGGTCTGGAACACGAACGAGCTCGTCGCGATGTACGCGAAGAACCCGATCGTCGAGAGCACCCCGGTGAGCACGTACGCCCGGAACCGCGGGATCCCCATGAGCTCGCGGATGCGCCGCCAGTTCGCGCCGAAGCCGACACCACCACGGGACTCGTGCGGCAGCGTCTCGTGGAACCGGACGACGACGGCGACGAAGAACACCGCGCCGAGCACCGCGAGCACGACGAACATCAGCCGCCACGTCCCGATCGTGAGCACCGCTCCCCCGGCCAGCGGTGCGACGACCGGACCGATGGCGTTGATCGCCGCGAGCGTGCCGAACACCTTCGCCATCCGCGGCCCACCGGTGACGTCGGAGACCATCGCGCGGCCGGCCACGGCACCCGCGGCGCCCGCCAGGCCCTGGAACACCCGCGCCACGACGAGCGTCCCGACGTCCGGTGCCAGCGCGCACCCGACCGACGCGAGGGCGAACACCGCCGTCCCGACGAGCATCAGGGGTCGCCGTCCGATGCCGTCGCTGACCGGCCCGGCGAGGAGCTGCCCGACCGCGAAGGCGACGAGGAAGGCGGTCAGCGAGAGCTGGACCGCACCCGGCGTGGTCCCGAGGTCGCGTGCGATCGCCGGCAGCGCCGGGATGTACATGTCGGTCGCGAAGGGCGAGACGCCCACGATGAGCGCGAGCGGGACGATCGGCGGCAGCACGCCCGACGTCACTCGGGTCCGCATGCGCTCCGTCGTCACGGGGCCACGCTACGCGCACCCGAATCGATTCGACAAGGGCGGGTGCGGTAGGGGCGGTGGTCAGGTCACAGACCGACTGGAGGCGCGGTGCGGGCCCGCACCGCGCCTCCAGTCCTTCTCAACCCGTGTTCTGCAGACCGGCGGCGATCCCGTTCACGGTCAGCAGGAGCAGACGGTGGTCGCCGTCCTCCGGGTCGGTGCTGCCCGTGGAGCGGATCGCGCGGAGCGCGCGCAGCTGCAGGTGCGACAGGGCGTCGACGTACGGGCTGCGGAGGCGGACGGCGCGGGCGAGGACCGGGCGGTCCTCGAGGACGTCGCTGCCGCCGGAGACCCGGAGCACCCAGTCGCGGGTGCGCAGCATCTCGTCGAGGACCTTGGCGGCGAGGTCGTCGCGGTCGGCGAGTTCGAGGTAGCGACGGGCGATGTGCTCGTCGGTCTTCGCGAGCGACATCTCGACGTTCTTGATCATCGCGCCGAACAGCGGCCACTCGGCGTACGCGGTGCGGAGGAGTCCGACATCGCCGACGGCCTCGAGCGCGGCACCGAGGCCGTACCACCCGGCGAGGTTGATGCGGGCCTGTGTCCAGGAGAACACCCACGGGATCGCCCGGAGGTCCTCGAGGGACTCGACGCTCAGCCCGCGGCGGGCCGGACGGGACCCGAGCGGCAGGAGACCGATCTCCTCCATCGGGGTCACGCGCGCGAACCACGGCGCGAACCCGTCTGCCCTCACGAGGTCGTAGAAGGCCTGACGCGACACGTCGTCGAGCTGCTGTGCGAGCTCGGCGAACCGGGTGGCGGCGACGGCGGTGCGGTCCTCGTTCGAGGGCGACGAGGCGAACAGGGTGGCCGAGGCCATCTGCTCGAGGTGCCGCGCCGCGATGTCCTTGTCGCCGTACTGGGCGAAGATGACCTCGCCCTGCTCGGTGAGCTTGAGCCGCCCGTCGATCGAGCCACGGGGCTGCGCGAGCACCGCCTCGTTCGCGGGTCCGCCACCGCGGCCGAGCGAACCGCCGCGGCCGTGGAACAGTGTCAGCTCGACGTCGTTGGTCTTCGCCCAGTCGGCGATGCGGGCCTGGGCGTCGTAGAGCGCGAGGTTCGCCGACACCGGGCCGACGTCCTTCGACGAGTCCGAGTAGCCGAGCATGACCTCGAGCTTGCGGCCCGTCGCGGCGAGGCGGCGCTGGAACGTCTCGGTGCGCACGGCCTCGTCGAGGATGTCGACGCTGGCGTGCAGGTCGGCGAAGGTCTCGAACAGGGGGATGACGTCGAGCACCGGAGCGGCCTCGGGCGAACCGAGCGCCGCGACGGCGAGCTCGTGCACGTTCGCGAGGTCCGCCGCCGACTGGGTGAACGAGACGATGTAGCGGCTGGCGGCGCGCACCCCGTAGCGGGACTGCAGCGACGCGATGGTGCGGAAGACCTCGAGGACCTCCTGCGTCATCTCGCTGAGTTCGCCGCCGGCACGGATCTCCGCGAGGGCGTTCCGGTGGACCTGCGAGTGCTGCCGGACCTCGAGCTCGGCGAGGTGGAACCCGAAGGTCTCCACCTGCCAGACCAGGTTCTGCAGCTCGCCGTTCGCCGGACGGGTCGCGCCGGCCGCGACGAGCGACGTCTGGATCGTGCGGAGGTCCGCCAGCAGGGCCTCGGGCCCGGGGTAGGCCAGGTGCTCCTGACCGGTCCGGGTCGCGTCGATCCGGGCGGCGACGAACATCAGTGCGCGGCGGTGGGTCTCGTTCGGGGCACGGACACCGATGCGCTCGGCGATGCCGGCGTCGAGGGACTCCTGCGCGGCGACGAGCGCGGTCAGACCGGCATCGGCGGGGGTCTCGCTCGCGTCCAGCGTCAGCGTGCTGCCGATGCGGGTCGCGGCGCGCGACAGCCCGAGGAGGATGTGCTCCGCGGCGATCTCGGCGGCCTGGCGGGTGACGTCGGCGGTCACGTGCGGGTTGCCGTCGCGGTCGCCGCCGATCCACGTGCCGAAGCGGACGAACGCCGGAGCGGTCACGGGGGCGCGGCCGGCGTCGTCGCCGAGCAGCCGGTCGTCGAGCAGGCGGTACACCTGCGGCACGATCTCGAACAGCGTCTGGTCGAACACGCTCATCGCCGTGCGGACCTCGTCGAGCGGGGTCGGCCGGGTCGTGCGGAGGGGCGAGGTGCGGAGGAGCGTCGTGATCTCCTCGAGCAGCCGGCGCTCGTTCTCGGCCAGCGCGGTGGCGTTCGTGGTCCGGTCGCGCTCGTCGATGAGGTCGGTGATCCGGCGCACCGCCGTGGTGACCGCGCGGCGGCGGGCCTCGGTCGGGTGCGCGGTCAGGACGGGGTGGAAGCGGAGGTCGCGGAGTCGTGCGGCGGCTTCGTCGTCACCGACCTGCTCGACGAGCGAGGCGTAGGTCGCCGGGAACGAGTCCCCTGCCAGACCGCCGTCGTCGCCGCGGTGCCGGAGCACGCGGACGCGGTGGTGCTCCTCCGCCAGGTTCGTCAGGTGGAAGTAGGTCGTGAACGCCTGCGCGACGGCCTCGGCCCGGTCGGCCGACATGCCGGCGACGATCGCCTCGGCACGTGCTGCACCCTCGGCCTCGCCGCCCTCGAACGCGTCGATGACCGCGGCACGCAGGCTCTCCACATCGTGCAGGAGGTCCTCGCCGCCGGTCTCCCGCAGCACCCGCCCGAGCAGGTTGCCGAGGTACCGCACGTCCGAGCGCAGGTCGCTGTCGACCGCTCCGCTGACGTCGTCCCGAGCGCGCCCGTGGCGCGTCGATCCATCGATCGCCGTCATGTGGTCCTTTCCGGGTCTGCCGGGAGTGCCCTCCCGGTATCCCAGCAGCGTATCGGCCCGCCGCGGCGCCTGACGACAACCGTCCGGACGGACCGGTGCGCCGGAGTCGTCGAGTGCTTCGTCGGGTGGTTCGTCGGGTGCTTCGTCGAGTGAGCGGGAATCGTCGCCTGCCGATCACGGACCCGACGATTCCTGCTCACTCGACGGCCGCGGACCCGCCCCGGTTCGCATCGCATCCGGACGGAATTCGGGGTGCGTTCGTAGAATCCGGCCAGTGATGCTCCGCCGCCGTGCGCGGAGGGACCGGGTGGAGGGGCCGCATGAGCGAGACAGTCGAACCAGCTGGACCAGCCGACCGAGACCCCGACACGGGGCGCGCGCAGAACGACGTCGAGACGCGCCCCGTCCCGGTCAAGCCGCCCGTGGAGCGCTGGGTGTTCTGGCCGGCGGCCGGGATCGTCCTGGCGTTCGTCGCCGTCGCGCTGATCGCACCACGCGCGACGGAGGACGCGTTCGCCGCCGTGCAGGGTTGGATCGTGCGGGACTTCGGCTGGTACTACGTGATCGCCGCCGCCGCGTTCGTCGTCTTCACGATCTGGATCGGGTTCAGTCGCTTCGGCGACATCGTGCTCGGCCAGGACGACGAGAAGCCCGAGTTCTCGACCCTCTCGTGGCTCTCGCTGCTGTTCGCCGCCGGCATGGGCATCGGGCTCGTGTTCTACGGCGTCGCCGAACCGCTCAGCCACTTCGCTTCACCGCGGCCAGGGGTGACCGGCGACGACGACGCCCTCGCGCAGCAGGCGCTCACGCAGACGTTCCTGCACTGGGGACTGCACGCGTGGGCGATCTACGTCGTGGTCGGGCTGGCCCTGGCGTACGCGATCCACCGGCGGTCGCGCCCGGTGTCGATCCGCTGGGCGCTCGAACCGCTGCTCGGCAAGCGCGTCGTGGGTGGGTGGGGCAACCTCATCGACGTGCTCGCCCTCATCGGGACCCTGTTCGGCGTCGCGACGTCGCTCGGCCTCGGGGTCCTGCAGATCGGCTCCGGCCTCGAGTACACGGGGGTCGCTGACAACACCCGCGGGCTGCAGATCGGGCTGATCGTCGTCGTCACGCTCATCGCCATCGGGTCGCTGCTGAGCGGGGTCGGCAAGGGCATGAAGATCCTGTCGAACATCAACCTCGGGCTCGCCGCCGTCCTGCTCGTCTTCGTCCTGTTCGTCGGGCCGACGCAGTTCCTGCTCGGCGAGTTCGTGCAGTCGATCGGGCAGTACGTCCAGGGCTTCGTCGGGCTCGCGTTCGACACCAGCGCCTTCGCTGGCAAGGCCGGGCAGGACTGGCAGGGCGCGTGGACGACGTTCTACTGGGGCTGGTGGATGTCCTGGGCGCCGTTCGTCGGCATCTTCATCGCGCGGATCTCCCGCGGTCGGACCGTCCGGCAGTTCGTGCTCGGCGTGCTCTTCGTCCCGACGCTCCTGACCTTCCTCTGGTTCGCCATCATGGGCGGCACGGCGCTCTACGACCAGCTGCACGGCACGGGCGACCTCGTCGGGGCGGACGGCAGCGTGTCCGTCGAGCAGGTCCTGTTCCAGCTGCTCGGCGCGATGCCGGCCGGATCGGTGCTCGTCATCGGGGCGATCATCCTCATCGGGGTGTTCTTCGTGACCTCTGCTGACTCCGGCGCCCTCGTGATGGGCATGATCGCGACCGGCGGGCAGATCGAGCCGAAGAACTGGATCCGGGTGTTCTTCGCGGGGGTCACGGCTCTCGTCGCGGTGGCGCTCCTGCTCGCCGGGGGCCTGAACGCCCTGAAGACCGCAGCGATCACGACCGCGCTCCCCTTCAGCATCGTGATGGTCCTGATGTGCTGGTCGACGGTGGTCGCGTTCACCCGGGAGCGTCGGGCGTACGTCCGGGCCGAGCGGCGGGCACTGATGACGGACCTCGCGGAGTTCTACCAGCAGGAGGTCGTCGACCCCGCGGAGCGCGCCCCGAAGACCGGCCCGATCCAGAAGTTGGCGCGCCGCATGCGGCACTGAGCGCGGCGCGGGGCGCGGGCTGCGGGCCACGCCGCGGACCCAAGGAGCCGGGCGGACGGCATACGACCGCTTCTGCGCACGAAGCGCCGTGGTCAGGACCACCCCCGGCCTGGAGGCGCGTGGCGGCGCCGACCCGTGCCTCCAGGCCGGTGGCGCCCCGCGGGGTACGCAGTGTGCGAGGTTCCGGGCACTGTGCGAGGCGCCTGCGGTGCCACGGTGCGCGGAACCTCGCACACTGCGAAGCGCGACGCGGCGCGCGCAGCGCGCGGGAACGCCGGGATCGCGATGCGTGGCGGGAGCACCCCTGCTGTTGCGACGCGCTCCGCGATCCCGGCGGGTCTGGGGTCAGCTCGGCTCGGTCAGCCGGGCCTGGGCAGCGGAGTGCAGCTCGACGATCTGCACGCGGGCCGACCGCCGATCGGTGAGCGGGGTGCTCCACGGCACGATGACCTGCTCCTCGGCGCCGTCGTCGAGCGTTGCGATCCACACTCCGGCGATCGCGTCGATCTCGGTCATGGTCGCCGCGACCGCCGTGGCCGCACCGTTCGCCCGCACGATGACGAGGTTGTCCGTCCCGTGGTCGCCGTTCATGTGCCGCAGGATCGCTCGGCGGGCATCGTCGTCGAGGGGGTCGGTCACGCGATCACCGTCACGTTCCCGGTGGCCGAGTCGCCCGGCCGACGGGTGGCGTCGAGCCCCTCGAGCAGGCCGTTGTTCAGCGAGTACGCGAGTTCGACCTCGGCGATCACGCGCTCCTGCTCCTCGGGCGACCACGGCGCTGCGTCGAGCTGCGCCCGGTAGGTGTCCTTGAACGCGCTCGGGTCGGCCACCTGGTCGAAGATGTAGAACAGGATCCCGTTCGTCTCGAAGCCGAACTGCTCGGCGAGCATCCGGCCGATCATCTGCCCACCGGACAGGTCGCCGAGGTACCGCGTGTAGTGGTGCGCGACGAAGCCGCCGGGCCAGGCGGCCGCGACCTCGTTGAGGCGTCGGACGTACGCCGTCGTCGCCGGGAGCGGGCACACGAGCTCCGACCAGTCCGGGCCGACGAGGTACTCGAGGTCGGCGCGGATCGCCGGCATCCGGGTGAGCTGCGAGGTCACGAACGGGGCGGCGACGGGGTGGTCGGCCATCCGGTCGGCAGCGCGCTCCAGGGCGTCGTACACGAACGAGTACTGTCCGAGCAACGCGGCGTAGTCGGCGACGTCGCACCCGCCGCCGAGCAGGTCGTGCATGAAGCCGTTCCCGGCCGAGGATCCGTGCGAGCGACGCGTGCGCTTGCGCAGCAGCTCGGAGAACGGGATGACGGTCGTGTCCATGAGGTAAGGCTAACCTTAGTTACAAGAACGTCAAGCACGAACGCCTCGCAAGAACCCAACGCCAAGCCGGAAAGAGGAACCTGGACCCGTGAGTTCCAAGCCCAAGCGCCCCCAGCACGTCTTCGTCGTCGACCACACCGAACGACTCTCACCGCACATGGTCCGGGTGCACCTCGGCGGCCCGGCCTTCGACGACTTCGTCGCCGCCGCCGACCCCGAGCGCCTCGACGCCACGGACAAGTACGTCAAGCTGCTGCTCGCGAAGCCGTCGCTCGGCCTGACGCCGCCGTACGACCTCGAGGAACTCCGCGAGACCCTGCCGAAGCAGGACCGCCCCGCCCGACGCACCTACACGGTCCGCGCCGTCGACCACGACGCGAAGACCATCGCCGTCGACTTCGTGGTGCACGGCGACGACGGACTCGCCGGTCCGTGGGCCGCTGCCGCGCAGCCCGGCGACCTGCTCGCCCTCTCCGGCCCCGGTGGCGGCTACGCGCCGTCCAGCGACCCGGCGGTCACCCACGTCCTGCTCGGCGACGACAGCGCCCTGCCCGCGATCTCCGCCGCGCTCGAGTCCATGCCCGAGTCCGCCACGGGCGTCGCCCTGGTCGAGGTGGCGGGTCCCGCCGACGAGCAGGCCATCGCGCACCCGGCCGGTGTCGACCTGCGGTGGCTGCACCGCGACGCCACCGGCGCCGAGCCGGGCACGCTCCTGCTGGACGCCGCCCGCTCGCTGGAGCGTGCCTCCCGGCCGGTGCAGGTCTTCGCGCACGGCGAGCGGACCGCGATGAAGGCGATCCGTCGGCTGCTGCAGGACGACTGGGGGCTCGAGAAGTCCGAGATGTCCCTGTCCGCCTACTGGGCGCTCGGCCGCGCCGAAGACCGGTTCCAGGAGGAGAAGCGCGAACCGATCGGGGTCATCTTCACCGAGTAGCGCTCCAGCCTGGAGGCGCGGCGCGCGTCGGTGGGTCGGGCTAGCGTTCCCGGCATGGTCGCCCTCTCGTGCTGCGCGCCCGGTTGCGACGCCGGTGCGGTCCGCGGGTTCGCGGTGCCGCTGTGCGCGGGGCACATCGCGCTCGTCGTCGACGCCGCCACCGAGCACCCCGGCGTCGAGGACGCCCTGCCCGGACCGTGCCCGGTGTGCGGCTCACGGATCGGGGTGCGCTTCCCGTCCGGCACCGTGTGCGCGACGTGCGAGTGGCGGTGGGGCGACGTGCCCGACGGGGACCTCGCTCCCCCACGCGTCGACGTCGTCTACTACCTGCGGATGCGCGACGACTTCGGCGACCGGATCAAGATCGGGACGACGACGAACCCGCGGCAGCGGCTTGCGGCGATCCCGCACCAGGACCTGCTCGGGTTCGAGCGAGGCGACCGGACCCTCGAGCGCCGGCGGCACGCGCAGTTCGCCGCGACGCGGTACCCGGGCACGGAGTGGTTCCGGGTGACGCCGGAGCTGCTGGAGCACGTCGGGACCGTGGCCGCCGGGGTCAGCGACCCGTGGGAGCTGCACGCCCGGTGGACGAGCGAGGCGCTGGCGCTCCGCGGCTGATCGGGCGGGCGGGCCGGCGCGGCGGCGAGTCTCGCACTGGGCGACAGTCCTCGCGCCCCGGACCGCGAGGACTGTCGCTGAGCCCGAGACTCGGACCGGCGGACGCGAGGTCACCGGGCGTAGGCGTCGACGAACAGCGCGCCGCGGATCTCCCGCAGCGTGTCCGCCAGGCGGGCGACGGTACGGCCGGAGATGCCGGAGACCTCGAGGTCGTGGGGGCCCAGGGCCTGCAGCCGACCGGTGCGGATGCGCACGACCTCCCACCCGACGCCCCGCACCGCACGGTCCTTCCGGCGATCCGTCTCCTGCCGGGGGCCGACGTGCTCGAGGCCGTGGCGCCCGGTCGAGTCGTACTCGATCGCCACCCGGAGCTCCGGCAGGATGATGTCCGGCCAGACCTCGACGTGGTCGAAGAACGGCCGGTCGAGCCGGATCGCCGAGTGGTCGAACGTGAAGGCGAACCGTTCCGCGAGCGCGGCACGGAGCTCGGCCTCGACCGCGGAGGCCGTCGCCGGGGCGCACATGCTCGTGAACGACTCCCCGGAGGGCAGCCGCGGGGTCTTCGGGCAGATCGACCGCGGGACCGCTGCGGGTCGGGGTCGAGGGGGCGCACCGGGCTCGGGGCGGTGCGGACGGGACCGTGCGGAGGCGACCGCACCCGCCGGGGTCCCCCGTACCGGTGCGGCGGGCAGGGTCTGTCGACCGGTCACCCGCACGACCCGCTGCGGCACGGGCACCGCGGCCGGCCAGTCCGACGGCAGGACCGGCCACCGCTGCGGCTGGGCCTGGACGGCGCACTCGGGGCACCAGACCGACCGCCGACGTTCACGACCCGGGCGGGAGCGCTGCTCGGCCGGCGTCGCGACGAACACGTGCCCGACGTCGCACTCCCACGTCAGCAGGACCTCGGCCGCGGGCGGCACCTGGCTCAGGACGAGGCCGTGGTTCCAGTCCGGGTGGTACTGCCGGACGAGCACCGGGTACGAGGCCCACTCGGCGCGGAACTCCCCCACGGCGTACGGCACCGGGACACCGCGCGACCACTGTCGGCGGCGCCACCACGCGTCGACGGGTTCGGCCACGTCGTCACGCTAGGCACGACCACCGACAAGCGCGTCAGGACCCGGGTGGTTCCGCGAAGGTGAACCGTTCGGGACCGGCATCCGACCCGTCGTCGAGCACCCGGATGCCCGCTTCGCGGCAGGCGGTCACACCGTCGCGGTGCACACGCTCGGGTCGTGGCCGCTTCGGGACGCCGGCCGTGCCGAACACCGCCCACGCGTTCGCCGGCGCCGCACTGGTGAACCGGGTGCTGTACCGGACCCCGGCGAACCCGGCGGCGTCGAACGCCCTCGCCCAGGCCTGTGGCACGCGGTAGTCGCCCATCGTCTGCAGCTCGGCACCGACGCCGAACCGGACGGCACCGGGGTGGGTCACGTCGGCGAACGCCCGGCCGCGCGACGCTCGGGCGGCCACCACGACCATCTCCCGCGCACGGGCGGCGAAGACGGTGTTCGTGTCCAGGACGTGGTGCGCCAGACGCTCCCGCACGGCGACCTCGACGGAGTCCGCCCAGTAGCAGGTGCCCCGCGGCGGGGCGAGGTCGAACCGGCCGCCGTCGATCCCGTCGGCGTCGGGCTCGGTGCTCGCGAACCACCACGCACCGCGGTCGTGCCGTTTCGCCCGGTAGAAGGTCGTGCCCCGGGACTCCTCGCTCGGGAACGCGGCGAGGTCGAGGTCGTCGCGCGGCGGGCGCTGGGCGACCTCGTTCCGGCGGGGCGTCACGCGTCCGCAGCCCAGGCGTGCGCAGCTCGGCGGGCCGCGGCGAGCACCTGCTCGTCACGACCGTCGCGGAGCGCCTCGGCAGCAGTGGTGCCGCCGAACGCGTCGGCCGGGGTGTTCAGCCAGAGTGCGCTGCCCCACGGGTCGATCCGGTCCGGGTCGATGAGCGCGAGCACCTGCCGCAGGTTCGGCAGCGGCGTCCCGGTCACGCCGAACTGGAACGAGGGGAACACCAGACTGCCGTCGCCGATCTTCAGGCCGATGAGGTCCCGCTTCGCCGTCGCCTTGCTGAGCGCCTGCCGCGTCACCCCGCGCCAGGCGGCCAGGGTCGGGGTGTCGTAGAACGGGCCGAGCAGTGCATCGGCCTCGTGCTTGCCGGACGGCAGCGCCGCCACCATCCGGTCGGCGAGCACCTCGATGTCGGCGCCGGAGTCGAGCGCCCCGTCGACCCGGTCGAGCACCAGTCGGCTCCGGAGCGCCGTCAGGAGCGCTTCGACCCGGTCGGTCGGCCGCCCGGTTGCAGCGTGTGCTCGTGCTGTCGTCGCCATCGTGAGCCTCCTGCTGATCGGGTGCACAGCGTCAACCGTGTCAACCAATCCTGTCGCACGAACGACAACCATGTCAACCATCTCGGCGACAGCTCAGCCCGCGAGCGCGTTCCGCACGTAGGCGACCACCGCGTTCGCGTGCCCGTGGCCCAGACCGTGCTCGTCCTTGAGCCAGGCGACGACCTCCATGTGCTTGTGGTCGTCCAGGCGGTCCGCGACGATGTCGAGCCAGTCCTGGACCGGGCGGCCGTACGTCTTCTCGATGCTCGGGAAGTACGACGCCGGCCCCTTCGGCACGGCGCCGTCGGCCGGGGGCTCGGGTGCGGTCACACGGTGTGCGGTCATGCCGGTCACGATAGCCGTCGCGGCACGTCACAGAGCGTCATCCACAACCGGTGTGTGACGCCGCGTTCCGTCCCGTGCCGATGTGTTGCACCCCGCGTTGTCGCATCCCGCCGCACCTCCTACGGTCGCGACATGACCCAGACCACCGACACGGAGCGGGACGCCGTGACCTGCCCCGACGGCGCGAGGAGCGTGACGGACGCGCACCGCGCCTCCAGTCCGAACGGAAGTCAGGCCGGAAGCCCGACCGACGCGACCATCGACGCCGCCGGACGCGCCGCGCTCGACCGGCCGGTCGTCCCGCTCCGTCACCCGCTGCGCTGGATCGCGGCCGCGATCGTCCTCGTGGTGCTCCTGAACTTCGTCGAGACGCTCTTCACGAACGAGCAGTGGGGCTGGCCGGCGGTCGGCAAGTGGCTGTTCAGCCCGGCGATCCTGACCGGCCTGCAGCTCACCCTCGTCGCGACGGCGCTGAGCGCCGTGATCAGCTTCGCCGGCGGCGTCGTCGTGGCGATCGCCCGGCTCTCGCGCAACCCGGTGCTGTCCGGGCTCGCCTGGGGCTACGTGTGGCTGTTCCGCTCGGTGCCGCTCATCCTGGTGCTCGTCTTCCTGTACAACCTCGGGTCGCTGTACCCGACGATCGGCATCGGCGTTCCGTTCGGACCCCAGCTCGAGGTCCCGACCGCGAACGTCCTCGGTGACCTGGCGATCGGTGTCATCGGGCTGAGCCTCAGCGAGATCGCCTACGCCTCGGAGATCGTCCGCGCCGGCGTGCTCGCCGTCGACCACGGGCAGCACGAGGCCGCGCAGGCCCTGGGGCTCCCCCGTCGCCGCCAGTTCGTGCGGGTGATCCTGCCGCAGGCGCTCCGCTCGATCGTGCCGGCGTTCGTGAACCAGATCGTCGGACTGCTCAAGGCGTCGTCGCTGCTGTTCTACGTGTCGCTGCTCGACCTGTTCGGTGTCGTCCAGAACCTGTCGAGCACCTACCCGACGGACATCGTCCCGCTGCTCGTCGTCGCGACGCTCTGGTACCTGGCGCTCACGAGCGCGGTGTCGGTCGTGCAGTACTACGTCGAGCGCTGGACGGCCCGCGGCTCGGTCCGCGCGCTGCCGCCGACACCGTTCCAGCGACTGCGGGCTGCGGTCCGGCACGGCGCGGGTCGCCGGCCTGGAGGCGCGGATCGCCGTGCCGAGGCCGCCGCGGCCGAGCGGGCGGTCACCTCCGGCACCTCCACCACGAACGACAGGGCCATCTGATGAGCGCGACCATCGGCATCCACGGCGCAGTGAAGGCGTTCGGCTCGCAGACGGTGATCGACGGCGTCGACCTGTCGCTGCCGTCCGGGAGCGTCACCGTCATCCTCGGGCCGTCCGGATCCGGCAAGTCCACGCTGCTGCGGGCGATCAACCACCTCGAACCCCTCGACCGTGGTGTCGTGACCGTCGGCGGCGAGACCATCGGCGTCCGGGTGCGGACCGGTCGTGACGGGGTCCCCCGCTACAAGGAGCTGCCCGAGCGGCTGATCCTGCGGCAGCGCTCCCGGATCGGCTTCGTGTTCCAGCACTTCAACCTCTTCCCGCACCTCACCGCGCTGGAGAACGTGGCCGAGGGTCCGATCGCCTCCGGCGTTCCCGCCGCCACGGCGAAGGCCCGGGCGCAGACGCTGCTCGAACGCGTGGGCCTCGGCGACCGCGGAGCCACCCGGCCGCGCCAGCTCTCCGGCGGGCAGCAGCAGCGCGTGGCCATCGCCCGGGCCCTGGCACTCGTGCCCTCGGTGGTGCTGCTCGACGAACCGACCTCGGCGCTCGACCCCGAGCTGGTCGGCGAGGTCCTCGGCGTCATCAAGGACCTCGCCGAGTCCGGCACGACGCTCGTCATCGTGACGCACGAGGTCGCCTTCGCCCGCGAGGTCGCCGACCACGTCGTCTTCCTCGACCACGGCCGCATCGTCGAGCAGGGGCCACCCGCGCAGCTCATCGACGACCCGCAGCACCCCCGCACGCGCGACTTCCTGTCCCGCGTCCGCTGAACTCCCCACCCGTTCCGACGTACCACGCACCCTGGAGAACCATGTCCCCGATCACCCCCTCCCGCTGGCGGAACCGCGCCGGCGCACTCGTCCTCGCTGCCGGAGTCGTCGTCGCCCTGGCCGGCTGCGCTGCGAACGCCAGCGCCGGCACCGGCTCGGACGACGGCACCGTCACGATCGGAGCAGCGTCGAACGGCGCCGCCACCGAGACGAAGGTGTCCGTGCAGGAGGACTCGAAGCTCCACGACGAGCTCCCGGCCGACGTCAAGGAGTCCGGCAAGCTCGTCATCGGCATCGGCGCCCTGCCGTCCGGGTACCCGCCCCTCGCGTTCACCGGGGACGACCAGAAGACCCTCACCGGTTCGGAGCCCGACATCGGTCGCCTCGTCGCCGCGAAGCTCGGCCTCGAACCGCAGGTCAAGAACGCGACCTGGGACAACCTGTTCGTCGGCATCGACGGCGGCTCGATCGACGTCGGCCTGTCCAACGTCACCGTGACCGAGCAGCGCAAGGAGAAGTACGACTTCGCCTCGTACCGCCAGGACAACCTCGCACTGCAGGTGAAGAAGGGCAGCAGCCTGACGTTCGACGGCGACCCGTCCGTGCTCGCTGGCAAGACGATCGCCACCGACTCCGGGACGAACCAGGAGAAGATCCTGCTCGGGTGGAAGGCCGACCTCGAGAAGCAGGGCAAGACCATCACCGTGAAGTACTACCCGGACGCGAACTCGAAGCTCCTGGCCGTGCAGTCCGGCAAGGTCGATGGCTACCTCGGCCCGAACCCGACGATCGCGTACCAGAACAAGCAGAACGCGGGGACGGCCAAGGCGACGACGACCGCCGGCACGTACTCGGGTGCGGGCGCCGACCTGCAGGGGCTCATCGCGGCGACCACCAAGAAGGGCAACGGGCTGGCCGCGCCGGTGCAGCAGGCCATCAACGAACTCATCGACGACGGCACCTACGCCAAGTGGCTCAAGGCGTACAACCTGTCGAACGAGGCCGTGCAGCAGTCCGAGCTCAACCCGGAGGGCCTGCCGCTCGACGCGAGCTGACGCCGCACGCGCTGTCCGACACCCCCGTGGCCGTCCTGGCCGCGGGGGTGTCGTCGCGCGTGGGGTCGGCGGACCGACTCGGTGCGACAACGCCGACGTCGTACGACAGCGGATCGGTCGCCCGTTGCACGCGCGGGCATTCGCGACCGCGGGACAGCGACAACGCCGACGTCGTACGACATCGGATCTGTCGCATCGAGTCCGCACTCCCGATCGGCCGAGCCCACGGCACCGTCGCACCGACACCGCACGCGTCGATCGACTCGCGTGCCGTCGCCGGCGGCGTGCTCGCCGGACGCCGGACTCAGTGCGACAACACCGACGTCGTACGACCGCGGATCCGTCACCCGTTGCACGCGCGGGCATTCGCGACCGCGGGACAGCGACAACGCCGACGTCGTACGACATCGGATCCGTCGCATCGAGTCGGCAGCCCGACAGGCACGCGCCGGACGCGCGCTCACGACGGACGGGAGGCGCGGTGCCGGCTGGCACCGCGCCTCCCGTCCGCTGCAGCGTCGCGTCTCAGGCCGCGACGGCCTCCGCAGGCACGGTCGAGCCGTGCGCGTCGGCAGCCGTCCAGAGGGTCGTCGGGTACGCCGCGCGCACCACCGGCACGACGTCGGCGGCGAACCGCTCCAGCGTCGCGAACTGGTCCGCCAGCGGCAGCGTCGTCGGCAACGACACCGACTGCAGGTCCGTCCCGAGTCGCTCGTGGAAGCGCCCGATCTTGTCGACGACCTGCTGCGGGATTCCGACGAGCGCCGGTCCATCGGCCACGGCGTGGTCGATGTCGCGGAACGGCGTGTTGTTCCCGGGGACGTCCCGGCGCGCGACGAGGCCCTCGTAGACCGGGCCGTAGAGCGCCTTGGCCTCCTGCGAGGTCGACGCGACGAAGATCCCGCCGGCACCGGCCCCGGCACCGACGTACGGCGTCCGGTCGGTGTGCCCGGCCTCGGCGAACGCCTGCCGGTACCGGTCGACGAGCACGCCGTAGGCCTCGAGGGGTTGGATCGCGTTGGCGCTGAACAGCGGGTCGCCCCACCGTGCGGCGAGTTCGACCGACACCGTGGACGATGCCGAGCCGTGCCAGACGCGCGGGCCTCCCGGGCGGAAGGGGCGTGGCAGCGTGGTGATGCCCTGCTGCGGGTGGGTGGCGGGCCCGCCCGCCCAGTCAGCGGGCGCCGGGCCCCAGAACGCCCGCAGCGCCGCGTACTTCTCGGCCAGCAGGTCCCACTGGTCGGCGAGGTCGAGTCCGAAGATCGGGTACTGCAGCACCTCGTTGCCCTTGCCGACCGTCAGCTCCAGCCGGCCGCCGGAGAGCTGGTCGACGGTCGCGTAGTCCTCGGCGACCCGGACGGGGTCGAGGATCGACAGCACGGTGACGCCGGTCTGCAGGCGGATGCGCGAGGTCGAGGCCGCGATCGCCCCGAGCAGCACGGTCGGTGCGGCGGACAGGAACGGTCCGGCGTGCCGCTCCCCCACGGCGAAGGAGTCGAACCCGAGCTCCTCGACGAACCGGGCGGTCTCGACGACGGACGCCAGGCGCTCGGACGGCGGGACGATGTGCCCGGTGACCGGGTCCTCCTGGTACGGGACGATGTCGAGCAGCTGGAACCGCATCAGCGAACCGCCCCGGCCGGCACGGACTCGGTCGCGGACGCGGACGCTGACGCTGACCGAGAGCGGTCCGGCGCACCGGCGTCGGCCCGTCGCGCCCACTCCGCCGCGAGCAGCTCGTAGGAGCGCACCCGCGCGTCGTGGTCGTGCGTGATCGTGGTGACGAGGAGTTCGTCCGCCCCGGTCGCTCGGCGCAGCGTCTCGAGCTGGTCCGCGACCGTACCGGCGTCGCCGACGAACCGCGTGGCGATGCGGTCCGCGACCGATGCCGCCGCGGCGTCGTCCAACGGGTGCTCCCGCGCCCAGTCGGGCGTCGGGTACTCGATCGCCCCGACGCCGGAGCGGATCGAGTGCACCCACTGGCCGTAGCCGAGCGCGAGTTCGGACGCCTCGGCGGTGTCCCGGCCGACGACGACGTCCGCCGACACGATGACGTGCGGGGCGTCGAGCACACCCGGCCGGAACGCATCGCGGTAGGCCTGCACCGACGCCAGGACGGTGCCCGGCGACGTGTGGTAGTTCGCGCCGTAGGGCAGGCCGAGACTCCCGGCGGCCCGTGCACTCGCTCCCCCGGTGGAGCCGTGGATCCAGAGTTCGACCGGGGCGTCGGCGGCGGGCGGCGCCTCGACGACCTTGCCGTCGTGCGACCACGTGCCGGCGAACAGCGCCCGGATCAGGTCGAGTTCGCCCTCGAACCGGTCGACGTCGCCCGGCACCCGACCGAGCAGCTCGCCCTGCAGCGCGAACCGGCTGCGCGGGGCGATCCGGAAGTCGAACGGTGCCGGGATGAGCAGCCCGTCGACCACCTCGTCCTCGCGCGGCGCGAGGGACGGCGGCTTCGGGGTACCGGGCGCGGGGGCACCGGACCGGCCGAGACCGAGGTCGATCCGCGGCCCGTACAGCGCCGCGAGCGTGCCGAACGTCTCGGCGGTCTGCAGCCCGCGGACGTTGCCGACCAGGGTCGCCGCGCTGCCGACCCGGATCGTCGAGGTCGCGGCGGCCACGGCGCCGATCACGATGTTCGGCGCACTGCCCGCGACGCCGGGGTTGAGGTGGTGCTCGGCGAGCCAGTACCGGGCGTACCCGGCACGCTCGGCGTGCTGCGCGAGGTCCACCGTCCGGTGCAGCGCCTGCGCGGCGGTGGACCCGGCGCTGACCGGGACGAGGTCGAGGATCGACAGGGGAACGGCGGTCATGCTGCGTCCTTCCAGGCACCGGTGAGCTGGTCGAGGCGGGTGTCCGCGCCGAACGCGATGCCGTGCACGTCCTTGGCGGTGGCGATGATGCTCGTGAGCTCGTGCACCGGGACGAAGTCCACCTGCGAGGCGATCCGCTCCTGGATCGCCGCGAACGTGGCGGTGCGGTCGGTGCCTGACGACTGCGAGAGCTCCTTCGTGAACAGGGCGTCGAGCGTGCCGTCGCCGGCACCGATCGACTGGGCACCGTCGCTCGAGAACTTCGAGCGGAGGACGTCGCCGTCGGCGCGCGAGTTGTTGTCCCACGCGATGTCCCAGTCACCGCTCGTCGTGTTGGCGAGGTACTGCGGGACCGTGCCGCTCTCCAGGGTGAGGCCGACGCCGACCTTCTTCAGCTCCTGCTGGATGAGTTCGAGCGAGGTCTGGTTCGGCCCGAAGTTCGTGATCCAGATGAGCTTGAGCTGCAGCTTCTGGCCGTCCTTCGCGCGGATGCCGTCCGATCCCTTCTCCCACCCGGCTGCTTCGAGCGCCTTCTTCGCCGCGGAGGGGTCGTACGAGATCGCCGACGAGGTGTCGGTGTAGCCCGGGGTGGTCGAGCCGAGCACCGAGGTCGCGACCTTGAACAGGTCGTTCAGGGACGTGTCCCGCACGGTCTTCGGGTCGACGGCCTGCGCGATCGCCTTGCGGACGACGAGGTCGGACACGAGCGGGCGCTTCTGGTTGAACGTGAGACCGAACACCTGCCCGGGGTTCGCGCGGGTGACGAGTTCGTACTGCGACTGCAGCGTGTCGACGTCGCTCGGCTGCACGCTGCTGATGGCGTCGAGCTGACCGGACTGCAGGCTGCCGGTGCGGACGCTCGCTTCCGGGACGACCTGGAACGTCACCTTGGACAGGTGCGCCGCGCCGGCGTTCGACCGCGCGGCGGGGCCCCAGTCGTAGTCCTTGCGCTTCGTGAGGACGGTGGAGGTGTTCTTCGTGTACGACGACAGGGTGAACGGCCCGGTCCCGATGACGGCCTTGCCGTCGGCCCGGTCGTCGAACGGCGTCTCGGTCGTCTTCGGCGCGATGATGCCGAGCGCGACCGACGCGGTGGCGTTCGGGAACGCGGCGTTCGGCGTCGTGAAGTCGACCTCGACGGTGTCGTCGTCGATGACCTTCGTCTCCCGGTAGCCGGAGAAGTACGCGGCGGCGGTGCTCGACGCACCGGCCTTCGCGATGTCGTCGAACGTGTCCTTGACCGCGGTCGCGTCGAACGCCGACCCGTCGGAGAAGGTCACACCGGAGCGCAGGTCGAACGTGAACGCGGTGGCGTCGGCGTTCGCCGAGTACTTCGTCGCGAGCCAGGGCTTGAGCGAGCCGTCGGACGGGTCCTGCCAGAGCAGCGAGTCGACGAGCTGCCGGGTGATGGCGAGCGTGTCGTTGCCGGCGCCGGTGCCCGTCGGGTTGAGCGTGATCGGGTCGTTCGCGATCGCGTAGGTGAGCGACCCGCCGTCGACCGGCTTCGACGACGAGGACGACGACGCGGTGCTGCCCGACGAGCAGCCGGCCATCACCAGGGCCGCCGCGGTGCCGGCCGCGATCGCGGCCACCAGACGGATCGGGGTGCGGTGGATGGTCATGAGACTCCTTCGGGTGCGGCAGCGCCGTCGACGACGACGCCTGCGGGGTCGGGTGCGACCCGCCGGGATCGTCCGGGGATCGCGTCGAGCAGGGCACAGGTGTACTCGTGCTGCGGGTGGTGGAGGACGTCGGCGACACCGCCGTGCTCGACCACGCGCCCGCCCCGGAGGACGGACACCTCGTGGGCGATGCGGCGGACGACGGCGAGGTCGTGGGAGATGAACAGGTACGAGACGCCGAGTGTCTCCTGCAGTGACGCGAGCAGGTCGAGGATCTGCGCCTGCACGGACACGTCGAGCGCCGAGACCGGTTCGTCGAGGACGACGAACGACGGGTCGAGCGCGAGGGCCCGGGCGATCGCGACGCGCTGCCGCTGACCGCCCGACAGCTCCGACGGTCGACGTGCCGCCGCCGAGGCGGGCAGGGCCACGAGGTCGAGCAACTCCGCGGCGCGGGCCGCACGGGACCGCCTGGTGCCGATGCCGAACGCCGCCAGCGGATCGGCGATGATCGACCCGACCGACAGCCGCGGGTGCAGGGCCGCGTACGGGTTCTGCTGCACGATCTGCGCGCGGCGCCGGTACGCCCGCAGCGCCGCACCGCGGGCCGCGGTCACGTCGTCGCCGTCGAACCGGACGGTGCCCGCGTCGGCGCGCTCGAGACCGAGCACGAGCCGTGCCGTCGTCGACTTCCCGGACCCGGACTCCCCCACCAGCGCGAGGGTGCGGCCGCGCGGGACGGTCACGTCGACGCCGTCGACGGCGGCCACGCGGGCGAAGGACTTCCGCAGGCCGGTCGCGACGACGAGCGGGTCCGCAGGGTCGGCCTGGAGGCGCGGGGCGGCTCCCACGGACACGGTCACGTCGTCGAGACTGGGCGCCGCTGCGATGAGCGCGCGGGTGTAGGCCTCGCGGGGTGCGCCGAGCACCTCGGCGGGGGTGCCCTGCTCGACGATCCGGCCCTCGGACATCACGACGATCCGGTCGGCCCGGTCTGCGGCGACCCCGAGGTCGTGGGTGATGAAGAGGACGCTGGTCCCCCGCTCGGCGACGAGCCGGTCGAGGTGGTCGAGGATCGTCCGCTGCACGGTGACGTCGAGGGCGCTCGTGGGCTCGTCGGCGACGAGGAGTTCCGGGTCGCCGATCAGCGCGATGGCGAGGAGCACGCGCTGCCGCATGCCGCCGGAGAGCTCGTGCGGGTACTGCTTCGCGCGCAGCTCCGGGCGGTCGATCCCGGCGCGGCGGAGCTCCTCCACGGCGCGCTCGTGTGCATCTGCCCCCGTTGCGATGCCGTGGATCTCGAGCACCTCGGCGACCTGCCGGCCGATCCGCGTGACGGGGTTGAGGGAGACGGTGGGGTCCTGCGGGACGAAGCCGATCCGGACGCCGCGGACACGACGCACCTCGGCGTCGGAAGCGGTGACCAGGTCGAGGTCCGCTGAACCGGCGGCGGTCCCGGAGAGCCGCACCGTGCCTCCAGTCAGGTCGGCCGCTGCGGGCAGGAGCCGGAGGACCGCGTGCGCCGTCGTCGACTTGCCCGAACCGGACTCGCCGACGATCGCGACGCGTTCGCCGCGGCCGACGTCGAGGGAGACGCCGTGCAGTGCGGTGCGCGCGTGCCGGCCGTGGCCGTACGCGACCGTGAGGTCGCGGATGCTGAGGAGGCTCATCGGACGGCCCGCCGTTCGGTGTCGAGGGCCCGGGCGACGCGGTTGCCGGCGAGCACCGTGACCGCGATGACGAGACCCGGGATGGTCGTCAGCCACCACGAGGTGGCGATGTAGTCGCGGCCGGTCGAGACGAGCGAGCCCCACTCCGGTGCCGGCGGCTGGGCACCGTAGCCGAGGAAGCTCAGGCTCGAGACGGCGAGGATCGCGGTGCCGAACTCGAGCGCGGCGAGGACGAGCACGGGGCCGGCCGCGTTCGGCAGCACGTGCACCAGGAGCACCCGCCACCAGCGGTTCCCGTTCGCGGTGGCCGCCTCGACGTACTGGGCGGTGCGGACGCGGACGACCTCGGAGCGCATGATCCGGGCGATGGTGGCGATGCTCGCGACGCCGACCGCCACCGCGACGTTCACGGTGCCGAACCCCAGGACGGTGACGATCGTCAACGACAGCAGCAGGCTCGGGATGGCGAGCAGGACGTCCGCGACGCGCATGAGCACCGTGTCGACCACCCCGCCGACGAACCCGGCGAGGAGCCCGAACACCGAGCCGCCGACGAGCCCGATGAGGGTCGCGAGGATCGCCGCCTGCAGGGTGAGCGCGGTGCCGTGCACGACCCTGGCGTACAGGTCGCGGCCGAGCTGGTCGGTGCCGAACCAGTGCGCGGCGTCCGGCGCGGTGAGCTTCACGGCCGGGTCCGCGGCGAGCGGGTCGTGGTGGCTCAGGGCTCCGGGGAGCAGCGCGGCGAGGACGACGAGCGCGAGCCAGAGGACCGCCACGGTGAGCGTCGGCCGGGCGACGAGGCCCCGGAGTGCGGTCGCGCCGCCGGGGACGCGGTCGGTGACGAGCGACGCGGGACGGCCGATCGCGAGCTGCGTGGTCTCGGTCATGCGGGGACCGCCTTCGGTTCGGTGGCGTCGGACGGGGTGGCACCCGGCGTCGCGCAGTCCTGCTCCCGCAGCTTCCGGCGGCTCCCCGCCAGGACGACCCGCGGGTCGAGGAGCGGGTACACGAGGTCGACGACGAGGTTCGCGACGACGAAGATCGCCGCGGCGACGAGCACGATGCCCTGCACGACGGGGATGTCCTGCCCCTGCACGGCGGTCGCGGTGACCCGGCCGAGGCCCGGGCGGGAGAACACCGTCTCGGTGACGACGGTGCCGGAGAACAGCTGTCCGACGATGAGGCCGGTCACGGTGAGTGCCGGCAGCGCGGCGTTCTTCAGCGCGTGCCGGAGCTGCACCCGCCACCGTCCGGCGCCCTTGGCGTACGCGGTGTCGACGTACGGCTCACGGAGCGTCGCGACCAGGGACTTCGACAGCAGCTGGGCGATCGTCGCACCGGTGGGCAGCGCCAGGGTGATCGCCGGCAGGACGACCGACGACGGTCCCTCGCCGCCGAACGCCGGGAACACGTGCAGGCCGAACGAGAACCACTGCACGAGCAGCAGGGCGAACCAGAAGCCGGGCACGGCGACGCCGATCGGGGGCAGCTGGAGCAGGAACTGGCCGAGGGCGCGGTTCCGGGTCCACGTCGCCAGCACGGCGACGCCACCGCCGAACACGATCGCGAGCAGCAGGCCGACGACGGCGATCTGCGCGGTCGGCCCGACGGCTTCGCCGATGACCTCGGTGACGGGTCGTCCGACGCCGATCGAGCGACCGAGGTCGCCGGTCAGCAGTGAACCGAGGTGCTGGAAGTACTGCACGAGCACGGGCTGGTCGAGTCCGTACTGGTGTCGGAGGGCGTCGAGCTGCGCCTGCGTCACGTCGGTGGCGTCCGGACCGAGCATGATCCGGGCGGGGTCGCTCGGCAGGACGTACAGGACGAAGAACGAGATCGTCCACGCCGCCCAGAGCACGAGCACCGCCTGCCCGATGCGCGAGAGCACGTACCGGGTCACGCCGCCACCGCCGTCCGTGCGGGCGTCCAGCCGAGCGCCGTCACGCGAGGACCCCCCGGCGGTCTCGGATGTTCCCCGGCAGGCCGAGCGTCTCGCGGAGCGTCGCGCCCTCGGTGTAGGACTCCCGGTACACGCCGCGCTCCTGCAACAGCGGGACGACCGTGTCGACGAACTCGTCGAGGCCGTACGGGTTGGTGTGCGGGACGACGACGAAGCCGTCGGTCGCGCGCTCCTGGACGTACCGGTCGATCTCGGCGGCGATGTGCGACGGCGTCCCGACGAACCCGCCGCGCGTCGACACGCGGATGACCAGGTCACGGATCGACAGCTTCTCCGCAGCAGCGAGGTCACGCCAGGACTGCACGAGCGCGGGGACGTCGCGGGTGTGCCGGGCGCGGCCGCGGGTGATCGCGACGCCGTCGAGGTCCGGCTCGACGTCGGGCAGCGGGCCGTTCACGTCGTACCCGGACAGGTCGCGGTTCCACACCTGTTCGAGGAACGCGATCGCCGTGGCCGGGCTGACCTGGGCGCGCTGGATCGCCCGGGCCCGCTCGGCGGCGTCCGCCGGCGTGTCACCGAGGACGAAGGTCGACGCCGGCAGGATGTGCAGCTCGTCCTTCGAGCGGCCGACGCGCTCGAGTCGCGCCGTGATGTCGTCGTAGTAGGACTTCGCGTCGTCGAACTCGGTGTGCAGCGAGAAGATCACCTCGGCGTGCGCCGCGGCGAGGTCACGCCCCTCGTCGGAGTCGCCGGCCTGCACGACCACCGGGTGCCCCTGCGGGCTCCGCGGCACCGGGAACGTCCCGGTGACGTCGAACTGGGGGCCGTGGTGGTCGACGTCGCTGATGCGGGAGCGGTCGGCGAAGGGGCCACGCGCGAGCCCGGCGGCGGCCGGGTCCGCCACCACTGCGTCGGACTCCCACGAGTCCCAGAGCTCACGGGACAGCTCGATGAACTCCGCCGCCCGCGTGTACCGGTCGGCGTGGTCGAGGAATCCGCCTCGACGGAAGTTCGCGCCGTGGAACGCGTCCGAGCTGGTCACGACGTTCCAGCCGGCGCGTCCGTCGGTGAGGTGGTCGAGCGTCGCGAGCTGCTTCGCGAGTTCGAGCGGCTCGTTGAACGTGGTCTGCAGCGTGCCGACGAGCCCGATGTGATCGGTGACCCCGGCGAGGGCGGCGAGGATCGCGAGCGTGTTCGGGCGCCCGACGACGTCGAGGTCGTGGATGCGGCCCTTCTGCTCGCGGAGCCGCAGGCCCTCGGCGAGGAACAGGTAGTCGAACAGCCCGCGCTCAGCGTTCCGGGCGAAGTGCTCGAACGACGAGAACGCGATCTGGCTCTCGGCCCGGTCGTCGCTCCAGATCGTGGTGTTGTTGACTCCAGGGAAGTGGGCGGCGAGGTGGACCTGACGCTTGGCGCTCATGCTGAGACCTCCACGGGTGCGGAACCGGAGACGGACGCGTACCGGCTGACCGCCGGGGCGATGCCGAGCCGCGTGCGCAGGTCGGCGGTGGGACGCGAGGCCACGTCGGCGCGGAGGCCGGCCGTGACGAGCGCGGGGACGAGCTCGCGGGCGATCGCCGTGGAATCGAGCGGGATGCGCAGCGGGCGGAGCCTGACGCCGGCGAACTCGAGGTCCCGCAGGTCACCGATCAGCGTCACGAGCTCGGGCACGGTCGTGGCCAGCACGGACGTGTCGGACCCGGACCCGACCGCGTACGGCACACCCGCGGCGGCGTCGAGCGCTGCGAGCTGATCGGCGGCCTCGGCCGCCGACGACCCGATGAGCACCGCGAGGTCGGCGAGGACCGGACGACGGACGTCAGAACCGGCCGCCTGCTCAGCGTCACGGACGAGTGCCAGCGCGTCCCGTGCCTCCAGGCCGCCGTACCCGGGCGTGACCAGCACGACGTCCGCAGCGTCGACGGCGAACGCGGCCGCGTCGGCGCGGTGCGCCAGCGAGAGGACCGGCGGTCGACCCTGCGGCGACCGCGGCACGATCGACGCGCCGTGGACCGAGACGAAGGAGCCCTCGAACTCCGCGTTGTGGATGCGGTCGCGGTCGATGAACCGGCCGGTGGTCACGTCGCGGATGATCGCGTCGTCGTCCCAGCTGTCCCAGAGTCGCGAGACGACCTCGGCGACCTCGCGCGCCTCGTCGAACAGGTCGCCGGCGGTGTCGCCGCCGGGGCGGCGCCCGAAGAGCGCGGCTTCACGGGGCGTCGGGCTGACCTGGACCCGCCACCCGGCTCGCCCCCGCGAGACGTGGTCGAGGGTCTGGAGGCCCGTGGCGACGTGGAAGGGCTCGGTGTGCGTCACCGAGACGGTCGGCACCAGACCGATCGCGCGGGTCGCGGGCGCGACCGCGTTCGCGACGAGGAGCGCGTCGAGGCGACCGACGACCGTGCCCGTGTCGAGGTCACCCGCCGCGTCCACCGGACCGGCGGTGAAGGAGTCCTCGATCGTGACGGCGTCGACGCCGAGTCGGTCCTGCTCCACGACGACGTCGCGCCAGTGCCGGAGGCTGGTGAGGCGCTGCGCCGCGGGGCCGGCGGTGCGCCAGGCGGCGGGGTGCCAGCCGGCGCCCTGCAGGGCGGTGACGAGGGTGATGCGGTCGGGCATGGGGTGCGCTTCCGTCGGGTGTGGTCGGTGGTCAGTGCTCGTGCGGGGCGGGAGTCGCGGCGTCGGCGCCGAACTTGAAGCCGAGGCGGCCGTGGGCGAACCCACCGCCGGCGCGGATGGCCGTGGCGACCCAGGCGGCCTCGGCGAGTTCGGCCTCGTTCGCGCCGGCCTTCACCGCGCGCTGGCTGTGGCCGTCGATGCAGTAGACGCACTGCGTGGTGATGCCGACCGCCAGCGCGATGAGCTCCCGGTACTTCAGCGGGATCTCGCGGCCCTCGGGCTGGAACACCGACTCGTCGAACTGGACGAAGGCCTTGAGGATGTCCGGGGTCTGCTGCTTGTAGACCTTCGTGAAGGTCTTGTCGTGCTCGCGGTCGAGGTAGTCGGTCATGGTGGCGACGCTATGACCGACCGGGCCCGGGGACGACGGGTGTTGCGGAGCGTGACCGGGCGTTGCGTCGTGTGACGCGGTGCCGTCGCCGCGGCGTCACACGACGTCACGCGCGCGCGGGGCTGCGCCCTCGCACGGTGCGAGGGCGACGTGCGGTGCGAGGTTCCGCGCGTGGTGCGAGGCGCCGGGACTCCCACCGTGGGCGGAACCTCGCACACTGCGGACGCCGGCCCGCCCGCCGCGGGCGCCTACAGCCCGCGCGCCCGCGCGCCGAGCCGCCCGCGCAACGTGACGTCCTCGTACTCGCGGTGGAACACTCCGCGACGCTGCAGGATCGGTACGAGCTCGTCGACCACGGTCTCGAGGCCGCGCGGGAACTCGTCGATCATCAGGTTGAACCCGTCGGCGGCCCCGGTCCGGTACCACTCCTCGATCGTGTCGGCTGCCTGCTCCGGCGTGCCGACGACGATCCGGGCGCCGTACCCGCCGAAGCCGCGCAGGACCTCTCGCAGGGAGGTGTTGTGGGAGCGGACCCAGCGGACGACGGTCTCGTGGTACCCGAGCGAGGGGCCGTACGTCACGGGGTCGACCTCGCGGTCCAGGATCGCCGCGGGGATCGGCGCCTCGGGGTCGAGGTCGGTGAGGTCGGCGTCGAGGTGCGTCCCGAGCGCCCGGAGCGAGTACCCGTCCGGGGCGAGGGCTTCGAGCTCGTCGAACCGCCGCTGCGCCTCGGCCTCGGTGCTCCCGAGCACGAGCGACAGACCGGGGACGATCGCCACGTCTGCCGCGCGCCGACCGTAGGTCTCGGCCGCCTGCTTCACGGCACGGTAGTGCTCCCGCGCGGGCTCGGGCGTCAGCTCGACGGCGAACACGCCCTCGGCGACCCGGGCAGCGAGGTCCCGCCCGTGCGGCGAGCCCCCGGCCTGGAAAACCACCGGGTGCCCCTGCGCCGAGGGCGGGACGCTGATCGCCCCCGCGAACTCGGTGAACTCGCCGTGGTGGTCGACGGGGACCCCGGTGGCGGCGGACCGCCAGAGCGCCTGGACGAGGTCGACGACCTCCCCGGCGCGGGCGTACCGCTCCGGGCGCTCCGGGTTCGTCGCGACGCCGAAGTTCGCGGACACCGACCGGTCGTAGGTCGTCACCGCGTTCCAGGCCACGCGGCCGCCGGAGACCGTGTCGAGCGACAGCAGCCGCTCGGCGAGGTCCACCGGGTCGTTGTAGGTGGTCGAAGCCGTCCCGACGAGCCCGAGGTGGGTCGTCGCGTCGGCGATCGCCCCGAGCGCCACGAACGGTTCGAGCAGCCCGTACGCGCGCACGTTCGGGTCGCCGAGCGCGGGGTGGTCGGCGAAGAACACCATGTCGAGCAGCCCGCGTTCCGCGATCCTGCCCAGCTCGCCCCAGAACTCGGCGGTGAGCAGGTCGGTCGGCTCGACGTCCTGGGTCCGCCAGGCCGCCGGCCGCTGGCCGAAGCCCTGCAGGTTGACCCCGAGGACGAGCCCGGCGTCGGCGCTCATGCGCCGACCGTCGCGGGGACGGGCAGGCCGAGCAGGTCGCGGAGCGTCCGTCGGTCGGTCGCCGTGTCGGTCGTCGGACTGGAGGCGCGGCTCGACTCCGACACGTCGGCCGCGGCCGGCAACGGGATGAGCGGGTGCGCGACGCCGGTGTCGTCGCGGTGGGCACCGAGCACCAGGTCGGCGCCCTCGTACGCGACGTCGTGCCAGACCGCGAGGACGGGTTCGCCCTGCCGGCTCGACGGCGTCGTCAGCGGCCCGCGGACCCGGTAGCCGCCCGGTCCGCCGTCGTGGTCGAGCGGGCGGATCCGCGTGGTGTCGGCGAACCGGCCCGCCTCGCGGTCGCCGACGATGCTGTCGAGGGGCCACGTCCGCCAGAGGCCGCGCACGACCTCGGCGAACTCGGCCACGTCGTGCTGCTCAGCCGTCACCGGAAGCCTGTGGTCCCGCGCGCCGACGACGAGTCCGACCCGGGCGTCCAGGACGTGGTCGAGGGACAGCACCCGGCGGGCGACGTTGTAGGGGTGCTCCCGGGTGGGTGCCGCCGCGACGAGCAGCCCGTGCGTGGGCAGCGCACGGCCGAGGGCGAGCGCCGCCGTCGTCGGGTCGAGTCGGTGACCACGACCGCGTTCGAGGTCGAAGCGGTCGGTGCCGATCGCGACGGCCACGGCACCGGAGGCCCGGATCCGGTCGGCGAGCCGGGCGATCCCGCCGGGTCGGGCAGCGGCCGCTGCGAGGTCGGCGTCCGGCACGGTGACGATCGTCGGTGCGGGTGTCTCGGTCACGGTGGGCCCCTCCCGGTGCGAGCGTTCGGTACGCGCGCTCGTTGCGTGCAGAGCGGCCCGCCACCCCGCCTCCCCTGCGTCCGTGGCGGGCCGTTGCCGACGACCGTACGGGGCGGAGCGGGCTCGCCGGGTGCAGGTGTCGTCGGGTTGCGCCTCGTGACGGCGGGTTACGCCCGGTCGAGCGGACTGGCGCCGTTCACGAGCAGGTCGCCGACGATGCGCCGCTTGTGCACGCGCGGGTTGTGGGACGCCAGGGTCCGGGCGTTCCGCCAGTGCCGGTCGAGGCCCAGGGAGCGGAAGGTGCCGCTCGACCCGAGGGCGTCGAACACGAGCGTGGTCGCGTCGAGCACGGCGTCGGTGACGACCGTCTGCGCCTGGGCGACCGCGATCCAGCTCCGCTCGAGGGCGGCGCGCAGGACGGGGTCCGTCGACGGGTCCGCCCCGGTCGCCCGGAGTTCCGTGTGCCGGTCGACGGCGGCGTCCACCGGCCCGAGGCTCGCGGTGAACGCGGCGTCGGCGGCGTACACCCGGGCAGCGACGGTGCCGATCGTGCCGAGCAGCTCGGGGTCCTGCGTCGGGTCCTCGGCGGTGCCGTTGTGGTGCCCGCGGGCTCGGGAGCGCAGCGCCGCGATCCCCTCACGGAGCGACGCCCGCCCGATGCCGACGAGGATCGCGTGCATCACCGTCTGGTAGTACTGCTCCTGGTACGGGTAGCGCGTCGCGTACGGCAGCACCCGCTCGTCGGGGACCCGCACGTCGGTGTACGCCACGCTCCCGCTGCCGGTGATCCGTTGCCCGAAGCCGTCCCAGTCGTCGCCGATCTGCACGCCCGGGTCCCGGGCGTCCACGAGTGCGATGAACCGCGCTCCGGTGTCGTCGAGCGCCAGCACCGTGATCCACCGCGCGTAGACGCTGCCGGTCGAGTAGAACTTCCGGCCGGTCACGCGCCAGCCGCCGTCCGAGTCGCGGGTGATCCGGGTGGTGATGTCGACGCCTGCGGTGTTCGGGGTCTCGCTCCACCCGCCGCCGACGAACTCGCCGCCCCCGAGTCGCGCGACGATCTCCTGGTCGAACGGGCTCCCCTCGGCGTGCACCCGGTCCTCGATGAACGAGAAGTGGTTCCGCCACACGTGCGCGAGGTTCGGGTCGACCTCGGCGATCTCGGCGATCGCGCGGAAGACGTCCGACAGGCGGGCACCGACCCCGCCCCACTCGACCGGGGTGCGCCAGCGGGCGAACCCGGCGTCGACGAGCCACCCGAGCTGGTCGGTGGCGAGCCGTTCCTCGCGTTCCCGCTGCCGGGCGTCGACGGCGATCCGGTCGATCACCGGTCGGAGCGGCGCGATCAGTTCCTCGTAGCGGGCGTCGGCCGGGATCTCACTCGGGCACATGGCGGCACGCTACCGGCGGGCAGGCGTCCGGCTCGTGCCCACCGCAATCCGGCGTCACACCCGCGCGCGGACGGACCGCCATCACCAGACGATGCGGGCGAACTCGTCGCGCAACCGCCGTGCGCGTCCGGGGTGGACCTGCTCAACCCACCCGATCCGTCCGAGCAGGTGCGCGCGGAAGTCGGGGTGACCCGCACGGTTCTGCGAGGCCGGGCCGTGCACGGCGGCGTTGTGCAGGATCGCGTGCAGCCGGTCGACCTCGCGCCGACCGGGTGCTGTCCGGTCGTTGACGACGACCCCGGTGACCGACTGCCGCGAGCCCCGCCGCCGCACCCGGCTCTTCGACGGGTTCAGCCGGAGTCCCTGTTCCGTCACGATCCGGTCGACCCCGCGGAGGAACGCGTCCGGTCGTGCCGCGAGCCGGTCGTCGCCGCTGAACGTCAGGTCGTCGGCGTACCGGGTGTAGACCGCGCCGACCGAGGCCGCCCACCCCGCGAGCCGCGCGTCGAGGTGCCGGAGCGCGGTGTTCGCGAGCGCCGGTGAGGTCGGTGCGCCCTGCGGCAGGTGTGCTTCCCGGAGCATCCCGCGCAGGGTCTGCCGTTCCTCCGGGCTGCCGCCGTCCGGCATCGCGCTGAGGACGTGCACCGGCACCCGGTGCGTGCAGACGCCGGTGAGGACGTGCGCGAGCGGCTCCGCGAAGCCCGCCGAACGGAAGACCCCGTACACGGTGGGCGCGGTGACGCTCGCGAAGAACGACGTCAGGTCGGCCGTGACGACGACCTGCTGCCCGGTGTGCACTGCGGCTCCGGTCACGACGCTCCGACCACCGACGAAGCCGTGCGCCGCGTCGTGCACCGGCAGCGCGGTGAGGAGCTCGTCGAGGATGGTCCGCTGCGTCCGGCGGAGCAGGTCCATCGGCTTCTCGAGCAACCGCGGCGTCCGCCCGGGCCGACGGATCCACTCCGCGCGGTAGTGGTGGAGCGGGCTGGACGGACCCGGTCGTCGGTTCCACGCACGGGTGTCTGCGAGCCAGAGCAGCCGGCCGACGGTCAGGTCGAGTTCGCGCGCGAGTTCCGGCAGCGTGTCGACGAGCAGTCGGGACGCGGTCTCCGGTCGTGCCCGGACCGCGGTCGCCCGGCGCGCGGTGATCCGGACCGGCCGGCGGGCCTCGCGTGCCCGGTGCAGTTCGGCGAGCCGCGGTGCCGCTGCGAGCACCGCCGCGAGCTGTCGCGGTGCGTCCACGGGTGGCCGTGGGTACGCGGCGAGGGCCGCCGCGACCGCGAGCCCGACGTAGGCACGCTCGACGCCCACCACCGCCCAGCCGGCAGCGGTCAGGTCGTCCGGTCCCCAGTGCTCCGCGGTCAGGAACGCGTCCGCGAGGGCGCCGGCGACGACGGACAGGGGCGTGGGGTTCCCGGGGGACCCGTCGGTGCCTCCGTGCGGCGTCGCGCGCGGAGCGCGCCGTCCCGCTCGGGGCGTGTCGTCCTGCTGGTCCTGCGTGCCCCGGGGTGACCCCGGAGAGGTCGACGCGTCACGCGCGCCGGCCGCCTCCCCCGGGAACTCCACGCGCTCACCCTACGGCGAACCCCTGACGGTCGGGAGGCACGGGGCGGGCCCGCACCGCGCCTCCAGGCCGGCGGTCGGTCGCCGCGACGGCCGTGCGCCGCTCTCCGGGACCGGCCCGCGTCAGGCGACCGCGCGTCGCGTCAGCGGACCGCGCAGGCCGAGGTGCTCGCGCAGCGTGTCGCCGCGGTACTCCGTCGGGTAGACGCCACGGTCCTGCAGGAGTGGCACGAGGCGGTCGACGATGTCGTCGAGGCCGGACGGGACGAGCCACGGCGAGACGTTGAACCCGTGCACGGCCCCGGCGTCGGCGTACTCGGCGAGCCGGTCCGCGACGCTCGAGTAGCCGCCGACGATGCCGCCGCGACGGACGCCGACGCGGGTGACGAGCTGGCGGATCGAGAGCCCCTCGGCCTCGGACAGTGCCCGCCACTGCGTCGCGAGCTCCTGCGACTTCTGGAACTGGAAGCCGGAGCCGCGCGTCGAACCGGTGACCTCGACGACGGGGTCGATGTCCGGCAGCGGGCCGTCCGGGTCGTAGGTCTGCAGCGACGTGCCCCAGATGTTCTCGAGGTAGGCGATCGCCGTGGCCGGTGTTATCTGGTGCTCGGCGACCCAGCGCGCTTTCTCCTCGGCCTCGGCGTCGGTGTCCGCGAGGACGAACTGCTGACCGGGGAAGATCTTCACGTCGTCCTCGGGGCGGCCTGCCGCGAGGGTGCGACGGCGGATGTCCGCGGCGAAGGCCTTGGCGTCCTCGAACTCGGGGTGCGCGCTGAAGATGACGTCGGCGGCCCTGGTGGCGAAGTCGCGCCCCTCGTCGGAGTCGCCCGCCTGGAAGAGCACCGGGTGTCCCTGGGCGCTGCGCGGGAGCCGTCCCTCGGCGCGGACGGCGTAGTGCCCGAGGTCGCGCTCGACGACGTGGACGCCCGAACGGTCCGCCCAGTTCGCCGCGTCACGGCCGGAGGCGACGACGTCGTCGTCCCACGAGTCCCAGACGGCGCGGACCGTCTCGACGACCCGCTCGGCGTGGGTGTACCGGTCGGCGTGGTCGAGGTAGCCGCCACGGCGGAAGTTCGCGCCGGTCCAGGCGTTGTCGGTCGTGACCACGTTCCAGGCCGCCCGCCCGCCGGACAGCAGGTCGAGGCTCTGCAGCCGGTGCGCGAGGTCGACCGGGTCGTTGTAGGTGGTGTTCTGGGTGGCGACGAGGCCGATCCTGTCGGTGATCGCGGCGAGGGCGGCGAGCTGCGTCTGGGCGTCCGGACGGCCGACGACGTCGAGGTCGTGCACCTGCCCGAGGTGTTCGCGGAGACGCAGCCCCTCGCCGAGGAAGAACGCCGAGAAGAGTCCACGCTCGGCGGTCTGCGCGATGCGGCGGAAGGACTCGAACGCCGTCTGCGAGCCGGACTCCGGCTCGGTCCAGATCGTCGTCGAGTTGACGCCCTGGAAGAAGACGCCGAACTGGATCTGGTTGCGCGGGGTCGTGGTGCTCATGCGGTGACCTCCTCGAGGGCGGCGGTGCGGGCGGCGGTGTGGCGGTTGACCGCGGCCGGGAGCCCGAGGACGTCCCGCAGCCGGTCACCGGGACGGGGCGACCGGAAGAGCCCGGCCTCGCGGAGGGCGGGCAGCACGGCGCGACCGATCTCGTCGAGGTCGTCGTCCAGGACCGCGGGGTGGAGCCGCACGCCGTCGACCTGGCCGGCGAGGTCGGTGAGCAGGTCGACGAGGCCGGCGGCGTCGCCGACGTACCGCCCGACGGTTCCTGGTGCCCACGGCTCGTGCGCGTCGAGGTCGGCGACCCGGCGGGCGGCGGGGACACCGGCACGGTCGAGGGCGACCTCGAGCTCGAGCCACACCTGCGCGGCGCCGGCCTCGGTCGCGACCAGACGGGTGGCCTGCGCACTCGAGGTGACGAGGGCGACGTCGGTGCCGGCGGGCAGTCCGCCGGCCAACGGGGCGAACACGGGCAGCTGCCCCTGCGGCGGCCGCGGGATGATGCTCGGTCCGGCGACGGAGAACCGGGGCGACTCGGCGGTCACCCGGTGCAGGCGGTCCCGGTCGACGTACCGCCAGGTCGTGGTGTCCCGGATGACGGCGTCGTCCTCCCAGCTGTCCCAGAGCTGACGGACGACCTCGATCGCGTCGGTGGCGGTCGCGACGGCCTCGGCGGCGTCGACCGGTGCGCGTCCGTACACCGCTGCGGAGCGCGGGTCGGGGTCGGTGTCCGCGATCCACCCGACACGGCCGTCGGAGGCCAGGTCGGCGGTGGCGAGCTGCGTCGAGACGTGGAAGGGCTCGGTGTACACCGCGGGGGCGACCGGGACGAGACCGATCGCCGACGTCAGCGGGGCCGCGAAGGCCGCACGCTGGACCGCGTCGATCCGGCCGGCGACACCACTGCCGGTCGACGTGCCCGGCGGGACCGCGGCGTCCTCGAACGTCACGACGGTGAACCCCGCTCGCTCGGCAGCCCGCACGGTGGCGGCGATGCGCCTCCCGCTGAGCAGGTCGGTCGGCGCGTGGTCGACCGCCCGCCACGCTGCGGGGTGTGCGCCGTCGCCGTCGAGTTCGATCGCGATCGCGAACGGGGCTGTGGTCATCGTTCCTCCCGGAGTCCGTCTGGTGCGACCCTAGGCAGCACTGCACCGGCCCCGATCGTCTGTTGCGAACGACGACGGCGTGTTACCCCGCGTGGCGGTGGGAGTACCGTCGGTCGGCGTGACGATCGAACACCTCACCGAACCGCTCGCCGGACAGGGGTGGGTGCAGATCGGCGAGGTCCTGCTCGCGTTCGCCCTCGCGTCGCTCATCGGCCTCGAGCGCCAGCTCCGGTCGAAGAGCGCCGGCATCCGCACGCAGGCGATCGTCGGGACCGCGTCCGCCCTCATGCTGCTCGTGAGCAAGTACGGGTTCAGCGACGTCCTCGTGCCGGACCACGTCGTGCTCGACCCGTCCCGTGTCGCCGCGCAGATCGTCTCCGGGGTCGGGTTCCTCGGCGCCGGGCTCATCCTCACCCGACGCGGAGCGGTCCGCGGGCTGACCACGGCGGCCGCGGTGTGGGAGACGGCGGCGATCGGCATGGCCGCGGGAGCCGGACTCTGGCTGCTCGCACTGGTCGTCACCGCCCTGCACTTCGTCGTGGTGTTCGGCTACACCGCGATCGTCCGGGCGCTGTCCCGCTCCGCCGAGCAGTCGATGACGCTCGACGTGGTCTACGACGCCGGGCGCGGGGTGCTCCCGGCCGTGCTCGCCCTCGTCACGGCCGGCGGGTGGCGGGTCGCCCGACTCGTGCAGCAGGACACCGACCGGGCCGACGCCACCGCGGTCCGGATCGACGTCGCCGGCCGGGCCGAGGGGTCCCTGCTCATCGCCCGGATCGGCGAGGTCGACGGCGTGCGGATCGTGGACCCGTCGGCCGCCGACGACCTGGAGTGACGCCGTGCCCTCGTTCTTCCTGACCCACGCCGAGGTCGTCGTGGACCCCGCGCGGCCGATCGAGTCGTGGGGGCTCTCCACCGACGGCCGTGCCCGCGCCGCGGGGGCCGCTGCCGTCGCCTGGTGCCCCGGGGTCCGGCGCATCGTGTCGAGCACCGAGCGGAAGGCGATCGACACCGCTGCGGTCGTCGCGGAGGCGGTCGGGCTCGTCCCCTCGACGGACGCCGCACTCGGTGAGATCGACCGCAGTGCGACGGGCTACCTGCCGCTCGACGAGTTCGACGTGGTCGTCGACGCCTTCTTCGCCGCACCGGAAGGCTCGGTGCGCGGGTGGGAGCGGGCGGTCGACGCCCAGGCGCGCATCGTCAGGGCGGTCCGGGCGCTGACCACCGACGGCGACGTCACGATCGTCTCGCACGGTGCCGTCGGGGCGCTGCTGCTCGCCGACCTGCGCGGCGTGCCGATCTCCCGCGCGCTCGACCAGCCGGGCATGGGCAGCGTGTTCACGTTCGACCCGCAGGCGTGGCGGGCGGCGAGCGGGTGGTCCCGCGTCCGGGTGCCCTGAGCGCTCGCGCGGGCTGCCGGGCGGGCGGGAGGGCGCCGCTGCCGTACGACGACTCCGACGTCGTACGACATCGGACTCGTCGCAACCGAGCGCGCGCAACAGCCCGCGCACGCAAGCAACGACACCGCCGACGTCGTACGACATCGACAGTGTCGTTTCGAGTCCGCACCGCCCGGGCCCGTCACCCGCACCCGGCGCCCGCCCGCCTCACACCGGCAGCCGCTCCCCCGCCTCCACGGCCACGTCGAGCCGGTTCTCCGCCGGCGGCAGCGGGCACGTCGCGTGCTCGGTGTACGCGCACGGCAGGTTCGTCGCCCGGTTGAAGTCGATCGTCGTCGCACCGGAGGCGTCCGGCGCCGCGATGTCCAGGCTCCGGTTGGCCGCGTAGGTCGTCACCCCGCTCGTCCGGTCGGTGAACAGCACGTGCAACCCGTCCCCGTGCCCGTTGAACGCCAGGAGCGACCGCGGCCCGTCGAGGTCGAACGTCAGCACGCCCGGCGCCTCGTACACGTGCTGCAGCCCGTCAACGACGGACCCCACCGTCACCGAGCGCGGCGTCTCGAACGGCTCGAAGCGCGCGTCGACGACGAAGGCGGTGTCCGGCTCGTACGACGGCGTTCCCGGGTACGACACCCGCGTCGCGTTCGAGGGGTGGCGCGGCCGGATGACGTCACTGCCACCGCGGCGGGCGACCTCGACGACCACGGTCTCGTCCCCGTCCTGCCACACGACGGACGTGCTCGACCGTTCCGGCAGTGGTCCGAAGCGGTGCGTCCCGGTGACCCGGACGCCGTCGACCTCGATCGACTCCCCCTCGGCGAGCACCACCACGGGCCCGTCGTCCGAAGTGGACCACGTCCCGGGAGCGTCATCGAACCGCTCCGGCGTGCTGGTCAGCCAACGGATGCTCGTGATCGCCAGGAACCCGTGCTCGCTCGCACGGGAACGCTCGTGAGCCTCGTGCCAGGCGCTCCACGCGGCCTGGAAGTCGGGTGCGGTCGGCGTCGTCGTGGTCATGGGACGACGCTACGTCCTCCGCGGGTCGCGTCGCGACGGTCGCCGTCTCGGGACGTCACGCGGTCCGCGAACGTGGACGGGGCGGTGACGGCGACCAGGCCGGGAGGTGCGGTGCAGGTCGGGACGCGCACCGCGCCTCCCGACCGGTGCCGGACCAGGGCCGCACCCACCGGACCGCGCCGGCTCACCAGGGGTGCGCGATGCTGCGGGCCCGCGGCCCGCGGGCCGTCGCGACACGCGAGGCGGTCTCCTCCGGCGCGCGCGCGTCGAGCGCCGTCGCGAGGACCGCGCACGCCGCACCGCGGGCGACGGCCTGTTCGCCGTGCGTGGTCGGCTCGACGGCGATCCGCGGCGCGTCCGGCAGGCGGCCCGCCAGGCTCGTGCGGACCGCGTCGAGGAACACCTCGCCGCCCGCGATGGCCGCACTGCCGCCGATCACGACGTCGGTGACGTCGAGGAGTTCGACGACGTGGGCCAGCGCTGAGCCGAGGGCCGCTCCGCCGGCCGCGACCAGGGGTGCACCATCGGGATCGGCGCAGAGGGACTCGTAGGCGGCGCGGACCGCGGCGGGGCAGTCGGTGCCGGTGTCGGCGGGCAGGAGTCCGGCGTCGATCGCGCGCCGGACCTGCTGGAGCGGCTGGCAGGCCTCCCAGACGGCGGTCCACCGGCCGTGGGCGTGCACGGGCATTCCGCCGAACTCGCCGGCGTTGCCGGTCGCCCCGCGGACGACCTCGCCCCCGGCGACCACAGCCGCACTGATCCCGTGCCCGAGCGTGACCGTGACGAGGCCCGCGGTGCTCGTGGTGGTCCAGGCCTCGCCGAGCCCGCCCGCGACGCCGTCCTTCTCGAGCAGGACGGGCAGGCCGGTGCGACGGCCGAGCTCCTCGGCGACGGGCACGCCGGCCCAACCGGGGAGCTGGACCGGTGCGGCGAGCGCCGCCCGTGCCGGGTCGAGCGGCCCGGGTGCCGCGACGCCGATGCCGACGAGGCGTTCCCGGGTGGTGCGGTGCTGCCGGGTCCGTCCGGCGAGCAGGCGTTCCGTCATCGCGGCCATGGAGTCGAGGGTCGCCGTGGGGTCGTCCACGCGGCCGGTGTCACGGTGTTCGGTGGCGAGGACGGTGCCGGCGAGGTCGACCAGGACCGCGGTGACGCGAGCGGGGTCGAGGTGGAGGCCGATGGCGTACCGGGCGTCGGGGGCGATGCCGAGCGCGCGGGGTCCCTCGGGTGCGGTGGGGGCTTCATGGCGGAGGAGTCCTTCGCGGAGGAGCCGGGCGGCGATGTTCGACACGGTCTGCGCGGTGAGTCCGGTGGTCGCGGCGATCGCGGTCCGGGTGGCCGGGCCCTGCCTGCGGACGACGTCGAGGACGAGGGCCCGGTTGAGGGTGCCGACTCGCGCGCTGTTCGTTCCGCGGTGCAACACGGGGTGCGCTGGTGGTTGACGCGGATCGTCCATGGTCCCTAGCATCGCATCACCTCGGTTTCATCAATCAATTTGATTGAATCGTACGGCCACACCGGTGTGACCACGACGAAGGGACGCTCGTGACGACGACGACACGATCCGGTACCGCAGCTCCACCGCCCGTCCGGGAACGCGACGCCGCGGTCCCGAGACCCCGTCGACGCCCCCGTGAGAAACACCCGTGGACGGTCGCCGAGAAGCGTCGGCTCCGGGTCGGTCTCGCGTTCATCTCCCCGTGGATCATCGGCGTCCTCGTGTTCATCGGCTACCCGCTGGTGTACTCGTTCGCGATCAGCCTGACGCGGTACTCGGGCATGAACGGTGCGACGTGGGTCGGGTTCGGCAACTACGTCGCGGCGTTCATCGACCCCCTGGTCCACACCGCGGTCGGCAACACCCTGTTCTTCGCGGTGATCGCGGTCCCGGTCGGGATCGTCGTCGCCATCGTGATCGCGATGGCGATGAACCAGGACGTCCGCGAGATCGGCTGGTACCGCACGGCGCTGTACATCCCGTCGCTCATCCCGACGTTCGCGCTGGCGTTCATCTTCGTGGTGCTCGTCAACCCGCAGACCGGCATCGTGAACCAGGTCATGAAGCTCGTCGGCATCCCGGCGACGAACCTGCTCGGCGACCCGACGACCGCGAAGCTCGTCATCGTCGCGCTGGCGCAGATGGGTGCCGGCAACGCGGCGCTGATCTTCCTCGCCGGACTCCGCGGGATCCCGAAGACCCTGTACGAGGCTGCCCGCGTCGACGGTGCCGGCCCGGTGCGGCAGTTCTTCGCCCTGACTCTTCCGCTGCTGTCCCCGGTCATCCTGTTCAACCTGATCACGGGCATCAGCAACGGCCTGCAGGTCTTCACCGAGGCGTACGTGATCTCGTCCGGCACGGGCGGCCTCGGCAGTCCGGACAACGGGACGTTGTTCTACATGCTCTACCTCTACAAGAACGCGTTCAGCTACGCGCAGCTCGGGTTCGCGAGCGCGATGGCCGTCCTGCTGTTCCTGGCCGGCATGCTCCTCTCGGGGCTCGTGTACTGGCTGTCGAAGCGGTTCGTGAACTACGACGTGACCGGAGAGTGACCCGATGAGCCTGCACACCAAGTCCTCGCCCACCGTCACCGCGAGCGTCGAGACGGTCAACCCGAAGGGCCGCCGCGGCGAGCGCTCCCGCAACGCCGACGGCTCGATCCGTTCGCCGTGGTCGTCGGTCCTCGCCCGCGTGGTGCTCATCGTGATGAGCCTGCTGTTCCTGGTGCCCATCTACTGGATGGTCATCTCCGCGCTGAAGGGCAACTCCGAGCTCGGCGCCTTCCCGCCCACCTGGTTCCCGCAGTGGCTGGACTGGTCGAACTTCGCCGACGCCGTGAACGCGATGCCGTTCTTCACGTTCTTCCGGAACACGCTCATCATCACGGTCTGCGTGACGGTGTTCTCGATGGTGTCGAACCTCGTGATCGCGTACGGGTTCGCGTGCCTGGAGTGGCGCGGACGAGACCGCCTGTTCTACGTCGTCCTGGCGACGCTGTTCATCCCGTTCCCGGTGACCCTGATCCCGATGTTCGACCTGTACGCACGGCTCGGGTGGATCAACACGTTCCTGCCGCTGATCGTGCCGAGTCTGTTCGGGTCGGCGTTCTACGTCTTCCTGCTGCGGCAGTTCCTGCTGCAGATCCCGAAGGACCTGCTGAACGCGGCGCGGATGGACGGTGCGTCGGAGTGGGGCATCCTGTGGCGGATCGTGTTCCCGCAGGCGCGGGCGGCGCTCGTCACGGTCGGGATCTTCGCGGCGGTCGGGGCCTGGAACGACTTCCTCGGCCCGCTCATCTACCTGCAGGACCAGAACGTGCAGACCCTGTCGATCGGTCTGCAGGTGTTCCGCCTGAACAACTCGCAGGACTTCCAGTTCAACCAGCTGATGGCGGCTTCGGTGCTCATCATCCTGCCGCTCGTGGTCCTGTTCTTCGTGTTCCAGCGGACGTTCATCAAGGGCGTCCAGATCGGGAGCTTCAAATGAGCAGCGCATTCGACCGACGGACGTTCCTGCGCGGTGCCGCCGCGACCGGTGGCGCGGGTGCGCTCGCACTCCTCGCGGCCTCGTGCGCCACGGGGTCCAGCGCCCGGAGCAACCCGAACCAGGTCACGATCTGGGGCGTCACGGGCACGTTCGTACCGTTCCAGACGAAGGTCATCAACCAGTTCAAGGCGCTCCACCCGGACATCGACGTCAAGGTGAACGTGGTGCCGTCGCAGGGCACCGGTGACGCGACGAGCATCATCACGGCAGTGCGCGGCGGGACGGCCCCTGACCTGTGGCTGCTCGACCGGTTCAGTGCGGCGCAGTACGCGGCGATCGGGTTGATCGAGCCGATCGACGACCTCATCGAGGAGTTCGAGGACCAGCCGAAGGACGAGTTCCTGGCGCAGTGGCTCGGGTTCGCCGTCGGCGAGGTGACGTACGAGGGCAAGACGTACGGGCTCCCGCACGACACCGACTGCCGCGGGATGTTCGTGAACCGGAAGATGCTCAAGGGCGCCGGGGTCGACCCGGACGAGTTCGACTGGGAGCACAACGGCCCGGCGACGTTCGACCGGGTGTGGGAGGTCAGCGAGCGCATCACGAAGAAGTCCGGTGGGAACTACACCCACATGGGGCTCCTCCCCTGGTACGGCGAGGGGTGGCCGTTCACCTGGGGGCTGGGTCTCGGGGCGTCGTACTTCGACCAGCAGGACTCCCGGATGACGATGGACTCGAAGAGCGTCCGCGGGATCTTCGACTTCTACGAGGACTGGGCGAAGCGGTACGGCTACAAGGACGCCGACACCTTCATCGCCACGTACGAGCCGACGGGGCACCCGCCGGGGCAGACCGCGTTCATGGCCGACCGGATGGCGTTCATGGTGAGCGTGCCGTCGACGATCCAGACGTTCGACAACTACGGCCCGAAGGACCTCGACTGGGGCACCGCCTACCTACCGACGCAGCAGGCCGGCGACGACAAGTACACGTGGTCCGGCGGGTTCGCGCTCTGCCTGCCGAAGGGGTCGAAGAAGAACAAGGCCGTGTGGGAGCTCATGAAGTACTTCACGAGCAAGCGTGGCCAGGAGACCTACATGGTGCCCGCCACGAGCGTGCCCACGAACCTCTCCGCACTCGAGGACCCGAAGGGCTCCGCGAAGTCGATCCGGTTCTTCGTCGAGTCGATCGGCGCATCCACCTGCCGTCCCCCGCTGCCCGTCGGCGGCGCGTGGTGGGACTCCCTCGCAGACGCCCGGTCGAGCGTGCTGCTCGGCACGGCGAGCCCGCAGGAGGCCGTCGAACGGGCGCAGAACCGTGTCGACCCGATGATGCAGACCTACTCCCCGTTCAAGCTCCCCAAGGACTACGACAAGGTCCGGATCTGATCCGGGCCACGACGAAAGGACCACCACCGTGCCCGCCACCCCCATCCGCGTTGCCGTCCTCGGCTTCTGGCACGTCCACGCCGGTGACTACGCCCGCCAGGCCGTGGAGCACCCCGGCACCGAGCTCGTCGCCGTCTGGGACGACGACGTCGAACGCGGCCGCGAGGGCGCCGAGCGCTTCGGCGTCGAGTTCACCGACGACCTCGACGCGCTCCTCGCCCGCGACGACGTCGACGCGGTCACGATCACCACCTCCACCGACGTGCACCGCGACGTCATCACGCGTGCAGCGCGCGCCGGCAAGCACGTCTTCACCGAGAAGCTCCTCGCCCCCACCGTCGAGGAGTGCGAGGAGATCATCGCCGCGTGCGACGCCGCCGGCGTCAAGCTCATCGTCTCGCTCCCCCGGCTGTACCACGGCTACACGGCCGCGATCCGCCGCGAGATCGACGAGGGGCGCCTCGGCGACGTCGACTACGCCCGCGTCCGGTTGTCCCACGACGGCGCGATCGCACCGTGGCTACCCGAGCGCTTCTTCGACCCGCAGACCGCGATCGGCGGGGCACTCACCGACCTCGGCTGCCACCCCGTGTACCTGACGCAGCTGTTCCTCGGCGCCCGCCCGGACACCGTGGACGCCGTCTACCGCTCGGTCACCGGCCGCGCCGTGGAGGACCACGCCGTCGTCACCGTCGGCTACCCCTCGCAGGCCATCGGCGTGATCGAGGCCGGCTTCGTCGCCGGCACCCCGTTCACCATCGACGTCGCCGGGACCGCCGGCTGGCTCGCCTACTCCGACCAGCAGGGGGTCCTCACCGCCGGTGGCGCGGCCTACGGCGACAGGCCGGTCAGCCTCCCGGTCCCGGAGGACGCCCAGGACGCGTTCGGCCAGTGGGTGGACCACATCACCACCGGGACGCGCGCGGACGACAACCTCGCCCGCGCCGTCGAACTCACCCGACTCGTCGTGGCCGCCAACCAGGCCGCCCGCCATGCCGCCCGGGTGCCGGTCCCCGCCTGACCGGCGGGACCACGGACACCAGCAGCACCACGAACACCAGCACGACCAGAGCCAGGAGTACCAACCATGCCCACTGCCCCCATCCGCGTCGGCCTCATCGGCGGCGGCGGCATCGCCTCCGCCCACATCGCCGGCTACGCCCAGCACCCGGACCTCATCCGCATCGCCGCGGTGGCCGACGCCGTCCCCGCGACCGCCGAGGGTCGCGGCGCCGAGCTCGGTGTGCCGTTCTTCACGGACTACGTCGAGATGCTCGAACGCGCCGACGTCGACGCCGTCGACATCTGCCTGCCGCACCACCTGCACCGCGACGCGATCGTGGCCGCGGCACGCGCCGGCAAGCACGTCCTCTGCGAGAAGCCGCTCTGCCTGAGCCCGGACGAGGCCCGTGACGTGCAGGCCGCCGTGTCCGAGGCCGGCGTCACCCTCATGTGCGCCCACAACCAGCTGTTCATGCCGGCGGTCGCGAAGGCCAAGCAGCTCCTCGACGAGGGCGCGCTCGGCACCGTGTACGAGGTCCGCACCACGGACTCGTTCCGCAACGAGTTCGACCCGTCGAACATGGGTTGGCGCGCCCACGCGTCGCAGAGCGGTGGCGGCGAGCTCATCGACACCGGCTACCACCCGAGCTACCTGCTCATGCACCTCGCCGGCGGTGTGCCGACGCAGGCCACGGCATTGCTCTCCACCCACCGCCTGAAGTTCATGGAGGGCGAGGACTCCGCGCAGGCGCTGTTCCGCTTCGACAACGGTGCGGTCGGGCAGCTCGTCACCAGCTGGGCCTACGAGCCGGCCGCCGGCACCGAGCGCTTCAGTGCGGTGGGAGAGCTCGGCGCCCTCACGAGCGACGGCACGACCCTGCGGTGGGACCTGCGCGACGGCACGAGCGAGACGGTCACCTTCGACGAGGTCGACACCTTCGCCGCCGAGATCGAGGCCTTCGGCGTCTGCCTCCGGGACGGCACGCGGCCCATCCACACCGAGCGCGAGGGCATCGCGGTGCTCGGCATGATCCTGGCGGCCTACGAGGGTGCACGCACCGGCACGATCGCGCCGGTGCTGACGGCCGAGCAGGCCGTCTCGGCCTGACCACCGCGCCCTGCACGGCGCCCTGAGTGGGGCCCTGCAGGCGACCAACGGACGGGAGGCACGGTGCGCGTCCGACGCGCACCGTGCCTCCCGTCCGTCGTCGCGTTCAGACCACCCGCGTCGCCCCCGTCACGGGGCCGGGCTCCGCGTCCTGGTCGTCGGCGGCCTGCAGGACGTCCTCGGCCTGTCGGAGCAGGTGGTGCGCCGCCAACCCGATCGACCGCGCCCCGACGACCGCGACGAGCGCGCACAGCAGCGCGAGCACCGCGACGACCGGGATCCACGCCCACGACGGGTCGAGCACCCGCAGCCACTCGATCGCGGCCGTCGCGACCGCCGCGGCCGGGAACACGAACGACCAGAACCCGAGCGAGAACGACAGGCGCACGTACCGCGGCAGCAGCGCGAGCTGCACGAGGAACAGCAGGGCACCGAGCCCCGCGATCGCCTGCACCGGCAGCGTCACCACGTCGTCCGTCAACGCGAACACCGACACCGTGGCCACGGCCGGCGGTGCGACGAGGATCGCCATCGTCGGCACCAGCGGACCGGGCAGCTCGGGCCGGAAGCACAGCCGGAGCAGCAGCAGACCGGTCATCACGCCCCAGAAGAACACGCCGACGCCGAAGCAGGCCCAGGACAGCCAGGTCGCGCCGACCTCGTGCGTCGCCACCGAGCCGACCAGCGCCGCGGCCACCGTCGGCAACAGGTAGCCGCCGTGCACCGACTCGAGCGCGAGCCGCCCCTCGAACCACGTGCTCAGCAGCCACGCGGCGAACCCGGCCGCCACCGCCACGGCGAGGAGCACGAGGACCTGCCCACCGACGGGCCAGACGTGCGCGAGGTCGACACCGAGCAGCATCGCCGTCGCCGGGACGAGTGCCGCGAGCGGACCCTGCGCCGGGTGCCGGAGCTGGTCGACGAGCCGTTCGTGCGCGCGCACCCGGATGCCTCGGACGACGTGTGCGCCGAGCATCCAGAGCCAGGCGACGGCGGCGATCACCCAGAAGACCTGCGGCAGGAACGCCGGCAGGTGCAGCACGGGGGCCGAGTACGACCAGGTCTCGGCGAACCCGGCGAGGCCGAACGGCACTGCGAGGGTGTTGAGCGGGATGCGTGTGGTGGGTCGTGGCATGGCGGACCCATTCTCGCGGAGTGCGGAACCCCGCACACTGCGGACTGGAGGCACGGTGCCCGGCCGCCACGCGCCTCCAGTCCGTCAGCGGCGTCGGCCCAGGGCGACGCCCGCCACCGCGGCGACCGCCCCGATGACCAGGAGCGGGCGCGTGACGCGCCGTCGCTTCGCGACCCAGCCGCCGTCGGTGGCGTTGCCCGCGTCGGCGGGACTGTAGAGGTTGCCGTCGGTCGGAGCGCCGGTGCCGCGGAGCGCGAACGTCTCCACCATCGGCTTCGTGAGCTTGTGGAACAGCCCGGGGAACACGTACTGCAACGGCACGAGGGACGCCTGGACACGGCCGACGTAGCGGTAGCGCTTCGGGTGCAGCGCCGCTCGGACCACGGCACGCCCGGCCCGTCCGACCGACACCGTCGGCGGCAGCGGGTGGGACTTCTTCCCGGTGTAGTTGGCGCCGTTCTGGTAGATCGGGGTGTCGATCGTCGACGGCAGCAGCGTCGTGAACCGGATCCCGGTGTGGGCGAACTCGTCGCCGAGCACGTCGACCAGCCCGAGTGCCGCGTGCTTGCTCGTCACGTACGCCGACTGGTACGGCGCCGAGAGCAGGGACTGGATCGACCCGACGAGCACGTAGGTGCCCCTCCCGCGCTGCTTCCAGTGCGGGAGCAGGTGCGTGACGGCGTTGAGGTGCCCGTAGAGGTTCGTGTCGACGACGCGCTTGAACGCCTCCGTCGGCGTCTGCTCGAACAGGCCGTAGACGAAGAGGGCTGCGTTGCCGACGAACACGTCGATGCGGCCGAAGCGGCTCGTCACCGTCCCGATCAGGTCCGCGACCTGGTGCTCGTCGGCGACGTCGGTGGGGATCGCGATCGCCTCGGCGCCGAGCTTCCGGCACTCCGCCGCGGCGGCCTCGAGACTGTCGTGGCTGCGCGCGGCGAGCACCAGGGTCGCGCCCTGTCGAGCGAACTCGTGCGCAGCGGCCCTCCCGATGCCGCTCGATGCTCCGGTGACGACGACGATCTTCCCGCGGAACCGATGTGCCATGTCCTCGTTGCTACGCGGTCGGTGCTCGTGGCCGGCACAGGCGGGCGTACCCCGGGGTCCGGGTCCCGCGCCGCGGGGTGCGCCGACGCCCGCCGGGTGTCACGATGGGGACATGCGCAAGGACGACCTCACCGTCGACGAGGCGACCGTGATCGCCCAGCACGCCCGCGACGGCGTGCTGGAACTCGAGGATCCCGAGGTCCGGAAGGTCGTCGAGCAGGCGAACCGCGTGCTCGTCCACGCACAGATGTGGGGCGAGGAGCGGAGTCCGAAGCTCCGCCGACGCAGACGCTTCATCGCGGTCGGCGCGCTGCTCTTGGTGCTCGTGTGGGTGGCGGGGCTGCTCGTCCCGATCGCCGTGCGGTTCGGCTGACACGGGGCGTCCGGGGCGGCCTGGTCGTCAGGGGCGGCCGCGGGCGTTCCGGGCGACGAGCCACAGGTACGTGCTGTGCCCGACGAGCGCGAGCCCGAAGAAGACCGCCGCGACGGCGTAGACCCGGTCGAGCTTGCCCTGGCCGATCACGAGCATCACGATGCAGAACACGACGGCCACGGCGAGCACACCGACCTGCACCGTCGACCAGATCCGTCGGAAGCGCGGCATGCCCGTCTCGTTCACGGACACCATTCTGCCCGATGCGGTCAGTGGTCCCGGAGCGCTTCGATGAGCTCGGACTTCCGCTTCGACGAGTAGCCGGTCAGACCGAGCTCCTTCGCGCGCTTCCGGAGGTCCGCGACGGTCCAGTCGTCGTACGACCCGGACTCGCCGCCCTTCCGGCCCACGGCCTCCTTGCCACGGGCCGCGGCGGCGTTGCTGATGCGGGCGGCCTTCTCCTTCGAGTTGCCCTCCTTGCGGAGTTCGTCGTACATGTCCGGCTTCTTGAGTTGGTTCGGCATGGCCCGCAGGGTACGCGCGGCGCCGTCAGCGCTTCTCGGGGTCGTTGCCCCAGTTCATGAGGGACCACCGCCACGGGGTGTCGTGCACGTCGCCGCCCGGCCGCTGCTTCGCGTGCCGGGCGACGTACCCCACGACCTTGCGCATGTGGGCGTAGTCGTCGTCGGTGTAGTCGGCCTGCTTCTTGTCGAGGATCCGGATGATGTGGCGTCCGCTCTCGTGCCCGGTCGACTCGCCGCCGCCCGACGGCTTCTGTCCCACCTGCTTCGACTCGTCCGTGTCGAGCCAGGCGCGGAGCTCCGAGGCGGTCATGTTCACCGCGTCGTCGAAGTCCTCGCGGGTCTGCTGTTCGTCGTCGCTCATGCCACTGACCGAACTCCGCACTCCTGCAGGTGATCCCAGACCGCACCCTGTTCGGTGGGAGGGACCACGAACGCACCACAGGAGCACCCGATGAGCGCACCCCGCGACCAGTACGAAGCCACCAACCCGCGCACCCGCTACCCCGACGTCCGACCGGAGCCGCAGACGCAGGCCGAGCCGGGCCTCCAGTCCGAGATGCGACCGATCCCCGACCTCGGCGAGGAGACCTACCGCGGAACCGGTCGGCTGGCCGGCCGGAAGGCCCTGATCACCGGCGCGGACTCCGGCATCGGCGCCGCCGTCGCGATCGCCTTCGCACGCGAGGGCGCGGACGTCGTGCTCGCCTACCTGCCCGAGGAGCAGTCCGACGCCGACCACGTGATCGAGCAGATCCGGGCCGCTGGTCGCACCGCGGTGCCGATCCCGGGCGACCTCCGCGACCGTGCGTACGCGAAGACCCTCGTCGACCAGGCCGTTGAGGGGCTCGGCGGCCTCGACACCCTCGTCAGCGTCGCCGGGAAGCAGCGCTGGCAGCCGAACGTCGAGGACCTCACCGACGAGCAGTTCGAGGCGACCTTCGACGTCAACGTCTTCGGGCTCTTCCGGCTCGTGCGCGCCGCGCTCCCCCACCTGCACCCCGGGTCGACGATCACGACGACCGCGTCGATGGAGGCGTACCAGCCCGCACCCGACCGGCTCGACTACGCCGCGTCCAAGGGTGCGATCAACAACCTGTCGAAGGGGCTCTCGCAGGCTCTCGTCGAACGCGGCATCCGGGTGAACGTCGTGGCACCGGGGCCGACCTGGACCGTTCTGCAGCCGAGCGGCGGCGTCGACCCCGAGTCCCTGCCGGACTTCGGGTCGAGCGAGTCGCCGATGGGACGCGCGGCGCAGCCCGCCGAACTCGCCCCCGCCTACGTGTTCCTCGCGTCGCAGGAGTCGAGCTACGTCGTCGGCGAGACGCTCAACGTCAACGGCGGCATGGTCACGCCCTGACCCCTGGGAATGCCCGGCGGCCCGCCGGTGTCGAACTCATCACCGAACGCGAAGGAGTACACCATGGCCCACGACCTCCACAAGAGCACCGGCCTCGACGACGAGCGCACCTGCCTGCCGACGAGCACCGTCTCGGTCCTGCACGACGACCGCAAGCCGTCCTTCGGACGCTGGCTCGGCCAGATCAACCGTCAGGACTGAGCAGGCCGGCCCACGTGCTCGAGACGTGACGGCGGATCGACTGGAGGCGGGGGGGCCCCGGGGCCCCCCCCCCCCCCGCCGGGGGGGGAAACGGGGGCCCCCCCCCCACGGGGGGGGGGGCCCCCGCGCGGTTCAGGGGTGGGGGCGCCACCCCCCTAACCCGGGAGGAA
>NZ_JBEPKX010000029.1:0-52663 GCF_040544915.1 Curtobacterium sp. 1544
GGCGCCCGCCTTATCTTCCGGGGGGGGGTTGCGGTTTCCCCCCGGGGGCGGGGGGGGGGGGGGCCGCCCGGGGGGGGCCCCCCCCCCCCCGGCGGGGGGGGGGGGGGGCGCCCCCCCCCCGCGCCTCCAGTCCGTCGCGTGGTGACGGAAGACCGCATCCAGTGAGCAGCAATCGTCGGGTCACGTTCCGCGACTCGACGATTCCTGCTCACTCGATCGCTGCGCCGGCGGCGCCGCCGGCGAGCGCGATGCGGCCGCGGCCGGTGAGGGACACCGGGCCGGGGGCCGCGACGACCGCGTCGAACGGGGCCAGCGGGCCGTCGGGGCCGGTGACCGTGCCGTCGAGGACGACCGCGACCCCGTGCACTTCGAGGTCGCCGTCGAGGGACACCACCGTCAGCGACGGCGTGCCCCGGCCCCGACGCACCATGAGGTTCAGGTCGTACCCCGGGGTCGTGACGCCGACCGCGCGGACGGCGGCCTCGCCGGTGAACGGCACCGTGTCGAACTGCTCGAGCACCGTCCGGCCGCCGTCCACGTCGAGTGTCAGCGGGTGCGGCGAGAGCGACAGCAGCACGCGGTCCACGCCCGGGAGCGACGAGAACGGCGCGTCCGAGCCGATCGTCGCGATGCTGAGCCTGGCGTCGAACGGACCTGCGGCCGGCGTGCGCCAGAGCTCGACGGTCTCACCGAGCCCGTTCGCCCACCGGCTGCGGGGCACGTCGGCGAACCGGACGGTGCCCGTCACAGCTCGTCGTCGTCCATGCTCAGGTGCGCGGTTTCCGGCGCCATCAGGATCGACACGACCATCCCGATCGCCAGGATGCCGGCGAGCACGAGGAGCGTCGGCGTGATGCCCCAGGCGCCGAGGGTGAGCGGCAGCAGGAACGTGCCGATCGCCGAGCCGATGCGACTCACGCCGTTGACGAGCCCGACGCCCGCGGCCCGCACGTTCGTCGGGAAGAGCTCCGGCGGGTACACCTGGTCGAGGTTCGAGCTGGCGGACATCACGAACGTGAACACGAGGAACGCCGGCAGCACGATCCAGAGCGGGGCGTGCTCGCCGAACGAGACGATCGCCAGGGCCACGGCCATGATCCCGAACGTCCAGATGATGAGCGGTCGACGTCCGGACTTCGCGACGAGCCACAGACCGACGAGCCCGCCGAGCAGCAGGAAGACGTTGAGGAGCGCCCCGGCCGCGAAGCCGTCGGCGTCCATGCCGAGGCTCAGCAGGATGACCGGCAGGAAGCTGTAGACGGCGAAGTACGGGATGACCTGTGCGTTGTAGAAGACGGACCCGAAGACGGTGTTCCGGAGGTTCTTGCCGCGGAACAGGTCCCGGTAGCGACCGGGTGTCCGCCGTTCGTGGGCGGCGGCGACCGCGTCGACGTCGAGCCCCTCCGGCAGGAACTTCGCGACGATCGCCCGGGCCTCGGCGAGGCGCCCCTTGGTGATGAGCCATCGCGGGGACTCCGGGGTGCCGAGTCGCAGGACCAGCACGGCGGCCGCCGGGATCGCACCGCTCGCGAGCAGCCAGCGCCAGCCGTCGCCCGTGCCGAGCGTGCTCACCCAGGTGCCGATGAAGTACGCGGCCGTGTAGCCCACGGTCCACGCCACCGTCAGCGTCGCGAGCAGGCCACCGCGGAACCGCGCGGGCACGAACTCCGCCACCAGGGTCGGCCCGAGCGCGTAGTCCGCCCCGACGCCGAAGCCGATGAGCAGGCGCAGGACGAACAGCGTCCCGGGGTCGTGCACGAAGAACTGCGCGGCCGAGGCGACCACGATGAGCACGAAGTCGAGCATGTAGACGAGTCGACGACCGAACTTGTCGCCGAGCCAGCCGCAGGTGATGCTGCCGACGAAGATGCCGATGAGGACCGAGCTCGCGATGAGTCCCGACCAGACGTCGCTCACCGGGAAGGCCTGCGGGATGAGCGTCAGCGCGATGCCGATGCTCCCGAGGGCGTACCCGTCCGAGAAGTTCGCGCCGAACGTCAGCGCGGTGATCCGCAGGTGGAACCGGCTCAGGCGCTCCGGCGGGGCCGCGGTCCGGGGGGACGACGCTGTCATGGTGCTCCGATGGTGTGGGGTGGTCATTCGAGCGGGCCGGTGACGGACTCCGCGGCGGCGACGAGGTCGTCGGACGCCAGGAAGGTGCGGAGGGCCTCGATGTCCCGGCCGAACTCGCGGTCGACGGGGGCGGTGGGGACGAGTCGGCGGACGGCCTCCCGCACGGCACGGAGGGCGGGCGAACCGGACACGCCGACCTCGTCTGCGAGCAGGTCCGCCGCCTGCGCCGCCGCGAGCAGTTCGATCGCCAGCACGTACTGCAGGCGGTCCGCGCAACGGTACGCCTGCTGGGCGGCGAGGTGCGCGTTGCTCACCGGGTCCTCCTGGCCGGCCGACGTGGGGATCGACTCGACCGAGGCAGGAGAGACCTCGCCGCGCATCTCGAGCACGAGCGCGGCGGCCGTGTACTGCGGGATCATCAGGCCGTTGTGCAGCCCGGGCCTGGGCGCGAGGAACGGTGGCAACTCGCTGACGGTGCTGTTCACCATCCGGTCCGTCCGGCGTTCGCTGTGGTGGGCGAGCACGGCGGCGGCGGCCTTCACGGCGTCCATGGCGAGTCCGACCGAGGTGCCGTCGAAGTTGCCGGCCATGACCGCGTCGCCGTCCTCCGGGAACAGCAGGGGGTTGTCGCCGACGGACCCGAGGGACTCGTCGACGATCCGGGCGGCGTCGTCGAACGACCGCCGGACGGACCCGTGCAGCTGGGGGAGCGCGCGGAGCAGGTAGGGGTCCTGCACGCGGTGGTCGCGGTGCAGCTCGGCGATCGCGCTCCCGTCGAGCAGTCGGACGAGGTTCCGCGCGGACGCGGCCTGCTCCGGGTACCGGCGGAGCGCGTGCACCCGCGGGTCGAGGGCACGCGTCGTCCCGCGGAGCGACTCGAACGCCAGCGCCCCGATGACGTCGGCCTGGCGGGCCGCTCGCCGGACGTCGTGCGTGACGAGGGCGGCGACCGCGGTGATGCTCATGATGCCGTTGAGGAGCGTCAGCCCCTCCTTCGCCCGGAGCCGCACGGGAGTCAGTCCGCGGCTGCGCAGCGCCTCGGCGCCGCTCACCACGACACCGTCGACGGTCGCTCGTCCGCGGCCGGTGAGCACGAGGGCGATGTGCGCCTCGAGCGCCAGGTAGCCGAGTGAGCCGCGGCCGGGGACGACCGGCGTCACGTGCGCCTCGAGCAGCGCGCGGAGGAGTTCGAGCGTCTCCAGACGGGTGCCGGACCGACCGGCACCGAGGTGCGCGAGCATCACGACGAGGATCGCCCGGACCTGCTCCTCCGGGATCGGCGCGCCGACCGACACCGCGTGCGAGACGATGATGTTCTCCTGCAGCCGCAGGGCGTCCTCGGGTGCGATGGTCTCGGTGTAGTTGTCGCCGAAGCCGGTGGTCACGCCGTACACGACCGTGCGGTCGTCCAGGAAGCGGGTGACGAGGTCGGCGGCGGCGTCGACGCGTCGGGCGTAGGCGTCGGAGAACCGGACGACGGCGCCGTGCCGGGCGACGGCGACGACCTGGTCGACGGTGAGCGGGTCCTCGTCGAGGAGCACGTCCTCGACCAGCGCGCCGCCGCTCATGCAGGCACCGCCGGGTACACCGCGCGGGACTCCCGGACCAGGTGCTCGCCGATCCGGGCGACGTCGGCCGGGTCGGTGAGCCGGTAGCTCGGGACCAGGCAGGACATCGCGGCGACGACCCGGTGGCCGGCGCGCACCGGGGCGGACACCGCGGTCACGTCCCGCTCGGCACCCTCGGCGACGACCACGTACCCGTCCTCGCCGACGTCGTCGAGCAGGACCCGACCGACGGCGGTGTCGGTGAGCGGGATCGTGCGGCCGACCCAGCCGACGTGCCGGATGGACTGGGTGCCCTCGGCGATGGCGAGGTGCATCGCGGTGTCGCCGACGCCGAACACGCTGAGGTAGCAGGACTCGGTCGTGCCCTGGGCGACCCGGCGCATGGCGTCGCGGGTCTGGGCGACGAGCGCCGTGTTCGACAGGGCTGCGGCGCCCAGCTGCACCAGGTGCGGGCCGGCGGTGAACGCACCGTCGTCGTCACGGCGGACGAACTCGCGGTGCTCGAGTGCTCGGAGGAGGCGGAGCGCGGTGCTCGCCGACAGGTCGGCCCGCCGTGCGGCCTCGGTCAGCGAGATGCCGTCCGCGTCGCACACCAGGCCGAGCAGGACGAGGGCGCGGTCGATCGTCCGCATGCCCTGTCCGCCCGTGGATTGCTCGGTCATGGCTGCCACCCTACGGAACCTGGTTTTCATTGAGTAGCAATGCCGTGTTTCGTTCTCGTGAAATCTGCCGGACTGGAGGCGCGGGGCGGGCCCGCACCGTGCCTCCAGTCCGCTGTGTGGTCACGGGAGACCGCGTCGAGTGAGCAGAAGTCGTCGGGTCACGTCTGCCCACTTGACGATTCCTGCTCAGTCGACGGCGGCTGGGGCCGGCGCCGACGTGCCGAGCCGGCGGGCGAGCACGTCCGCGGTGCGACGGACCTCCGCGAGGAGCGACGGCGGCACGCCGCCGTCCGCGGTCGACGCGTACGTCGACCCGATGCTCGCGACCGGCCACCCCGTGGTGTCGAGCACCGCGACCGCGACCGACGACAGCCCCGGGGTCACGGCTCCGTCCTCCGTCGCGTACCCGGCGGCCCGGATCCCCTCGAGCTCGTGCCGGAGCGTCCGCAGGTCGCCGGGGCCGGTCTCGGTCCGTCGGACGAACGCGGTGCCGGGCGGGTACAGGGCTCGGAGCTGCGCGGTCGGGGTCGCGGCGAGCATCGACTTCCCGGTGGCGGTGAGGTGCGCGGGCAGTCGGACCCCGACGTCGGTGACGAGGGCTCCGCGGTGCCGGGCGCGTTCCTCGACGACGTAGACCACCTCGGCGCCGTGCAGCACGCCGAGGTGGGCGCTCTCGCCGGTGCGGTCGACGAGGGTGGCGAGCAGCGGGGCACCGAGCAGGGTGAGCGGCTGCTGCCGGGTGAAGCCGGAGCCCAGCTCGAACGCCGCGATCCCGAGTCCGTACTTGCGCGCCTCGACGAGGTGCAGGACGAACCCGTGCTCGGTGAGCGACGTCAGCAGTTGGTAGACCGTGGACCGCGGCAGGTCGAGTCGGGTGGCGATCGTGCTGGCGGCGAGCGGGCCGCGCTGTGTGGCGAGGAGTCCGAGCACCCGCAGTCCGGCGTCGAGTGCGGGGACCTTCGGCGAGGGGCTGGGCATGGTGCTCCGATGTCGGCGTCGTTTCCTGTCCGGTATCCCGGACACTATCTGGCGTCGTGGGGTCCGCGCACCCGGGCGTCTCATGTCAGATGGAGGAACGCCGACGGGCATGACCCGACGGATGCCGACGGACCGGCGCCCGGCCGGGCGGCGAGACCAGCGACGAAGGAGCCACCGTGACCGAGACAGCAGCAGACCACGCCGTGACCACCCCGGCCGGATCGGGCCCCCGGACGGTCCGCGCCGCTCGCGGGACGACCCTCTCCGCCAAGAGCTGGCAGACCGAGGCACCGCTGCGGATGCTCATGAACAACCTCGACCCCGAGGTCGCCGAGCGCCCCGAGGACCTCGTCGTCTACGGCGGCACCGGCAAGGCGGCGCGGAACTGGCAGGCGTTCGACGCGATCGTGCACGCGCTCCGCGACCTCGAGTCCGACGAGACCCTCCTCGTGCAGTCCGGCAAGCCCGTCGGGGTGTTCCGCACGCACGAGTGGGCGCCCCGCGTGCTCATCGCGAACTCGAACCTCGTCGGGGACTGGGCGACCTGGCCGGAGTTCCGCAAGCTCGAGGCCGAGGGGCTGACGATGTACGGCCAGATGACCGCCGGTTCGTGGATCTACATCGGCACCCAGGGCATCCTGCAGGGCACCTACGAGACCTTCGCCGCCGTCGCCGAGAAGCGGTTCGGGGGCACGCTCGCAGGGACGATCACGCTCACCGGCGGCTGCGGCGGCATGGGCGGCGCGCAGCCGCTCGCCGTCACGCTCAACGGTGGCGCCGCGATCGTCGTCGACGTCGACCGCGCCCGGCTCCAGCGTCGCGTGGACCACCGGTACCTCGACGAGCTGGCGGACGACCTCGACGACGCGGTCGCCCGGGTCACCGCCGCGAAGGCCGAGCGGCGTGCGCTCAGCGTCGGGCTGGTCGGCAACGCCGCCACGGTGTTCCCCGAGCTGCTGCGCCGCGGCGTCCCGATCGACGTCGTCACGGACCAGACGAGCGCGCACGACCCGCTGAGCTACCTGCCGGAGGGCTACGGCGTCGACGAGTGGGCGGCCCGAGCCGAGTCCGACCCGGAGACGTTCACCGCCGACTCCCGCCGGGCGATGGCGAAGCAGGTCGAGGCGATGGTCGGCTTCCAGGACGCCGGCGCCGAGGTCTTCGACTACGGCAACTCGATCCGCCGCGAGGCCGAGCTCGGCGGTTACGACCGCGCGTTCGCGTTCCCGGGCTTCGTGCCAGCGTACATCCGTCCGCTCTTCGCCGAGGGCAAGGGACCGTTCCGCTGGGCAGCACTGTCCGGCGACCCGGCCGACATCGCCGCCACCGACCGGGCGATCCTCGAGCTGTTCCCCGAGGACGAGAAACTCCGTCGGTGGATCACCGCCGCGGGCGAGAAGATCCAGTACGAGGGCCTGCCCGCCCGCATCTGCTGGCTCGGGTACCAGGAGCGACACCTGGCGGGCCTGAAGTTCAACGAGATGGTCGCGTCCGGCGAGCTCAGCGCGCCGATCGCCATCGGCCGCGACCACCTCGACTCCGGTTCGGTCGCGTCCCCTTACCGCGAGACCGAGGCGATGGCCGACGGCTCCGACGCGATCGCGGACTGGCCGCTCCTGAACGCCCTGCTCAACACGGCGTCGGGTGCGACGTGGGTGTCGATCCACCACGGCGGCGGTGTCGGCATCGGCCGGTCCATCCACGCCGGGCAGGTCATCGTCGCCGACGGCACGGACCTCGCCTCCGAGAAGATCGCCCGCGTGCTCGTGAACGACCCCGGCACCGGCGTCATGCGGCACGTCGACGCGGGCTACCAGCGCGCCGAGGAGGTCGCCCGCGAGCGCGGTCTGCGCGTGCCGATGTGGGAGGTCTGAGCGTGACGGACTCCGGCGCAACGGTCCTGCCCGGACTCGCGGAGATCGCCGAGGTCGGTCGCGACCACGTCCGCGGCGGGTACACGCGGCACCTGCTCGACGACGCCGAACGCACCCTGCGCGACTGGTTCGTCGAGCGCGCGACCCGACTCGGCCTCGACGTCGAGGTCGACCGCAACGGCAACACCTGGGCCTGGTGGGGCGCGGCCGGACCCGACGCCTTCGTCACCGGATCCCACCTCGACTCCGTGCCCGGCGGCGGCGCGTTCGACGGCCCGCTCGGCGTCGTGTCGGCCCTCGACGCGGTCGCCCGCCTGCAGGCCGAGGGACACCGTCCCTCGCGCCCGACCGCGATCGCCGTCTTCGCCGAGGAAGAGGGCTCGCGCTTCGGCGTCGCCTGCCTCGGCTCGCGCCTGCTGAGCGGCGCCATCAGCCCGGAGCGCGCGCTCGCGTTGACGGACGCGGACGGCACCAGCCTGGAGGCAGTGCTCGCCTCAGCGGGCATCGACCCGTCCGGCGTCGGTCCCGATCCGGATCGGCTGTCCGGCATCGGCACGTTCGTCGAGCTGCACGTGGAGCAGGGACGTGGGTTGGTCGACCTCGGTGCGCCGGTCGCCTTGGCGTCGAGCATCCTCGGGCACGGCCGCTGGCGGTTCCGGTTCACCGGGCAGGGCAACCATGCCGGGGCGACGCTGATGGCCGACCGGCGCGATCCGATGGTCGCCGCGGCCGCCGTCATCGCCGGGATCCCGTCGCTCGCCCGGCAGCACGGCGACGCGCGTGCGACCGTCGGTCGGCTCCGCTCGGTGCCGGGTGGGACGAACGTGATCGCGTCGGCGGTCGAGTTCTGGCTCGACGCCCGCGCCGGTGACGACACCGTCACGCAGACCCTGGTCGCCGAGATCAACGCCGCGGCCCGAGCGGCGGCCACCGCGAACGGCTGCGACGTCGAGGTCACCGAGGAGTCCTGGTCGGCCCGGGTCGACTTCCCGGACGGACCGCGCACGGCGATCGACCGGGTGCTCGTCGGTGCCGGCGGTCCCGCGGTCCCCGTGCTGCCGACCGGCGCCGGGCACGACGCCGGCGTGCTGTCCGCGCACGTCCCCTCGGCGATGATGTTCGTCCGCAACCCGACCGGGGTGTCGCACGCGCCCGAGGAGTGGTCCGACGCCGACGACTGCGCCGCCGGCGTGGACGCGCTCACCCGGGTGATGCGGGAGCTGACGTGACCGCCGCGGTGCGTCCGGTGCACTGCGCGACGGCGTTGGTCGACGGCGTGGCGGTGGACGACGTTCGTCTCGGGGTCGGGCCGGACGGGCGGATCACCGCCGTCGACCCCGGCGTCCCCGCGGCACCGGGCGACCTCCGGCTCGGCACCGTGCTCGCCGGGTCGGGGAACGCCCACTCGCACGCCTTCCACCGGGTGCTGCGCGGCCGGACCCACGGCGACGGCGGCGACTTCTGGCAGTGGCGCACGGCGATGTACCGCGCTGCCGGAGCCCTCGACCCGGACTCGTACCGTGCGCTCGCGGTCGGGGTCTTCGGGGAGATGCTCGCCGCCGGGTGGACCGCCGTGGGGGAGTTCCACTACGTGCACCACCGACCCGACGGCACCCCCTACGACGACCCGAACGCGATCGGGCTCGCGCTGGCCGACGCCGCCCGCGACGTCGGGATCCGCCTCACGCTCCTCGACACCTGCTACCTGACCGGTGTGCCCGGCGAACCGCTCGCCCCCGAGCAGCGACGCTTCGGCGACGGCACCGCGGTCGCGTGGCTCGACCGCTGGCACGCCCTCCGGGAGACCGTCGGCGACGATCCCCTCGTGACGGTCGGTGCGGCGGTGCACTCTGTACGGGCGGTGCGTCCCGACGACGTCGCCGTGATCGCCGGCGCACTGCCGGACGACGTCCCGCTGCACGTGCACCTGTCCGAGCAGCCGGCCGAGAACGCCCAGAGCCTCGCGGCCTGGGGTGCCCGGCCGACGCGGGTGCTCGCGGACGCCGGTGCACTCTCCCCGCGCCTGAGCGTCGTCCACGCCACGCACCTCGACGACGACGAGATCGCGCTCCTTGGGTCCGCCGGGGTCACCGCGGTCATCTGCCCGACCACCGAGGCCGACCTCGGCGACGGGATCGGTCCGGCCCGGCGCCTCGCCGACGCTGGCGCCGTGATCGCGCTCGGGTCCGACCAGAACGCCGTGGTCGACCCGTTCCTGGAGGTCCGCGGGCTCGAGGCCGGGGAACGCCTGGCCGCACGGCGGCGCGGCGTCTTCAGCCCCGCCGAGCTCGACGCAGCTCGGAGCACGGCCGGCTACCGGTCGCTCGGCCAGCGCGGCGGCATCGCCGTGGGTGCCTGGTGCGACCTCGTCGAGGTCGACCCGGCGAGCGTCCGGACGACGGGTTCGGCGGTGCCGCAGCTCGTGCTCACCGCGACCGCCTCGGACGTCCGGCGCGTGGTCGTCGGCGGGACCGTGCGCGCCGTCGACGGCAGACTGGCGGACGACCGCGCACCCGCGGACCTGCTGACGGCATGGACGGAGGACCACCGGTGACCAGCGAGCTCATCACCGACATCGGCGAAATGCGGACGCTCGACCCGACGCTCGCCGACGGAGCAGGCGACGCCGCGGCGGCCGCCGTCACCCGGCACGACCAGGCGCTCGTCGTCGAGGACGGCCGGGTGGCGTGGATCGGTGCGCGATCGGACGCCCCGGACGCCGACGTCCGCACGAGCGTGGGTGGGCGCACGGTCCTGCCCGGCTGGGTCGACCCGCACACGCACCTCGTGTTCGCCGGCGACCGCTCCACCGAGTTCGTCGACCGGATGGCCGGCCGGCCGTACGCCGCGGGCGGCATCATGACCACCGTCCGTGCCACCCGCGCGGCCTCGGAGTCCGACCTGCTCGCGGGTGCGCGTGCGAGCGTCGACGGTGCCGCGGCGCAGGGCACGACGACCATCGAGGCGAAGACCGGGTACGGCCTCGACGTCGTGACCGAGGAGCGGCTCGCCCGGATCGCGGCCCGGGTGGCGGACGTCGTGACCTACCTCGGCGCGCACGTCGTCCCGGAGGGGACCGACCGCGACGCCTACCTCGACCTCGTCACCGGACCGATGCTCGACGCGGCCGCCCCGCACGCGCAGTTCGTCGACGTGTTCTGCGAAGCGGGAGCGTTCACCCCGGACGAGTCCCGCCGGGTGCTGCTCGCCGGACGCCGGGCGGGCCTGGGGCTCCGGGTGCACGGCAACCAGCTCGGCGAGAGCGGCGGCGTCGCCCTCGCCGTGGAGCTCGGCGCCGCGAGCGTCGACCACTGCAACCACCTGTCCGACGCCGACGTCGACGCCCTCGCGGGGTCGTCGACGATCGCGACGCTGCTGCCGGCGTGCGACCTGTCGACCCGGGCGCCGTTCGCCCCCGCCCGGCGGCTCGTCGACGCCGGCGTCCGGATCGCCCTGGCGTCGAACTGCAACCCGGGGACCTCGTTCACGTCGTCGATGCAGTTCCAGGTGGCCACGGCCGTCCTGCAGCAGCACTTGATGCTCGAGGAAGCCCTCGCCGCCGCCACCCTCGGCGGCGCCGCAGCCCTCGGGCTCGACCACGGGGACGACGCCGTCGGCAGCCTGCGCATCGGGGGACCGGCCGACCTGCAGGTCCTCGACGCCCCGACCGCCGCGCACATCGCCTACCGCCCGGGCATGCCGCTGACGGTCGCGACCTGGCGCCGTGGTGTCCGGGTGCCGGCGCCGGTCAGCCCCGTGCGATCCGGGTCCGGCCGGTGAGGCCTCGACGAGCCCGCTTCCACCACGCACGCCACGGCAACGAGGTCGCGAGCGCCAGGCCGATCACCACGCTGCCGAACCATCCGACGACGGCTCCGGGGATCGGCACGAGCAGGCTCGTCCACAGCAGCACCGCGAGGATCCCGAGCACGTACGCGGCGCCGGCCTTGAGGTAGCGGAGCCGCTTCAGCCCTGCTGCCTCGTCCAGCCGCGAGGTCAACCGGGCCAGGAAGACCGCCCCGACCCCGATGGCGGCGACCGCGACCGCCGCCTGCTCGAGCGCGCCGAGCCCGTCGCCACCGAAGAGACCAGCGCCGAGGACCCCGGAACCGGACAGGCTGTACACCCCGTCGAGGATCTCGAACAGCATGAACACGACGAGCCCCCGTTCGAAGACCACCGTCGACGCGTAGGCGTGGATCCGCCAGGCGCCGCCCGTCCCCACCGACGCCGTGTCCGACGACGTCAGGCCGCCGAGTGCCCACGCCGCCACCCGCTTCGACAGCAGGTACGCGCCGATGCCCGCGACCCCGCCGAGCACCACCGGCAGGAGCCTCCCGGGGGCCCACCCGGCGTCGACCCCCACCAGCACCGCGGTGAGCACCACCCCGGTGCCGGCGGTGACCAGCGACCAGACGCGAGGGCGCGCGACCCGGGCGAGCCGTGCCTCCAGACGGCCCAGCCAGGACCTGCGCGACGCGCGGTCCGTGTTGAACAGGTACTCCGCGAAGACCAACCAGATGAAGGCGGCGCCGAAGGCGGCGAGGGCCGGCCGGACCTCGGCGAGGTGGGCCGAGAAGGAACCCGGCGCGAAGACCGCCTCGCCCACCGAGCTCGCCGGGTCGGTGGCGTCCCCGACCGCCACGGCGGCCGGTGGGAGCAGCAGGCGCATCGCCAGGACGCCCGCGACGATGCCGAGTGACAGGAACAGCCGTCGTGCGGGGGAGTGCAGGCGGCCGGCGATGCCGGCCATCGGCACGGACGAGTCCGCGGCCATCGCGATCTCGAGGAGCGCGAGCGCCACGAAGGCGAGTGCCGCGGCCGGCCCGAGCACGAACCAGGCGACGGCGGCCGCCGCGACGGTGAGCAGGAGCGGGACGGTCAGGAGCGATCTCGTGGCCATCACCCCATCCAGCACCGTCGGCCTGGGTGGGCAGTGGAGCGCTCCTGGGCATCGGCCTGGAGGCACGGGTCGGTTCCCGCAGAACGGGTGACGGCCCGTCCCCACTTGCGGGGACGGGCCGTCGGGTCACGCGGGCAGGCGGTCGCCTCAGTCGTGGAACGTCTCGATCGAGGCGCCGAGGGAGTTGAGGCGCTCCTGGAGCTGCTCGTACCCGCGGGCGATGATGCCCACGTTGCGCAAGACGCTCTCGCCCTTCGCGGCGAGCATCGCCAGCAGGATGACCACCGCGGGACGGAGCGCCGGCGGGCAGCTGACCTCGGCACCGGAGAAGTGCGTCGGGCCGGTGACGTCGAGGCGGTGCGGGTCGCGCAGGGTGACGCTCGCGCCGAGTCGGGTCAGGTCGAGCAGGTGGATCGCCCGGCCCTCGTAGACCCAGTCGTGCACGAGTGTGGTGCCCTCGGCCATCGCTGCGATGACGACGAAGAACGGCAGGTTGTCGATGTTCAGGCCCGGGAACGGCATCGCGTGGATCTTGTCGATCGGGGCGTGCAGCTCGGACGGGTGCACCGTGATGTCGACCAGGCGGGTGCGGCCGTTCGCGGCGGCGTACTCGTCGGAGACGTCGAAGCGCAGGCCCATCTCGGCCAGGGTCGCGAGCTCGATCTCGAGGAACTCGATCGGCGCGCGGGTCACGGTGAGCGTCGACGCCGTGACGATCCCGGCGGTCAGCAGGCTCATGGCCTCGACCGGGTCCTCGCTCGGCCAGTAGTCCACGACCTCGTCGATGCGGCTCTTGCCCGTGATGCGGAGCGTCGTCGTGCCGATGCCCTCGACCTGTACCCCGAGGAGCTCGAGGAAGAAGCAGAGGTCCTGCACCATGTAGTTGGGGCTGGCGTTGCGGATCACGGTCTCGCCGTCGCGGGCGGCCGCGGCCAGGATCGCGTTCTCGGTGACCGTGTCACCGCGTTCGGTGAGGACGACGGACTTCGCCGGGACGTCCTGGTTCGCCACGCCGACCTCGTACCAGCCGGAGGTCGCCTCGACGTCGACACCGAAGGGCCGCAGCGCGATGAGGTGCGGCTCGACCGTGCGGGTGCCGAGGTCGCAGCCACCGGCGTAGGGGAGCCGGAAGGACTCGTACCGGCCGCTCAACGGTCCGAGGAACATCAGGACGCTGCGGGTGCGACGGGCGGCGTCGGCGTCGATCGCGTCGAGCCGCAGGTCCGACGGGGCGACGATCTCGAGGGTCTCGCCGTCCTCCGACCACGTGACGCTCGCGCCGAGGCTGCGGAGCACGTCGATGATCCGGTCGACCTCGACGATCCGGGCAACCTTGTGCAGGCGGGTGACGCCGCGGTTGAGCAGCGAGGCGCAGAGGAGTGCGACGGCGGCGTTCTTGCTCGAGTTCACGGCGATCGAGCCGCTGAGCTTCCGGCCGCCCTGCACGCGCAGGTGGGCACGCTGCGGGGCGCCGCCGATCGAGACGATCTGCTGGTCGAGGGCATCGCTGATGCGGGTGAGCATCTCGAGGGAGAGGTTCTGCCCGCCCTGCTCGATGCGGTTGATCGCGCTCTGGCTGGTGCCGACGCGTTCGGCGAGCTGCGCCTGGGTCATGCTGCGGCCCTTGCGTGCGCCGCGGATGAGGGCGCCGACCTCGCGGAGGGGTGCGGCGGTGGTGACTGCCGTGGCGGTCGGCGTGACGACGGTGGTGGTGTCGGACATGGCGCCAACGTAACACGGTCATGAGATAAAGACGGGGGTACAACGCCCAGATTTCTCAGGGTTGGGGCGGGAATACACCATCGGTGAGAGTTCCGGCGGGTTGCGGCGGGGGCCGGGTCGGTGGTCGTTGCGCGTGCATCGTGCGACAAGACGGTCGTCGTACGACAGCCGCGGTGTCGCTTCTTGCGTGCGCAACGGTTGCGCGTGCATCGTGCGACAAGACGGTCGTCGTGCGACAAGCGCGGTGTCGCTTCTTGCGCGCGCATGCGCCGGACTGAGGGGCGTGTGGCGGCGAGCGGCGGGCCAGCGGTCGTTGCGCGTGCAACGTGCGACAAGGAGGTCGTCGTGCGACAGCCGCGGTGTCGCTCCTTGCGCGCGCAACACTTCGGTGCGACCGACGCCCCGCCGCGACCGGCACTAACGGCACCGCAGCGCGCGCCGATAGTCCTCAGTGCAGGCCCACGGACGGGCCGCATCCCGCCCCACGGACGGCGGCGGGACGATCGAGAACCAGGACGGGCCATGATCGTCGTCACACGACTGAACGGCAGCGGATTCGCTGTCAACCCCGATCTCGTGGAGCGCATCCAGGAGACGCCGGACACGACGCTCATCATGGTCGACGGTGCCAAGTACATCGTCCGCGAGTCCTTGGCCGACGTCATCGACCTCATCGCCGCGTACCGCGCCCGCATCGTCGGGATGGCCTACGGCACCGACCTGCCGACCACCCGGAACGCGACGGGCCCCCAGCCGACGCTCGCCGCGGTCGCGCCCCTCCGCACGCAGGACGGGGGTCGTTGACGTGGACATCGCAACGATCATCGGCATCCTCGTCGCGTTCGGCGCACTGTTCGGCATGGTCGAGATGGAGCACGTCGAGCTCGCGGGGCTGTTCCTGCCGGCGCCGATGCTCCTCGTGTTCGGCGCCACGATCGGCTGCGGCATCGCGAGCACGACGCTCAAGGACGCGATCTCGAGCTTCAAGGCGGTGCCGAAGGCGTTCACCGGCAAGGTCACCCCGCCGCAGGCCGTCATCGACGACGTGGTGGGGCTCGCCGAGACGGCCCGTGCGAACGGTCTGCTCGCGCTCGAGCAGGAGGCCGACAAGCACGACGACCCGTTCATGAAGAAGGCCCTGCAGAACATCGCGGACGGCACCGACGGCGACGAGCTGCGGATCCTGCTCGAGGACGAGATCGAGTCGAACGCCGCCCCGGTGCGGAGCGCGAGCGCGTTCTTCATGGGCCTCGGCGGGTTCGCCCCGACGGTCGGCATCATCGGGACGGTCGTCTCGCTCACCCACGTCCTCGCGAACCTCGGCAAGCCGGACGAGCTCGGCCCGCTCATCGCCAGTGCCTTCGTCGCAACGCTCTGGGGCCTGCTCACCGCGAACTTCCTCTGGCTGCCGATCGGCGGCAAGCTCCGGAAGCTCGCGCAGCTCGAGGCCGACCGGCAGACGCTCCTGATGGAGGGGCTCCTCGCCGTCCAGGCGGGCAGCCAGCCGCGCCTGCTCGGGGAGCGGCTCACCGCGATGGTCCCGCCGGCCGCCCGTGGTGGGGATGCCAAGGCGAAGGGTGCCAAGAACAAGGGCAAGGGCAGCGACGCCGACCTCGACGACCAGCAGCTGGCGGCCTGACGATGAGCGCGAACCCCAGAGGGCGCGGCCGCGGTCGCTCGAAGAAGTCCCACGACGAGGCAGAACACCCCGACGAGCGCTGGATGGCGTCCTACATGGACATGATCACGGTGCTGATGTGCATGTTCCTCGTGCTCTTCGCCATGTCGACGGTCGACCAGCAGAAGTACATCGCCCTGAAGAACTCGCTCGCGACCGGCTTCGGCGAGGTCAAGTCGCAGAAGGTCGACACGGCGTCCGGCACGGTCGTGACGAAGGACGAGGTCAAGGACGGCTCCGGCTACTCCGTGGACAAGTCCCAGGCCGACCACTCCACGGCGTCGTCCGGCACGAAGGACACCAACGTCGACCCGGCCTCCACCGTGGTCCCGACGACCGCGACGAAGGCCGACGTGGCCGCGGCGCAGAAGGAGCTCGACGACCTCAAGGCCATCGAGGCGGCGATCAAGTCGAACCTGGACAAGGCGGGGCAGACCTCGAACGTGCAGTTCACCGTCGACGCCCGAGGCCTGACCGTCCGGCTCGTCGGCAGCGAGACGTACTTCACGACGAACAGCGCCGACCTGTCCGACCAGGCGAAGCGGGTCATGGACGCCATCGCGCCGGTGCTGAGGACGAGCAGCCACGACGTCAGCGTCGAGGGGCACGCCGACCAGCGGAACTCGACCGCCCCGTACGCGACGAACTGGGAGCTCAGCGCGGCACGGGCGACCGGGGTGCTGCGGGACCTCGTCGAACGCGGTGGGATTCCGGCGGACCACATCCAGAGCGTCGGGTTCGGGTCGAGCCGGCCGCTCGCGAAGGGCGGCACGGATGCGGACCTCACGCTGAACCGCCGGGTCGACATCGTGGTGCTGTCGAACCAGGACCAGGACGTCAGCGCCCTGATGCCCGCACTGGCGAAGGCGCAGGACGGAGCACGACAGGGCTGACACGCACGACACGACCACCGCCCCAGAAGAGGGGGCAGCACTGACGGGTGCTCCACAGCGGACCGATAGACGCACCCGTGACCGAGACCCTGCCAGCGCCCGAGGTGTACGACTTCGCGCGCCCGTCGACGCTCGCCCGCGAGCACGCCCGGGTCCTCGAGCTCGCCTTCGAGACGTTCGCCCGCCAGTGGGGCACGCAGCTGACCGCCAAGGTCCGTGCCGTCAGCCAGGTGACCTGCGAGCAGGTCCAGATGACGACGTACGACGAGTACGCCGCATCCCTCCCCGCCCTCACCGGCATGGTCCTGCTCCCGATCGCCGACGTCACCCCGAAGGGCGTGCTGCAGGTCCCGCTCGACGCCGCCCTCACGTGGGTGTCGCACGCGCTCGGCGCCTCCAAGCCGCTCCCGACGCCGGACCGCACCTTCACGCCCATCGAGCAGGCGCTCGTCCGCAAGATCGTCGAGGACGCCCTCGACGACCTCCGCTACTCGTTCGGCGGGCTGCTCGCGCACGACGTCACGGCGGGCGGGTTCCAGTTCAACTCGCAGTTCGCCCAGGCCGCCCAGAAGGGCGACCTGATGATCGTCGCGTCCTTCACGATCCGCGTGGGGGAGCGGGTCGCTCCCGGCACGCTCGCGTTGCCGGCCGAGGCCGTCCTGCCACAGCTCGGCGAGGCCGCCGCGCACGTCACGCCCGCCGACGCGCGAGCCCTCGTCGACGCGCAACTCGCGAGCGTCCCCGTCGGCGTCAGCCTGCGCTTCGCCCCCGCGACGGTGCTGCCCTCGCAGGTCCTGCGCCTCGCGGTCGGCGACGTCCTGCCGTTGCCGCACCCGCAGCACCGCCCCCTCACCATCGCGGTCGACGGCGAACCCGTCGGCACCGCCGCGGTCGGCGCGAACGGCTCGCGCCTCGCCGGCATCGTCGTCACCACCACATCGGAGCTCCCCGCATGACCGTCACGACCACCCTCCACACGCAGGCGGCCGAGGCCCTCGCCGCGCAGCTCCCGACGGCCGTCCCGTTGACGGTCGTGGCCCAGCCTGGAGGCGCGACCCCCGTCGCCCTCGAAGCGGCCGGTGACGCCGTGGTCGCCTCGTTCGTCGGCGGCCTGTCGGCCGACCTGGTCCTCGTGCTCACGGACCTCGAGACCGTCACCGCCGCTGGTGGCACCGAGCACGGCATCGTCGACGTCACCGACGTGCTGCGCCCCTCGCTCGAGGCGGCTGCGGGAGTCCTCGGCGTCGGCGTCCTCGGCGACGCCCGGCGCGAGTCGGCCTCGGCGCTCCTGGCCGATCCCGACACGGTGGTGTTCGAGCTCACGGCCGGTGGGACGCCCGGCGGGTGGTTCGCCCTGCGCGTCCGCGAGAACGGCACGGTGTCCCAGGCCGCGTCCGCCCCGGCGACGATGCTGCCCGCCGGGAACCTCGGCCGCATCAACAACGTCGAGATGACCCTCACGGTCGAGATCGGCCGCACCCGGATGTCCGTCCGCGACGTGCTCGGCATGGAGCCGGGCGCCGTCGTCGAGCTCGACCGCAGCGCCGGTGCCCCCGCCGACGTCCTGCTCAACGGCCGACTCATCGCCCACGGCGAGGTCGTCGTGGTCGACCAGGACTACGCCGTCCGCATCACGAAGATCCTCGACGTCGCCGAGAGCGTCTGAGCCGCCGACCGTGGACACGCTCGTCATCACCCTCCGCGTCGCGCTCTCGCTCGGCGTCGTGCTCGCCCTCATGTGGGTGCTGCACCGACGCATGGCGAAGAGCGGCTTCGGCGCGGGCAAGACCAAGGGCCGTCGCTCGGCCTCGGTCGAGGTCGTCGCCCGCCAGGGCATCGGCGGCAAGGCGAGCGTCGTCGTGGTCGACGTCGAGGGGGAGCGCCTCGTGCTCGGGGTCTCCGAGCAGGGCGTCAACCTCCTCACCAGCGGGCAGGCGCCGGCACCCGAGCTGACCACCGTGACGGGTCCCGTCCAGCTGCCCGTGCGTCCGACCCCGTCGGCCGACGCGTTCCGTCAGGAACTGGCCGCGCAGACGGCAGTCGAGCCGCGCCTCCAGGCCGACGCGGCGGAGCCGCTCCCGATGCGTCCCCGGAACCGCGACCGGCGTACCGTCCCGACGTCCGCGCAGCTGCAGGGCTCCATCCTGTCGGCCGACACCTGGCGGCAGGCCGCCGCGGCGCTCCGGAACCGGCGGGCCGGGTGACCGCGGCGCGGACCGGACGTCTGATCGCCCTCCTGCTGCTGGGGGTGACGGTCGTGGCCGGCTTCCTCATGCTCACCGCGACCGGTGCCCACGCCGCGGGCGTCGTCCAGCCGACCGCTCCCGCCACCCCGACCGCGCCGTCCACCGGTGACTTCAGCGTCAGCGTGAACGGCCCGGACGGCACGCCCTCGTCGGCCGTCGTGACGCTCATCGGGATCACGCTGCTCAGCGTCGCCCCCGCCCTGATGCTCATGATGACGTCGTTCACGAAGATCTTCGTGGTGCTCGCGATGACGCGGAACGCCCTCGCACTGCAGTCGATCCCGCCGAACCAGGTGCTCGCCGGCCTCGCGCTGTTCCTGTCGCTGTTCGTCATGGCACCGGTCCTCGGGCACATCAACGACGACGCGCTGCAGCCGTACCTGGCCGGGCACCTCGACTTCAACCAGGCCGTCGAGATCGGCACGAAGCCGCTCCGCACCTTCATGCTGCACCAGACCCGCGAGGAGGACGTCGCGCTCATCACCCGCGCGGCCGGTCAGGACAACCCGAAGTCGATGGCCGACGTGCCGATGACGACCGTGATCCCCGCGTTCGTGATCTCCGAGCTGCGGAGCGCGTTCATCATCGGGTTCGTCATCTTCATCCCGTTCCTCGTTATCGACCTCGTCGTCTCGGCGGCGCTGATGTCGATGGGCATGATGATGCTCCCGCCGGTCATGATCTCGCTGCCCTTCAAGATCCTGCTGTTCGTCCTGGTCGACGGCTGGGGCCTCATCATCAAGTCGCTCATCGAGAGCTACCACGTCGTCTAGGACGACGGGACAGGGAACGACATGAACCAGCAGGCCGTCATCGACCTCACGCTGCAGGCGCTCCTGGTGTCGGCGAAGCTCGCCGCGCCCGTCCTCGTGACGTCGCTCGTCGTGGGCTTCGCGATCTCGCTGTTCCAGTCGGTCACGCAGATCCAGGAGGTCACGCTCTCGTTCGTCCCGAAGGCCGTCGCCGTCGCCATCGCCCTGGTGGTGTGCGGCAACTGGATGATCTCGGAGATGGTGGCGTTCACCCACGTCGCCTTCGACATGATCCCGAAGCTCCTCGGGACGGCCTGATGGAACTCGTGATCAACGGCGACCGCCTCGAGGCGACGATGCTCGCGGGCGTCCGCCTCGTCGCGTTCTTCGTCATCGCGCCGCCGTTCTCGTACCGGGCGTTCCCCGCGACCGTGAAGGTGATCCTCGGGCTCGGCCTGGCGATCGGTGTCGCGCCCCGCGTCGCCGAGGGGTACGCGTCGCTCGACACCGGGCCGTTCCTGCTCGCGCTCCTCACGCAGCTCGTCGTCGGGCTCTCCCTGGGGTTCCTCGTGTTCCTGGTCTTCGCGGCCGTGCAGTCCGCCGGCGCCCTCATCGACCTGTTCGGCGGGTTCACCCTGGCGCAGGCGTACGACCCGCAGTCGCAGGTCAACGGCGCGCAGTTCACCCGCCTGTTCCAGATGGCGTCGCTCGCGCTCCTGTTCGCGTCCGGCGGGTACCAGCTCATCGTCGCGGGGCTCGTGCGGTCGTTCGACGCGGTGCCGCTCACGGGGACGTTCGAGCTGGGCGGGCTCGCCTCCGTGCTCGTCACCGCGCTGTCGCAGATGTTCCTGTCGTCGCTGCAGATCGCCGGACCGCTCGTCGTCGTGCTCTTCCTCGCCGACGTCGGCCTCGGGCTGCTCACCCGCGTCGCCCCGGCGCTCAACGCCTTCCAGATGGGCTTCCCGATCAAGATCGGGCTGACCGTCGTCTTCGCCGGCGCCCTCTTCATGGCACTGCCGTCCGTCGTGTCGTCCCTCACCGGCGACGCGGTGGCCGCGATCACGGGACGGGGGTGACCTGGTGTCCGACAGCGGAGAACGCTCCGAACAGGCGACGCAGAAGCGGATGCGCGAGGTCCACCAGAAGGGCCAGATCGGCCGGTCGCAGGACCTCGGCGCGTGGATCGGCGTCGCGGCCGCGGCGCTCATGATGCCCGCGGCCATCGGCAACGCCGCAGCAGCGGGCTCCGACCAGCTCCGAGCAGTCCAGCGGGTCATCGCCGACCCCTCGATCGGCACCATGAACGGTGTCCTCCACGATGCCCTCGGGTCGATCGCCGGCACGCTCGGCCCGATGCTCGGGGTGGTGCTCGTCGCCGTGACGGCAGCCGCGGTCGCGCAGGGCGGCGTGCACTTCCGGAAGCTGACGCCGCAGCCCGAGCACTTCGACCCGATCGCCGGCATCAAGCGGGTGTTCGGCACGCAGGCGCTCTGGAACGGGGCGAAGGCGCTGCTGAAGACCGCCGTCGTGGGCCTCGTCCTCTGGTTCGCCGTGCAGGCGCTCGTCCCCGTGCTGATGACGAGCGGCTCGTTGCCGCTCTCCGCCGTGCTCGACGCCGCTGCGGGCGGTGCCGGGACGCTGCTCCGTGCCGCGATCGCCGCCGGCCTGATCCTCGCCGCCCTCGACGTCTTCGTGGTGATCCGCCGGAACCGGAAGCGCACCATGATGACCAAGCGCGAGGTCAAGGACGAGAACAAGCACAGCGAGGGCGACCCGCTCGTGAAGTCGCAGCGGCGGTCCCGGCAGCTCGCGATGAGCCGCAACCGGATGGTGCAGGCGATCGGCACCGCGGACGTCGTCATGACGAACCCGACCCACTACGCCGTCGCGCTCAAGTACGAGCCGGGCAAGTCCGCGCCGAAGGTCGTCGCGAAGGGTGCCGGTCCCGTCGCCGACGTCATCCGCGCGAAGGCCGAGGAGGCCCGCGTCCCGATCGTCCGCGACGTCCCGCTGACCCGTGCCCTGCACGCCTCGTGCGAGCTCGGGCAGGAGGTCCCCGTCGACCTCTACACGCCGGTCGCCCGGGTGCTGTCGTTCGTGATGGCGCTCAAGGCCCGCGGGGCGGCGGCCGGGTCGCACTCGCCGCCGCGACCGACCACCCCGGACGAGGTCGCCACGGTCCTCGACCCCGCCACGCTCACCGGGGACCTCCGGCCACGCAGACTCCGCAAGAACAGCCCACTCGAAGAGGTACCCGCATGAACCGCAAGGACCTGCCGAAGCTCGTCGTCCCGGTCTTCATCGTCGGCATCATCCTGCTGTTGATCCTGCCGGTGCCGTCGTTCCTGCTCGACTTCCTGATCATCTGCAACATCCTGCTGGCGCTGGTGATCCTGCTCACGACGCTGTTCGTGAAGAAGCCGCTCGACTTCTCGGTGTTCCCGTCGCTGCTGCTCGTCGCCACGCTGTTCCGACTCGGGCTCAACGTCGCGTCGACCCGGCTCGTGCTCGGCGAGGGCTTCGCCGGTGACGTCATCCAGGCGTTCGGCCACGTCGCCGTCTCCGGGTCGATCATCATCGGCGCGGTGATCTTCCTCATCCTCGTCGTCATCCAGTTCGTCGTCGTGACGAAGGGTGCCGAGCGCGTCGCCGAGGTCGGGGCCCGCTTCACCCTCGACGCCATGCCGGGCAAGCAGATGGCCATCGACGCCGACCTGAACGCCGGGCTCATCACCGACGCGCAGGCGAAGGAACGCCGGGCCGCCGTGTCCGCCGAGGCTGACTTCTACGGTGCGATGGACGGCGCCTCGAAGTTCGTGAAGGGCGACGCGATCGCCGGCATCCTCATCATCGTCATCAACCTCGTCGGCGGCATCGCGATCGGCATGCTGCAGAACGGCCTCTCGGTCACGGACGCGCTGTCGAAGTACGGCATCCTGACCATCGGCGACGGGCTCGTCACGCAGATCCCGGCGCTGCTCATGGCCGTCTCGACGGGCATGATCGTGACCCGCTCCGGCGCCGAGACCGAGATCGGGTCGTCCGCGACGACCCAGCTCACGCAGTCCCGGAACGCCCTCGCGATCGCCGGCGTCGCCGCCATCGCCATGGGGTTCATCCCGGGCATGCCGATCGTCCCGTTCCTGCTGATCGGCGCCACGCTGCTGTTCATCGCCTGGCGGCTCGGGCAGCAGACGAAGCGCGCCGAGCAGGACGCGGCGGCGCAGCAGGCGCTCGAGGCCGCCGCACCGAGCGCGGACACCCCCGAGGACCTCATCGAGCAGATGCGCGTGCACGCCCTCGAGATCCTGCTCGCCCCCGACCTCGTCGACATGGTGTCCGGGGCCTCCGACGACCTGCTCGGCCGTGTCCGTGCGCTCCGTCGGAAGATCGCCGTGGACTTGGGCGTCGTCGTGCCGCCGGTCCGCACCCGGGACAGCATCGAGCTCCCGCCGTCGACGTACGCCATCCGGATCGCGGGCGTCGAGGCCGGTCGCGGCACCGCACCGTCGCGCAGCGTCCTGGCGCTCGGCGACCACCTCGACGGGCTGCCCGGGGAGACGACCGTCGAGCCGGTGTTCGGCCTCGCCGGCAAGTGGGTGCCCGCCGAGCTCCGGCACGCCGCCGAGATGACCGGCGCCACCGTGATCGACCGCGTCTCGGTGCTCGTCACCCACCTGCAGGCGATCATCGGCGACAACGCCGCCCGGCTGCTCACCCGCGAGGACGTCAAGGTCCTCACCGAGGGCGTCAAGCAGGTCAACCCCGCGGCCGTCGAGGAGCTCGTGCCGGGCATGCTCTCGCTCGCCGAACTCCAGCGCGTCCTGCAGGGGCTGCTCGCCGAGCGCGTGCCGATCAACGACCTCGGCCGAATCTGCGAGGCGCTCACGCTCCGCGCGAAGGTCTCCACCGACCCCGAGGGGCTCGTCGAGGCCGCCCGTGCCGCACTCGGCCCCGCGCTGCCCGCCCGCTACCTCGACGCCGGCACGCTCCGGGTGATCATGATCGACCCGCTGCTCGAGCAGTCGATGCTCGAGGGGCTCCGTCCGTCGGAGCAGGGCACCCAGATCGTGCTCGACGCGCACCGCATCGAGCAGGTCCTCGGCTCGCTCCGCGACGCCGTCCGTTCCGTCGAGGACCAGGGGATCTCCGCCGTCCTCGTCTGCGCCCCGCAGCTCCGCCCGGCCGTGCACCGGATGGTGTCCGCGCAGTCGAACGGCCTGCCGGTGCTCTCCTACCAGGAGGCCACCGCCGCGGGCTCCACCATCGAGACCGTGGGAGTCGTCCGTGCCGCCGACCCGATTGCAGCGTAACGGCGCGACGCTCGACGAGGTCCGCGACGCCGTCCGGGCCGAGTTCGGCGCTGGTGCCCGGATCGTCGCCGCCGAGCGCGTCACCACGCCGGGCATCGGCGGGCTCTTCCGCAGGGCGCACGTCGAGGCCACCGTCGAGGTCCCCGCGCCCGACGAGGTCCCCACCGCCCGCGTCGCCATCGCCGACGGCCCCGCCACGCGGGTCGGCATCGCGGCGCTGCTCGCCGACGCCGAGGAAGCCGAGGCCCGGATCGCCGGCGGTGACGGCACCGCGTCGACGCGGGCCGACGCGTTCGCGTCGGTGCTGGACGGCTTCGTCGCGGACGGGATCACGGGGAGCGCCCCGCGCCCGGCGCCGGCACTGCCGGAGGTGCCGGAACCCGCTCAGGGTGGGTCGCGCCTCCAGGCCGTCGACGCGTTGATCGCGGATCCCGTCGTCGTCCGGCCTGGAGGCACGGCTCGGCCCGTGCCCGCCGCCGTGCGTTCCGCAGACGGGGACCTGGTGCTCCTGGTCGGCCGACCCAACGACGTCGACGCGGCCGCCGGCATCTTCGCGACCCGCTACGCGCTCCGCCCGACCGACGCGTCGGACCGGCGGAGCGGGATCCTCGCGCGGGCCGAGGGGGTCCGCGACGGCCACGCGCTGCTCGGGGTCGCCGCGTGGGACGACGCCCAGACCGTGGACGGCCTCGGCCCCGACCAGGTGTGGGTCGTCGTGGACGTCGGGCGGAAGCCGGAGGACTCGAGCGCGATGCTCACCGCGGTCGCGGGACGGGTGCACGTCGCCGGGGTCGTGGCGATCGGCGCGGGGGAGACCGCCACGCCGGAGTCGGTCCACCTGCTGGGGGTGCCCGTCCTGTCGCTAGGCTGAGCGGGTGCTGGTACTCACGCGGAAGGTCGGCGAGCGGATCCTCGTCGGTGACGACATCGTCATCACGGTGCTCGACAGCCGCGGGGACGGCGTCCGCATCGGCATCGACGCACCGCGTGGTGTGAAGATCCAGCGCGAAGAGGTCGTGCGTGCGGTCACCGAGGCGAACGAGTCGGCCTCGGCGACGGCGGCGGACGACGACGCCGAGGCGCGGTTGCGTCGTGCGCTGGGGGACCTCGGCGGTACCGAGGCCTGACGCTGGCTGCGGGGCTTGGCGTCGCGCGGCCCGCGTCCCGCGGGAGGTCGGATCGCGCCCCGATACGAACACTGCGCCCCGTTCCTTCGGGGCGCGGTGTTCGTCCGGGGGCGCGGTCCCGTGCTCGGCCTACGGGCGGGGCTTCTTCTCCTGCTCCGGGAGCCGACCGGCCGCTGCCTCCGCGGCGAACCACGCACGCGCCTCGTCCTGCCGCGCCTGCTCCTCGCCGAGGGCGATCGGAGCGCGCACGTGGCCGGGCTCGTAGCCGAACGAGTCGAGCAGCTGCGGGATGACCGGACGGACGCGGGCGACGAGCCGGTCGATGTACGCCGACACCGCACGGGCGCGCTGCGCCGTGATCCGACCGTGCATCAGGTACCAGTCGAGGTGCTGCTCGAGCAGGCCGAGGGCGAACAGGTCGCGGAGCCAGACGAGCACACGGCGGGTGTCGCCCGGCGGGACCTCGTCGATCGCTTCGGTGAACGCGTCCCACTGCATGAGCTCGGCGTGCGCCTTGGCCGCTTCGATGAGCTCGTGCTGGGACCGGTTGAGCAGGAGGGCGCCGCGGGCACGGTCCTTGCCTGCGGACGCCAGGCGGAGCCCGATCTCGGTCACCATCGTGTCCACACGACCGGCGAGCAGGTCGCGCTGCGTCTTCGCGTCCTGCAGGTCGGTCACGGACGCGGCGAGCGAGCCACGGTCGGCGACGGCCTGACCGAGGCGCCGGATGCCGGTGGCGTCGGCGAGCTTCGTCGCCGCCTGGGCCGCGACGAACTTCGCCGTCGACGCCGGGTCCTTCGGGGCCTTCGCGCGGAAGTCCGTCAGGAGGCGCTTCCCGACGAGCTGGAGCAGGACGGTGTTGTCGCCCTCGAACGTCACGTAGACGTCGAGGTCGGCGCGGAGCCCGGTGAGGCGGTTCTCGGCGAGGAAGCCCGCGCCGCCGCAGGCCTCGCGGCACTCCTGCAGGGTGTCGAGCGCGGACCAGGTCGACATCGACTTGAACGCCGCGGCCTGGGTCTCGAGGTCCTCGCGGCGCTGCGGGGTGTCCTCGCGCCCGCTGAAGACGTCGTCGAAGGTGCGGAGGAGCTTCTCGTGGGCGAACGACTGCGCGAAGACCGTGGCGAGGCGGGGGATGAGGCGGCGCTGGTGGCGGCCGTAGTCGAGCAGGACCCCCTCGGTGCCGTCGCCGGTGGGGAACTGGCGTCGCTGGGCGGCGTACGTCAGGGCGATCTGCAACCCGATCTTCTGGGCGACGACCGCGGCACCGTCGAGCGACACCCGGCCCTGCACGAGCGTGCCGAGCATGGTGAAGAAGCGGCGGCCGGGCGACGCGATCGGAGAGGAGTACGTGCCGTCCTCGGCCACGTCGCCGTAGCGGTTGAGCAGGTTCGTGCGCGGGACGCGGACGTGGTCGAAGTGCAGGCGCCCGTTGTCGATGCCGTTCAGGCCGCCCTTGTAGCCGTCGTCCTCGCCGCCGACGCCGGGCAGGAAGGCGCCGTCGGCGTCACGGAGCGGCACGTAGAAGGCGTGCACGCCGTGGTCGACGCCCTGCGTCACGAGCTTCGCGAAGACGACCGCCGCCTTGCCGTGCAGGGCGGCGTTGCCGATGTAGTCCTTCCACGCGCCACGGAAGGGCGTGTGGATCTCGAACTCCTGGGTGTCCGGGTCGTAGGTCGCCGTGGTGGCGATGCTCTGCACGTCGGAGCCGTGGCCCGTCTCGGTCATGGCGAAGCAGCCGGGCACGTCGAACGAGACGATGCCGGGCAGGAACTCGCGGTGGTTCCGCTCGGCGCCGAGGTGGTGCACTGCCGAGCCGAACAGGCCCCACTGCACCCCGGCCTTGATCTGCATCGAGGGGTCGGCGGTGACGAGCTCCTCGAAGGCTGCGAGGTTCCCGCCGTGGTTGCTCTGGCCGCCGAACTCCGCGGGGTAGGGCCGCTGGATGGCGCCGGCGTCGACGAGAGTTCGGAGCTGGTCGAGCGTCCGACCGCGGGCGTCGGCGTAGGGCATGCCCTCGATCTTGTGCATCGCGGGGTCGAGCGCGAGCCGGCGGGAGATGCGTCGGTCCTCCGCCCAGCGACCGAGCAGGTGCTCGGCGAGCAGGTCGACGTCGATGCGGACGTCGGTGTCCGTCCCGCCGGCGGGTGTGCCCGCGGCGGGGTCGCCCGCGGCGTCGGCCTTGGGCGTGTTCGTGCTGTGCACGGGTGCGGTGTCGACCATGGTCGGAGCCCTCCTGAACTGCTCTGTCCGGTGTTGCAGAAGCCACGCTATTCACGGCACCCGTGAGCCGCACGAACGCCGTCCGGGCGGCACAACGAACGGCACCGTGGGATCGTCGCCGGTGGTGGGAACCCTCCAAATCCTGACGAGTGCAATACATGAGCAGGATTCGTCGATTCGGTGCGTCGCTCGCCCGAGGGGCAGACTGTCCGGCATGTCAGGTACCACCGCGCCGGAACGCAAGCGCAGATTCTTCGGGCAGCCGTTCGAGCTGTCCACGCCGTTCGCGGTCGAACTCTGGGAGCGGTTCTCGTTCTACGGGATGCAGGGCATCGTCCTCATCTACATGTACTACTCGGTGGCCAAGGGCGGCCTCGGGATCGACTCGCACGTCGCGACCGGGATCGTCGGCGCGTACGGCGGCGCGGTGTACCTCTTCACGATCCTCGGCGCGTGGATCTCCGACCGGCTCATCGGCGCGGACCGCACCCTGTTCGGCAGCGCGGTCGTCGTGATGTGCGGCCACATCGCACTGGCGCTCATCCCGGGCGTCGGGGGCGTCGGAGTCGGTCTGGTCCTCATCGCCCTCGGGTCCGGCGGGCTGAAGGCCACGGCGACCACGATCGTCGGCGGTCTGTACAGCAAGGACGACGACCGCCGCGACGCCGGCTTCTCGCTGTACTACCTCGGCGTGAACCTCGGCGCGTTCTTCGGTCCGCTCCTGACCGGCTACTTCCAGCTGAAGTTCGGCTTCCACGTCGGGTTCGGCATCGCCGCGATCGGCATGGCGGCCGGCCTCGTGCAGTACGCGATCCGCCGTCGCAAACTCCCCGCCGTGGTCCGGCACGTCCCGAACCCGCTCGAGAAGCGTCGCTACCCGCTCGTCGGCATCCTCGTCGTCGTCGGGCTGGCCATCATCCTGACGGCTGTCCTCACCGGCCTGCTCAACGTCGACAACCTGCCGCAGGTCGTCGTCGCCATCGTGGTGCTCGCCACCATCGCGTACTTCGTCGTGATCCTGTCCAGCGGCATCACGAAGGAGGAGCGCTCGCGCGTCCTCGCCTTCATCCCGCTGTTCATCGGCAGCGCGGTGTTCTGGTCGCTGTACCAGCAGCAGTTCACCGTCCTGACGATCTACTCCGACCAGCGCCTCGACCGCTCCCTGTTCGGCTGGGAGATGCCGGTCTCGTGGGTGCAGTCGATCAACCCGGTGTTCATCATCGTGCTGTCCGGCGTGTTCGCGGCGATGTGGACCAAGCTCGGGCCCCGCCAGCCGTCCACCCCGACGAAGTTCGCGCTCGGCACCGGCATCATGGGCGTCGCGTTCCTGCTGTTCCTGCCGTTCGTCGGCACCGGGCAGAACGGCACGCCGCTGCTCGTGCTCGTCGGCATCCTGCTCGTCTTCACCTTCGCGGAGCTCCTGCTCTCGCCGATCGGCCAGTCCGTCGCCACGAAGCTCGCACCGCCGAAGTTCCAGACCCAGATGGTCGCGCTGTTCTTCCTGTCGGTATCGCTCGGCACGGCCGTCACCGGTGTCCTGTCGCAGTACTACGACCCGAAGAACGAGGCGCCGTACTTCGCGGTCCTCGGCCTCGTCGCCGTCGCGGTCGGCGTCGTCCTGCTCGTCATCGCCAAGCCGGTGCTGAAGCTCATGCGCGGCATCCGGTAGCCTGAGGGAAGCCACATCGGGCCCGGAACCAAGGAGTCACCAATGCTCGAACTCATCGCAGGCGTCATCATCGGCATCGGCGTGCTCGGCGGCGTGGGGGTCTGCATGGCCGTCGCCGCCATGATGAAGAGCGGCTCGGAAGAGTACTGATCCGCCCGGGGTCCTAGGACTCCGGCGTCGGCTCGACCGGCACCAACTGACGACTCAGGACGGTCGCGCGCTCGAAGGGGCCGCGGCCGTCCTTCGTGTACACGGGCTCCTCGAACGCGACCATCCAGGTGCGCTGGGCCCCGCCGATCTGGCTGCCTCCCGGTGCGACGATGACGCCGATCGGTTCGTCGGCCCACTCCTCGCCACCTCGATCGCTGTCGACCACCCGCACGAGGGCGCCGATGCCGAGGCCGGGCGAGTCGTCGGGGCGGGGCTGGGGAGAGCGTCGTCCGAACACGCGCCCACCGTAGCGTGCCCGCCCGGGGCTGCGCCCCGAAGCCGCGCGCCGGACTGCCGCGACGGAATGCCACGCCGAGCGGGCGGAACACGCCGCGCGCGCATCACCAAGCGGGCCACATTCGTCACGGTCACGTGCCGAGAGGGACCAATCGGGCCCGCTCGCGCGCGGCGGTCGGACGGAACCACCGACGGTCTGGAGGCGCGGGGCGGGACCGCGCCGTGCCTCCAGGCCGGTGGCTGAGTGGGCAGGACACGCCGCGCGTGTTCCGTCGAGGGGGCTGAAGTGGCTGCATTCGACCGGCGAGCGTGACGAATACCGCCCACTCGGCGCGGCCGCGCGTCAGCCCGCGTCGGGCGCGACCCGCGCGATCTCCGTGATCGACGAGTGGCCGGTCTCCGGGTGCTTCCGCATCGACAGGAGCCGCTCCATCGACGGCTCGAGCGCCGTCACCTTGTCGAGCGGTGCACTCACGACGAGCTGGAACCCGAGCCGGAGCCACGCGGTGACGGCTCGCCCGGCGAACTCCGAGTCCGCCTTGATGAAGGCCTCGTCGAGGAACACCGGGGCGAACCGCGGCCGGGGCCGGGTCTCGTCGCCGAGCTGGTAGCGGAGCGCCGCCCCGACGATGAACGCCACGAGCTCCTGCGTCTCGCCGCCGGACTTGTCGCCGAGCGACGAGTACACGCCCAGGTCGGCCCCGGACGTGTCGTACCGCACGGCCGTGATCTCCATGTGCCGGCGGACGTCGAGCACGGCGTCGCGCTGGGTCGTGCGACCGCGGGCGGCATCCGGGTCGGGGCGGATGACGGCCATGAAGCGTCGGAGCCGGCGGAACCGGGTCTCGAGCACGTCGTCGGTCAGCTCGGTGTCGATCGAGGCGGAGAGCGCGCGGAGTTCCTTCCGGAAGGAGACGACGTCCTCGCGGGTGACCCGGCGGATCTGGATCTTCAGACGGTCGCGGTTCGCGCCGAAGGGCAGCTCGCGCAGGATCTCGTTGACGGGCTCGAGCCGCTCCTCGATCTCGACGACGGCGCGGTCGAAGGCACCCGCGAGCGGGACGAGGTCCTCGCCGCTCCACTGCGACAGCCGACGACGCCACTCGGTGCGGCGGGCGTGCAGGCCGGTCGCCACTATCTGGTCGAGGATGGCGTGGTAGTCCGGGTACGAGGCGACCCCCGTGCCGAGGTTCGGGTCCGGCCAGGCGTCCTGGTACCGCTGGAAGGTGAGCGTCAGGGCGTTCGATGCCGACGCGGCGCCGTCGAGGGCCTGCGACAGCCGTTCCTCGAGGCGACGCCGCAGTCGGCGGGTTGCATCGTCGAACCCGTCGACACCGTCCGGGGCCCCGACCTCCTCGAAGGTCTCGGCGAGCAGGCGCTCCTGGGCGTCGTCCGGAACGCTGTCCGGCAGGGACTCGAAGCGCGACAGGATCTCGGCGGCGGCGTCCTGCCCGTCGACGAGCACGGCGTGGCGCTCGTCGAGGCGGCTCACCGACAGTCGCGCGGCGCTCCGACGGTCGGACGCCTCGTCGAGCCCCTTCCGCAGGCGGGCGACCGAGGTGCGCAGGGTGCGGAGCCCGTCGTCGGCGGCGAGCAACGCCTGGCGCTCCTCGTCGAGGCGTGCGAGGGATGTCTCGACGCCGTCGACGTCGAGGGCGTCCCACGTGACGTCGACCACGTGCTGGTGCGCGGCGCGGAGGGTGTCGAGCGCCGCGATGTCCTGCGCGACGTCGGTACGGCGGGCCTCGAGCGTTGCGAGGTCCTGCGCGATCGACGCGAGCTCGTCCTCGACCGAGGCCACGCGTGCCTCGTTCGTGAAGCCGATGACGTTCGCCTGGCGGCGGTCGCCGTGCGCGCCACGACGACCGTCGCGGAGCTGTCCGGACTCGGTGACGCGTCGACCGCCGCCACCGAGCTCGTCCGCGGACGAGACGCAGCGGGCGTCGGTGCGGTCGGACTCGATGCGCTCCCGCACCCAGGTGCTGAACGGCGACGACTTGATCGCGAGCTTGCCGGACACCATCGCCGGGTCGCCCTCGAGGTCCAGGTGCGGACCGGTGGGCACGCCCTCGAACTGCACGCGGACGGGCAGGCGCAGCGAGTCGATCGCGGCGCTGAAGTCGTCCAGTCGGTCCTGGTCGACGAGCAGCGTGCGGGCGACGGGGGCCAGGACGGACTCGATGGCCGTGCGCCAGCGCTCCTCGCCGGGCAGGACGTCGAGCAACTCCGCGACGAACGGCAGCGAGTCCGGGTCGATGCCGGCGGCTCGGGCCATCGCGAGTCGGGCCTCGTGCATCGGCAGCGGCATGGCGCCCTGGCGGTGCTCGAGCGACTGCCGTTCCTGGCGCAGGGACCGCTCGCGGTCGAGGAGCGGGTACTCCTCGCGCGTCAGGGCGTCCCGACGCTCGTCCAGGTCAGAACGCGACGCAGCGTACCGACCGAGGAAGTCGTGGGCGGCACGCTGCACGCCGGTGAAGTCCGACTCCGACGCCACCGAGACCCCGAGCACGGCCGTGCGCTCGTCAAACGTCGCACGGGTCCGGACGACGGCGTCGCGCTCGCGGGTGCGGCGTTCGATGCGGTCCTCGAGCTGCGCCAGTGCGTTGCCGCCCTGGTCGCGCAGGCGCGCCTCGGCGTCGCGCAGTTCGATCTCGACCGCGGCGTGCCGGGCCTCCGCCGCGGCGACCTCGGCGCGGGCCGCCGTGCGTTCACGCCCGTTGCGATCGACCTCGGCGTCGAGCAGCGCACGCTTGCGCGAGGCGGTCCAGTGCGCGAACGGCGAGACCTCAGCGCCGGTGGCGATGCCGTCGAGCGCCGCGGCCGCTGCCGTGGCGCGTTCGATCTCGGCGTGCAGCTCGGTGATGGGGGAGAGGATGCGGACCTTGCGCTCCTCGGTGTCCATCGCCTCGTACGCCTCGTCGAGGGCGGAGAAGTGCGCGAGCGCCCGGTCCGCTGCCTCGTACGTGCCTGGCGTCTCGAGCACGAGCGACTTGTACAGGGCGTCGACGGTCGGCAGGTGCTGCCCGGCCTGGATGCGCGCGAGCAGGCGCATCGCCCGGTTGCCGCCGCCGGAGTCGCCGATCCCGAGCCTGGTCTGCAGCGTGTACGCGAGCTCCTGGTAGGTGTCGCGGATCACGAGCCCGGGCACGCGCCCGGTCAGCTCGAGGTGGTGGAACCGTGTCGGCACGAACTCCTCGAGCCGCCGGAGGTCGAACGTGTCGTCGACCGTCGCCATCGTCATCTGGATGTCACCGACACCGCGGGCGCGCTTCGGCACGATGTACGCGCGGAGCACCGTGAACCGGCGCTCGTCGTCGTTCCGGAAGGTCACCGCGGCGGCGCCCCACGTGGTCTGGTCGTCGCCGCGCAGGTTCACGTCGCGCAGCGCGCCGGACTCGGGGTCGCGGCGGGTGTCCACCTTGCCGCGCAGGTACGTGAGCAGGTTCCGCTGGTCGGCGCTGCGCGCACGCCCGGTCGTCGCGTCGTTCGAAGCGCCGTTGAACGGCACGTCGGACGGCATCATGACGGCCAGGTAGGCGTCCATGAGCGTCGACTTGCCGGTGCCGGACGCGCCGGAGATGAGCGTCGCGGTGCCGGACAGCTCCACCTGTCGGTGGCCGTGGAACCCGCCCCAGTTCACGACCTGCATCGACTCGGCGCGCCACTGCGCCACCGTGTCGAACAGGGCGGTCAGCCCGAAGGAGTCGGTCGCGGTGTCGGTCATGCGTCCGTCTCGCCTTCGTCGTCGGTGTCGGTCTCGTCGGCCTGGAGGCGCGGGTCGTCCCCGTCGATCGGGTCGCCTTCGGTCGTGGTCGCGTCGGGCGTGGTCGCGTGGTCCTGCGCGGTGGTCGTCCGGAGCCACGTGTCCAGTTCCAGCAGCCGCTCGAGGGGGAGCAGCACCTCGACCACGCTCGCGACCCGGAACCGGTCCGGGTCGGAGGTCTTGATGAGCACGCGCGCCGTCACCAGACGCTCGATCGCCTTCGCGACCCGGCCCTCGTCACGCGTGCGGTCGGTGGCGGTCGCTGGGCGGAACCCGGCGACGTGCCCGAGGATCTCGCTCCGGTCGACGACGACCTGGTCCGGACCCGGTCGGGTGTCCGCCCGCAGGCGCATCCGCAGGTAGACGAGGACGATGGTCTCCTCGCGCGTGTACGGCACGTCGCGCAGCAGCGTCGGGAACCCGCGACGCTGGCTCTCCGAGCGGGCCTGACGCTTCCAGGCGACCTCGCGGTCGCGGTCGACGTGCAGCTCGAGGAACAGGTCGTTGAGGCGCGAGCGCAGCTGGTACTCGGCGTCGAGCACGGCCCGCCACTCGTCGGCGTGCGTCCGCGCGCTCACGTACGAGTTGCGGAGCAGCGCGACGAGCGCGCGGCGCTGGCGGTCGTCGAGCCGGCCCTCGTCGCCCTCGAAGAGGGCGAAGCTGCTCTCGTCCCGCTCGTCGTCGTGCGTGACGGTGGTGGGGTCGTCGACGGTGACCGTCTCGTCGACCGGTGCCGGCGTCGTGTCGCTCACCGCGCCTCCTGTGCGTGTTCGTCGTTGGTCGTGTCGGGGGTGCCCGCTCGGGGGTCGGCGTCGAGCGCTGCGGTCGGCATCCGGAAGGCGACCGGGCTGCCGTCCGGCCGCACCGTGCGGTGCTCGGCGACGTGCGCGGCGGACTCGAAGTCCTCGTGCCCGGTGAGCAGGTGGGCCAGGCCGAAGAGCTCGACCGGGCGGCGCTGCTCGTCGGGCAGGCCGTGGAAGGCGTCGACGCTCGAGTCGGCCTCGGCGAACCGGAGGGCCGCGCGGAGCTCGGTGAGCAGCGGACCACCGTGCCGGCGGAGCATCTCGACGTCGAGGTCCTCGAAGACGTCGTCGTCGGGTTCCTCGATGGGTGGCGGCACCGACTCGGCATCCGGGTCGTAGAAGCGTTCGCGGAGGGTGCCGACCTCGGCCGTCGCGGGCAGCAGCCCGAGCGGCAGGCGGTCACGTGCCGACCCCTGGTCCATCCAGGTGGCGAGCCCGCGGTTGATCGACCGGATGACGGCGTCGAGCTCGCGGTCCCGGACGACGTCGTGCGCGACGATCTGGTCGCGGAGCGTCGCCGTGAGCTGTCGACGCTGGGCGAGCACGTCCTCGATGCCCTGGCGGAGGATGCTCACCGTGTTCCGGAACGCCCGACGCTCACCGGCGCCGAGGGAGTCGGCGAAGGGGTGGGCCAGGATCGTCGCGATGTCGTCCCGGAGCCGCAGGAGCAGAGCGTCGTCGCGGAGGAGCTCGAACGCCCCCTCGAAGGCGCGGCCCTCGGGCGTGGCCTCCATGAGGTTGTCCGTGCGGACGAGGTAGTCGTCGAGGATCTCGCCGATCGGGCGGACCTCCTGCCGGAAGTCCTCGACGATCGAGCGGTGCATCGTCGCCACGGCTTCCTCGACGCGCTTGAAGTCGCTCGGCAGCTGGCGGATGAGGTCCGAGATGTTCGTGTACCCGTCGCGCATGCGGGCGTCGTCCACGGTGTCGACGTCGCCCTGCTCGAGCCGTTCGCGCTCGGCCCGGAGCTCGGCGATCTGCGCGTCGATGCGGCGGATCTGCACGTCCGGGTCGGGTTCGGCGCGGGCGGCCCACCGGTGCACGGCGTCGACGATCATCGCGAGGCGGCTCTCGCTGATCAGGGCCCGGTCGGCGGACAGGGCGTCGACGAGGGACAGGGCCTCGAGCGCGTGGCTCGTCAGGGAGTACTGCTCGTCGCCGTCGGGGGAGTTTGACCGGACGAGCCACTGCGCCGCGACCCACTCACGGCAGAGTGCACGGCCGTTCGGTCGGGCGTCCTTGTCGGTCTGTTCACCCCCGGCCTGTTCGCTCGCGGGCACGCGCGCGCCGGTGGCCTGCAGCCGCGCGACGTGCTCCTCGACCTGCAGGTGCATGCGGTCAGCGGGGACGTACTGGACGTCGCGATCGAACACCGTGCGGAACACCGCGAGGACGGTGGCACTGGTCGGGCGGGACATCAGCCGCAGGGTCGGACGGTCGAGGACCGCCCGGACTCGGGCGAACTCGAGGTCGACGTCGGTCATGTGCCCCTTCGTCCGGTCGGGTCGGCGGTGTGCCGGTCTGGCTGTCGAGATGACAAGAGCCCGACGCGGTTGCGCCGGGCTCTTGTCGTTGGTGTTCTTGCTTGTGGGCGATACCAGACTCGAACTGATGACCTCTTCGGTGTGAACGAAGCGCGCTACCAACTGCGCCAATCGCCCCCTGCACTGTTCGTGCGGATCGATACTAGCGGATGCCGCGGGCTCTGCCGAACACGGCGCGCGTCCCGGGTGTGGCGCACGGTTCGAGTGTGCGGCGCCGTCGCACGGTGCGAGGGGTGGCGCACCCTGCGGAACCGCTCCGATCCGCATGAACACGGGGGACACGCCCGGTGAACGAGAAGGATTTTGGTGGAAGCCACCTGGTTCGTATAGAGTTTACGTCGTCGCCGCGACAGCGGGTCGGACAAATGCGGATGTGGCGCAGTGGTAGCGCATCACCTTGCCAAGGTGAGGGTCGCGAGTTCGAATCTCGTCATCCGCTCGAGTGTGGTTCTCCTCGGAGGGCCACGACTCACCAGAGGGTATCCCACCGTTCGGGTACTCACGGAGACGTGAACCTCGATGGTGGGGTGGCCGAGAGGCTAGGCAGCGGCCTGCAAAGCCGTCCACGCGGGTTCGAATCCCGTCCCCACCTCCAGACTTCGTTTCGGCGGAGACTTCTGGGCGATTGGCGCAGCGGTAGCGCGCTTCCCTGACACGGAAGAGGTCACTGGTTCGATCCCAGTATCGCCCACCACCAGAAAGCCCCCGGCAGGACCACAGGTCCCGCCGGGGGCTTTCGTCGTACCCGGGGTCGTCACCGGTGCGCCGCGTGCACGTTCAGTGAGCGGAAATCGTCGAGTGAGCGGCGGCGACTCGACGTCTTCTGCTCAATCGATCGCGCACCGGATGACCGGCCGCGCCCGCCTCAGACCTCGCTCGGCGGCCCGGACTGCCAGCGGACCCAGGCCTCGAGCTGCGCCTTCGCACTCTCCAGGCTCGTGTGGAACCCGGTCATGTCGTCGTCGACCAGGTGGACGACGTACCGCGACCCGAAGGTCACCGTGCCGATCACGTCCACCCCGCACCGTCCCTGCCAGGTCCGGTCGTCGAGCGCGACCCACCGGACCGCTTCGGTCTCGGGGTGGGTGGTGCTGGAGAGGGAGGTCATGGTGCTTCCGGTCGCTGGACGATGAGATCGTGCCGGCGGCCATGGGCTGGGGTCACCTACTTGAACGGTAGCCCGTCGCGGCTGGTAGCCGCCGCGGCTCGCGCAGGCGTCAGTCGGAGAGCCCGAGCCGCCGGAGCCCGCGCCGGCACGCCGCGACGTACGCCCGGTACTGGTCCGGCCGCCGCTGGCGTGCCCACCGGGTGACGTCGACGAGGTGCAGCGCGGTCATCGCCCGCAGCGTGCGCAGGTCCTCCGGCTCGCCGAGTCCTGCCGCCGCGGCGAACGCGCCGAACTCCTGCTCGGACACCTCGCCGTCCAGGTGCCACCAAGCGAACACCCGTCGTGCATCCGTCCACGGCGTCGGGCCGACCTCGGCAGCACCCCAGTCGATCACGACGGGCGCCGCGTCGGGTCCGCGTGAGAGCAGGTTCCGCGGCGCGAGGTCGCCGTGTGCGAGACCGTGCTCGAACGCGCGGACGCCGAGCGGTCGGAACGCCGCACGCAGCGCAGACGCCGACGTGTACGCACCGGCCTGGAGGAGCGGGTCGTCCCCGTCGAGCGATCGCACGTTGTACGCGACGTGCGCCCGCCACGCCGTGGTCGGGTCGTTCCCGCAACGCGAGTACAGGGACGCGGGCGCCCCGTCGAGCGCGATCGTGCCGATCGTGCGCGCCGCTGCACCGAGCCGCCGCCAGGGATCCGTGATCGGTCGTGAGTCCGGTTCGACGTACTCGGACACCACGAACGGTGTGCCGTCGTGGTGTCCGTGTCGGAGCACCCGCGCGACCGCGATGCCGACCCGTTCGGCCGCTGCGGTCGCCCAGGCCTCGACCGGGAACTCGTCCTCGCGGAGGGGATCGACCGGGATCCGGACGACGACGTCGCCGCCGGTCGCGCGACGGACCCGGACCGTGTGGTTGACGGAGCCACCGGTCAGCGGCTCGACGTCGGACCGGGACGCGCCGAGCTCCTGCAGCACGGCGTCGAGCGCGATCCGAACCCGCACGTCGTCGTCCACGCGACCATCGTGGCGCGTCCACCCCGGTGTCAGCGGAAGCGTTCGACCATCGGGCAGGCGAACGGGTCGGCGGCGGCGAGTCCGACCTCGTTGAGGTAGCGGACGACGATCGCGTACGAGTGCACGAGGTTCGTCTCGGTGTACGGGACTCCCTGCTCCGTGCAGTACTGCCGGACGAGGACGCGTGCCGCCCGGAGGTTCGGCCGGGCCATGCTCGGGAACAGGTGGTGCTCGACCTGGTGGTTGAGTCCGCCCATGAAGAACTCGACCCACCGGCCGCCGCTGATGTCGCGGGACGTGAGCACCTGGCGGGAGAAGAAGTCCACCCGCTGCCCGGGTTCGATGATCGGCATGCCCTTGTGGTTCGGCGCGAACGCGATCCCCATGCAGAACCCGAACACCGCCAGCTGCACCCCGAGGAACGCGAACGCGATCCCCAGCGGCAGCAGCCAGAACACCGCGCCGACGTAGAGCACGAACCGGCCGACGAAGACCGAGCCCTCCGCCCAGCGGTGCCTGACTGTGCCCCGGCTCGTGTAGGTCCGGATCGACTGCCAGTGCAGGTTGACCCCCTCGACCAGGAGCATCGGGAAGAACGCGTAGCCCTGCACCCGCACGAGGACCCGGAGGAACCCGGTGCGACGCGCGGCGTCCTCCGGCCGGAACGAGATCGCGTCGAAGGAGATGTCGGGGTCCTTGCCCACCGTGTTCGGGTTGGCGTGGTGCCGGGTGTGCTTGTTCATCCACCACGCGTAGCTGATGCCGGTCAGGAAGGTCCCGACGTAGCGGGCGGCACGGTCGTTCCAGTCGTGGGACGCGAACACCTGCCGGTGCGCTGCCTCGTGCGACAGGAACGCGAACTGGGTGAACAGGAGCCCGAGCACGCCGGCCACGACGAGCTGCCACCAGGAGCCGCCGAGCAGGGCGAACGCTCCGCCGGTGACGGCGAGCATCGCGGTGAGGACCCCGACGAGTCCCCAGTACCAGCCGGTCCGGCGGCCGAGCAGCCCGGCGGTCCGAACCCGCACGAGCAGTGCTGAGTAGGTCGAGGTGGTGTCGACCCGGTCGCCGCGCGGTGTGGTCTTCCGGTAGCCGTCCGGTGTCGTGGTGACCTCGCGCATGGTGTCCTCCTGGGTCGAGCTGTGGCGCTGCAACCGGGGACCGGGGCTACGTGGTGCACCCGAGCGTACGCGCGCGCTCGGGGCCCGGTGGGGTCGCCGCTCAGGGAAGGACGAGGCGGCGCTCGACGACGGCGCGGGCGACGTCGGCGAGGAGTTCCTGGTGCGATCGGGCGTACCCGCGGAGCATGGCGAAGGCCTCTTCCATGTCGACGTGGTGCGTGTGCGCGACGAAGCCCTTCGCCTGTTCGATGACGACGCGGCTGTCGAGCGCCCGCTGGAGCTGCTGCTGCGCGAGGTTCGCGTGCTCGAGCGTCCGCTGCTGCAGGATGCTGATCGTCGCGACGTCGGTGAGCGCCTGGGCGGCCAGGGCGTCCTCGCGGTTGAGCGCCCCCTCGGTCTCCCGGAACAGGTTGAGCGACCCGAGGGTGGTCTCCCGGAGCCGCATCGGGATCGAGTGGACGGAGGCGTACCCGGACTCGGCTGACGCGGCGGCGAACGTCGGCCAGCGCCGCTCCATCTCGGCGTGGTCGCGCACGGACACCGGTCGCCCGGTGGCGAAGCACTCCACGCACGGGCCCTCGCCGGCGTCGAGCTGCAGCAGCCCGAGGAAGCTCGAGCGCTCGCTCGTCGAAGCGAGGACCTCGAGCTCCTGCGCCTGGTTGACGAGGAGGATGCCCGCTGCGGAGGCGTCGAAGATCTCGACGACGCCGTCCACGAGGTTCTGCAGGAGGTCCACGACGTCGTAGTCGTCGACGAGGGTGTCGGTCAGGGCGACGAAGGTGTCGACGAGCCGCTGCTCGCGTGTCGGTGCCATGGTGCGTGCTCCCTAGGTCTCGGAACCGTACGGCCGGGCGAGGTCGAGTCGGCGTGCGATGAGGTCCGCGGCGACGTCGCGGACGGTGCGTTCGGTGGCGTAGGCGTGTGCCTGCAGGACGAGCAGGGCGTCCTGCACGCTCAGTCCGAGCTGCGCCGCGGCCATGCCCGTCGCCTGGTGCACCTCTCGTCTGGAGTATCGTCCCGTTTCCATGTCCGCGCGCCCATCGGCGGCGGCGGCGAGGAGGGCGTCACGGAGGACCCGGCGTGCGGCGACCTCCGTCAGCTGCACGGCGCCGCGCACCTGGCCGGCGGTCAGGAAGCGCTCCTCGTCCACGGTGAGGTCGACTGCACCGACCGGGATCGTCCCGATCCGCATCGGGAACGAGAACACGGCACCGACCCCGGCACGCAGGAGTTCGTCGAGCGCAGCGGGCCAGCGTGCCCCGGTCGTGGTGGCGAGATCGGCCTCGAGCACGGGGGAGCGGGTGGTGAGGGCCTCCCAGCAGGGCCCCTCGCCGAGGTCGATCTGGATCTCGTCGACGCGTTCGGCGAGGGCGTCGCTCGCGCAGACCGTCGCGGAACCGAGCGGATCGCCGAGCGTCGAGATCCCGACACCCGTCACCGGCAGGGTCGCGAGGAACGGGGGACACATGTCCGTGCCGTCCGGCGCGGCCTGCATCGACGATGCAGCCGCAGTGAATTCCGTCATCGGGAGCACCGTTCCTGAGGGGTGGCTCCCGACGCTAGCGCACCGACGTGGCCTGCGGGACGAAGTGGATCCGCGAGGCGGCACGTGTCACGTCCTGGGCACGGGCGGTGCGGTCGTCGAAGTCGGCCCGGGCGGCGTCCCGTGCGACCTCCTTCTCGAGCAGGGAGGCACGGCTGATCGTGTCGACGATCGTCGCGATGGCGCCCGACAGTCCGCGTTCGAGCTGGTCGAGGTTCGTGTGGCCGATGACGAGCCGACGGTCCTGCACGTCGAGCGAGACGTCGGGGTAGCCGGCCGCTGCGAGCTGGGCGTGTCCGTCGGCGCCGCGGATCCCGGTCGTCTCGGCGGCGTCCGGGCGCCGGTTGAAGACGGCGGGGACGTCGTAGAACTTCGCGGCCTGCGGGGTGCCGAGGTCGCTGGGGAGCCCGGAGGCCACCACGCTCGTGAGTGCCAGGGGCACGGTGGCCGCCTCGGATGTGTTGGTCATGGGGTCTCCCTCGGCGGTTCCCCAGGGCGGCCGAGGGATTCCGCGGGCACACCCTGGTGACACCGTGGCGCCAGTGTGGGGCCACGCGATGTGAGCGCTCACAGTCTCGCGATCACGCCGATCGCGTCGCGGCGTACAGGTCGCGGAGGAGGGCTGCCTCGGCGGCGTGGTGCACGAGTTCGTCGACCACGTGCAGCACGAGGGACAGTCTCGAGTCGTCCGCGTACGGCCCGGCCACCGACCCCAGCGGGTCGACCGCCGTCGTCCCGAGGCCGCGTGCCAGGCCGGCGAACGCCGCACTCGCGTCCGCGACGGCAGTGACCGCAGCGTCCGCTCCGGTGGCCGCACCGACGGTCGGGGCGCCGGATGCATCGGCGCCGAGCCAGCTCCGGTTCCGCTCCTCGCCGAGCGCCGCCGCGACGTGGTCGAGCCGCCAGCGGATGGTCACCAGTCCGTCCCCGAGGACGGGTTGCCAGTTCCACTCGTCGTCCGTGAGTCCCGCCATGCGGTCCTGGAGGCGCGTGGTCGCGTGCTCCAGGAGGCCCACGACGTCCTCGACCGCGCTGGTCATCCCGCGTCGACCGGCCGGTAGACCGCGATCGGCGGCGCCTGGTCGTCGCCGTCGTCGTGGCTCTCGCCGGAGGCGAGCCACGTGCGACCCTCGTGCTCGATCGTCGTCGGCAGGTCCCCGTGCACGAGGATCCGCACCGCCGGCTCGTCACCGTCGACGAGGTCTGCGCCGTGCGCCTCGGACCCGCCCGGGTTGTCGTGTACGTAGCTCATGGTCCGATCGAACTCCCGTGGCCTGGTAGAGTTCTTCCGTACGCGGATGTGGCGCAGTGGTAGCGCATCACCTTGCCAAGGTGAGGGTCGCGAGTTCGAATCTCGTCATCCGCTCGGAAGAAGCAAGGCGAAGGCCCCGGTCGGAGACGACCGGGGCCTTCGTCGTACCGCGACGGGCATCGCGGCCGGTGGGGCGGCCGACGAGCGCAGGATTCGGGTTCCCGCGCTCGTCGAACGCAGGGCCACCGTGCCCTCGGGTGCTGCGGATGGGTGGTCCGCGCGTCCCGACAGAGCATCCGGAGCGGCGGCCCCGTCGGATGGGGCGGCGGGGGAGCCGTGCGGTTTCCCGCACACTTCTCGCACGGATCGGGTGGAGCTCTTGTGCTCAGTCGATCGACGTGCTCGCGGCCCGCGTACCGGGGAACCCCACCCAACGGCGGTCCGGGCCGTCGACCACCGTGACGAGGACCGTGTCGCAGTCCCGGCACCGTGCGACGGACCCCATCGGGCTCGTGTGGACGCGGGTCCGGGCGAGGAGGCCCGTGGAACCGCACCCGGCGCACCGGAGGAGGGCGCCGGTGGCTTCGGGGCCGAGGAACTCCGCGAGGACCCCGGCCAGCGCGTTCCCGTCGACGACGGTAGACATCAGCTGCCCCCGAACCGTTCGGCGCGGATGTCGGTGGTGTCGTGTCCGAGTTCGCCGAGCCACCGCAGGACCTGCTCGACGAACGGCGTCGACCCGCACACGTACACGAGGGCGCCGGTGTCGGGCGGGAACACCGCTGCGGCGAGGGCGTCTCGCGTGAGTCGTCCCGCCGGGGCCGCCGCACCGTCGGGCGCCCGGCGGCTGTACACGATCGTGGTGTCGACGCCGGCTGCCTCGGCGCGGCTGAGCTCCTCGCGGAAGAACACGTGCTCCGGCGTCCGCACCGCGTAGAGGAGTCGGAACGGAGCGGGGTCTCCGGCCTCGGCGTGGGCTCCGGCGATCGCGGCGAGCGGGACGATCCCCGAGCCGCCCGCCACGAGCTGCACCGGACGGTCCGACACGCCCGGGCGCCAGACGAACCAGCCACCGAGCGGACCGTGCACCTCGAGCGCGTCGCCGACCTCGACGGCGTCGACCAGGAACGGCGAGACCTCCCCGTCGTCGACCCGGTCGACGGCGAGCACCACCGACGTCGGGTCGCCGGACGACGCGATCGAGTAGGAGCGGGACGCCTGGTAGCCGTCCTCCGCGGTGAGCCGCAGGTCGAGGTGCTGCCCGGGGTCGTTGCCGGGCCACGTCGGGACGTCGAGGACGATGCGGCGCGCGTTCGGGGTCTCGGGGGAGACGGCGGCGACCGTCGCGGCGTGCCAGGCCGGCCGCCTGCGGGCCGCAGCCGACGCGGGCGGGGTGATCCGTGCCTCCAGGCCGGTGTCGGGGAGCGTCACCAGTACCGCTCCTCCTTCCACGGATCGCCGTGCAGGTTGTAGCCCGCGTTCTCCCAGAAGCCGGGCTCGTCGTCGGACTGCATGACGATCCCGCGGACCCACTTGGCGCTCTTCCAGAAGTACAGGTGCGGCACGAGCAGGCGGGCCGGTCCGCCGTGCTCGGGTTCGAGTGGGGCGCCGTCGGCCTCGAACGCGATCCAGGACTGCCCGTCGAGCAGCTCGTCGAGCGGGACGTTCGTGGTGTAGCCGCCGAAGCTGTGCACCATGCAGTAGTCGAGCGAGGTCTCGACGTCGGCGAACAGACGGTCGAGCGGGACACCGCGCCACGGCATGTCGAGCTTCGTCCAGTGCGTGACGCAGTGGATGTCGACGGTGACGTCCTCCACCCCGAGGGCCTGCACCTCGTCCCAGGACCACGTGTGCAGCCCGGACTCGGTTCGGATCGAGAAGCTCCACTCCGCTGGTTCGATCTCGGGGGTCGCCCCGGCGGACAGGACCGGCCAGTCCTGCACGAGCGTCTGCCCGGGCGGGATCCGGGAGTCGTCCCGTTCGTGGCGTCGACCGCCGAAACCCCTCGTGAACGTCGCCATTGGTGCTCCTCGCTCGCGTGCCGGTGGTCCGATCCTGCTCCGCCCGGGGCGCGCTCGTGTAACGGCTTGGTAAACGTTCGGATCGCCGACGGAGGACGGCGCTTCCGCGGACGGGCGCGGATCGACGGCGGATCGGCGGTCGGGCGGGCACGTCACAGGACTTGGGACCCGGCCCGATCCCCTCTATCGTTCACCGGAACGATTACCAGGAGGGGTCACCCCGAATGCAACCCATCGTCCCCGAACCCCGGAATGCCCGCGGCCCGAGCCGTCGAGCGCTCCTGACCGGCGCCGCCGGACTCGCCGGCCTCGGCCTGCTCACCCTGACCGGGTGCAGCTCCGGCGCCTCGGCCGGTACGACGTCGCTGCCCGAGGCCGCTGCCACCGGCACGGCCCGCAACGGCGGTCGGCTCCGGATCGCGCGTCCGGCGGCCTCGGCAGCCGAGACCCTCGACTCCGCCAGCTCGCTGTCGGCGTACGAGTACCTCGGCGCGCTCTACAACCGGCTCGTGAAGCTCGACCAGCAGGGGCAGACGGTCCCAGACCTCGCCGAGGAGTGGTCCGCGAACACCGACGGCACCGAGTGGACCTTCCGCCTCCGCCGCGGTGTCCGGTTCCACGACGGCTCCCGCTTCAGCGCCGACGACGCCATCGCCAGCATCCGGCACATCCTCGACGAGAAGACCGGCAGCCCGCAGGCCGGGGTGCTCGGCGAGGTCATGGACGCGGAGTCGATGTCCGCGGTCGACCCGTACACGCTCAGATTCGCGCTCACGAAGCCGAACGCCGAGTTCCCGTCGCTGCTCACCGCCTACCAGTGCTACATCGTGCCCGCCGGTGCGATCGCCGACATCGGCCGGACGGGCATCGGGACGGGTCCCTTCCGGCTGTCGTCGTTCACCCCGGCCGGCGCCGGCAGCGTCGAGGCGTTCGACGACCACTTCGCCGGACGCCCCGCGCTCGACGGCATCGACTTCTACTCGATCCAGGACACGACGGCCCGGGTGAACGCGCTGCTCGCCGGGCAGATCGACCTCATCTCGCAGACGAACCTCGACTTCGCGACCGCCCGGGTCGTCGCGGCCTCGGACCGTGCGACGATCGCCCGCTCGAAGAACGCGCAGTGGTACACGATCCCGATGCTCGCGACTTCGGACGAGTTCCGCGACCCGCGGGTGCGGCAGGCCATGAAGCTCGCGTACGACCCCCGCACGATCGTCGACACCGCACTGCAGGGCACCGGGTCGGCCGGCTGGGACAACCCCGTCCCGCCGCAGCTCGCCGCGTTCGTGGACGACCACCGGGAGTACGACCCGGACAAGGCGAAGGCACTGCTCAAGGCCGCCGGTGCCGAGGGGTTCCGGACCTCGATCTACACGTCGAGCTACGAGTCGGTGTTCACCCCGATGGCGGTCGCCTACCGGGACGCCGTCGCCGACGCGGGCGTCCGCCTGACCGTGAAGAACGCCAGCTCCGACTCGTACTACACGCAGATCTGGATGCAGAAGCCGCTCATGGTGAGCTACTGGTTCACGGGCCGCCCGATCGACCAGCTGCTCAACCAGATCTTCCGCTCCGGCTCGTCCTACAACGAGAGCGCCTGGTCGAACGAGCGGTTCGACCGGCTCCTCGACGACGCCCGTGCCGAGATGGACGACGCGAAGCGCCTGACGCTCTACCAGGACGCCCAGCGACTCGTCGTCGAGGACGGCGCGGACATGACCCCGATGTTCGGCGACCGCCTGGTCGGGCTGTCCCGCGACGTCGTGAACTACTCGGAGTACGGCTTCGAGTTCGACTACCTCCGGATCGGACTGCGCCGATGAACGTCCTCGTCCCCGTCCTCCGCCGACTCGGCATCGCCGTGCTCACGGTGGTGCTCGCCTCGCTGTTCGTGTTCCTCGCCGTGCAGGCGCTGCCCGGCGACGTCGCGCAGCAGCTCCTCGGGCAGAACGCCACACCCGACGCGGTCAAGCAGCTCCGGGAGTCGCTCGGCCTCGACCAGGACGTCTGGTTGCGCTACCTGCAGTGGCTCGCCGGTGCGGTGCACGGCGACTTCGGCACCTCGCTCGTGAGCGGCGAACCCGTCGCCCCGACGCTGTTCACGGCGTTCCGGAACAGCATGCTCATCGCGATCCCCGCGATGGTGGTCGGCGTCACGCTGTCGCTCACCCTCGGGGTCGTCGCCGGTGTCCGCCGCGGCCGTGCGTCCGACCGGGTGATCTCGATCGTCAGCCTCATCGTGATGAGCGTGCCCGAGTTCATGGTCGCGACCGTGCTCGTGCTGCTCTTCGCGATCGGGCTGCCGCTGTTCCCCGCCGTCGTCCTGCGCGGCAGCGACGCCACGGTCGGGGAGCTGTTGCCGACGATCTGGCTGCCGATCATCGTGCTGACCCTGGCGATGGCCGCCTACATCGTCCGGACCGCCCGGTCGTCGACGATCGACGTGATGGCCTCCGAGTTCGTGACCACCGCGGAGCTCAAGGGCCTGACGATGCGCCGGGTGGTGTGGAAGCACGCGGTGCCGAGCGCCCTGCTGCCGACGCTCAACGTGGTCGCGCTCAACGTGGCCTGGCTGCTCGGTGGTGTGGTCGTCGTCGAGAACGTCTTCAACTACCCGGGGATGGGCAAGCTCATGCTCGAGTCCGTCTTCAACCGGGACCTGCCGACGATCGAGGCGATCGCGCTCCTCAGTGCCCTCATCTACGTCGTGTGCAACCTCGCGGCGGACCTCGTCGCCCTGGTCCTCGACCCGAAGCTGCGCACGCGACAGCGCCGGACGCGCACCCGGACCCGCACGCGCAGCACGCGCTCCGCCCGGAAGGCAGCAGCATGACCGCCATCGCACCGCGTTCCCGGAACGTCATCGGCGCAGCCGTCGCCCCGCTGCGCAGCTCGACCGCGCTGAGCATCGGCCTCGGCCTGATCGCGATCCACCTCGTGCTCGCCGTCCTCGCCCCGGTCATCGCCGGCCACGACCCCGTCGCGACCGACTCGTCGAACGTGCTCGCCGGTCCGGAGTGGACGCACTGGCTCGGCACGGACCAGTACGGCCGCGACATCCTGTCCCGCACGCTCAACGGCGGGCGGTACGCACTGCTCGTGACCTTCCTCGCGACGACCATCGCGGTCGCGGTCGGGACCGTCCTCGGCTGCGTCACGGCGTACGCCGACAACTGGTTCGACGAGGTCGTCATGCGGATCGTGGACGCGCTCCTGAGCGTGCCGTCGATCCTGGCACTGCTCGTCGTCGTCACGGTGTTCGACGCCGGGCTCTGGGTGATCGTGCTCGCGGTCACGGTGGTCTACGCGCCGGCGGTCACCCGGGTGGTCCGTGGCGCCGCCAGGACCGTCATCACGCAGGACTACGTCACGGCCGCCCGGGCCCGCGGCGAGCGGTCGATGTCGATCGTGTTCCGGGAGATCCTGCCGAACGTCCTCGACGTCGTGCTCGTCGAGTACGCGATGCGGGCGTCGTGGATCGTGCTGCTCGTGGCGTCGCTGTCCTTCCTCGGCTTCGGCGCGAACCCGCCGACACCGGACTGGGGCCTGATGGTCCAGGAGAACCGGACCGCCCTCACGGTCGTCCCGCTCGGCACGCTCGCGCCGATCGTGGCGCTGGCGACCCTGGTGGTCGGCCTCAACCTCGCGGCCGACGGGCTGAGCAAGTCGCTCGGTGTCGACCGCGCGACGAAGGGAGTCAGCGCATGAGCGTCGTCCAGGTCGACCGCCTCGCGATCTCGTACACCGCCGGCAAGCGGTCGGTGCCGGTGGTCCGCGGCGTCTCGTTCGCCATCGAGGCGGGCCGCACCCTCGGCCTCGTCGGGGAGTCCGGCAGCGGCAAGTCCACCGTTGCCCGCACGCTCCTCGCGCACCTCCGCACCGGGTCCACGATCGAGCGCGGCACGGTGCACGTCGACGGCGAGGACGTGTTCGCGCTGTCGCCGTCCGGCCGCCGTGCGCTCCGTGGCGGCACGGCGAGCGTCGTCGCGCAGAACGCCGGGCAGGCCCTCACCCCGTCGATGCGCGTCGGCGAGCAGATCCGCGAGGCCCTCCGTGCCCACCGCGAGCCCGACGGCCCCGAGCGCGTGCTCGAGCTCGTCCGGCTCGTGCGGCTGCCGGCACCGGAGACGATCGTCCGCCGCTACCCGCACCAGCTCTCCGGCGGCCAGCAGCAGCGCGTCGCGATCGCGATGGCCGTGGCGGCCCGGCCGCGCGTGCTCGTCCTCGACGAACCCACCACCGCCCTCGACGTCGTCACGCAGGCGGCGGTCCTCGACCTCATCGCCGACCTCGGTCGCGAGCTCGGCATGGCCGTCCTCCTCGTCAGCCACGACCTCGGCGTCGTGTCGGCGATGGCGGACGAGATCGCCGTGATGCGGGACGGCGAGGTCGTCGAGCACGCCGCCACGGCGGCGCTCTTCGCCGCCCCGCAGCACGAGTACACGCGCGCCCTGCTGGCCGCAGTGCCGGACGGGCGACGGCCGGGAGGAACGGATCGCCTGCCCGAGAAGGCGACCGTCTCGCAGACGGTCCCCTCCAGATCGACCGGCACCGTGCCTCCCGACCCGCTCGTCCGTCCCGTGGTGACCGCCGACGACCTGGTGATCCGCTACGGACGCGGCCTGCCGGCCGCCGTGGACGGCGTCTCCTTCACGATCGCACCGCGCGAGACGCTCGCCGTCGTGGGGGAGTCCGGCAGCGGGAAGTCGACGCTCGCGACGGCCCTGGCCGGCCTGGTGCCGGCCGAGTCGGGCACGTTCTCGTTCGACGACGGCACGGTGAGCGGCGACCTGCGCGAGCCGATCGCCGGGCGGTCCCCGGAGCTCCGCCGTGCGGTGCAGCTCGTGTTCCAGAACGCCGACACCTCACTGAACCCGCGTCGGACCGTCGGCGCGGCGATCGCCCGGCCGCTCAAGCTGTTCACCGGTTCCTCGTCGCGGGAGCGGGTCGGCGAACTGCTCACCCAGGTCGGCCTCGGGCCGGAGTTCGCGGACCGGCTGCCGGCGCAGCTGTCCGGCGGGCAGCGGCAGCGCGTCGGCATCGCCCGCGCGCTGGCCGCCGAGCCGCGCCTGGTCATCGCCGACGAGATCACCACCGCGCTCGACGTGCAGGTGCAGGAGGGGATCCTCGCGCTGCTCGCCGACCTGCAGCGGTCGCGCGGGCTCAGCTGCCTGTTCATCAGCCACGACCTCGCCGTCGTGCGCGGCGTGGCGGACCGCGTCGCCGTGATGACCGGCGGCCGGATCGTCGAGATCGGCCCGACCGAGCGGGTGTTCGGCGGCCCGAACCACCCGTACACGACCACGTTGCTCGCGGCGACGCTCGAACCGGGCAGCACCGAGCTGCCCGACGTCGGCGACGGGGTCCCGCGCTGGCGGCACGCCGACGGTTGGACCGACCGCGGCGACGGACACCTGACCCGGAACTGGGAGGACGCATGACCGGCTTCACCGCGCTCGGGGAGGACCCGGTGCTCCCCGACGGTGTGACCGTCCGCGACGAGTGGATCCCGATGCCGGACGGCGTCCGGCTGCACACCCGGATCTGGTCGCCGACGGCACCCGACGGGCCCGTGCCGGTCCTGCTCGAGTACCTGCCCTACCGGCTCGACGACTGGACCGCGCCCCGCGACTCCGAGCGCCACCCCTGGTACGCCGCGCACGGGTACGCGTCCGTCCGGGTGGACATCCGCGGCACCGGATCGTCCGACGGCTTCTTCGACGACGAGTACAGCGAGCAGGAACTCCGCGACGGCGAGGCCGTGATCGCCTGGCTCGCCGACCAGGAGTGGTCGACGGGCGCCGTCGGCATGTTCGGCATCTCGTGGGGCGGCTTCAACGCGCTGCAGCTCGCCGCCCGGGCGCCCGCCGCGCTCAAGGCGATCGTGACGGTGTGCTCGACGGACGACCGGTACGACAACGACGTGCACTACGTCGGCGGTGCGGTGCTCGGCATCGACATGGCGGCGTGGGGCGCGACGATGTTCGCGTTCAACTCGCGGCCACCGCGGCCCGAGGTCGTCGGCACGGACTGGGTCGCGCGGTGGCGCGAGCGGCTGGAGTCGAACCGCCCGATGACGCCGGTGTGGCTCGCGCACCAGGAGCGCGACGACTACTGGCGGCACGGGAGCGCCGCCGAGGACTACGGGAACATCGGCGCCGCGGTCCTCGCCGTCGGTGGCTGGGCCGACCCGTACCGCGACGCCGTGCTCCGGCTCGTGGCGAACGTCGACGCGCCGGTCAAGGGCATCGTCGGCCCGTGGTCGCACCAGTACCCCGACCGCGGGCTCGCACCCGGGCCCTCGATCGGGTTCCTGCAGGAGACCCTCCGCTGGTGGGACCGCTGGCTGCGCGGGGTCGACACCGGCGTCGAGCAGGAACCCGCGCTCCGGGCGTGGATCAACGAGGGCGAGCCGCCGGCGACGTACTACGAGTCCCGTCGGGGTCGGTGGGTCGGCGCCGAGGCCTGGCCGTCGTCCGCCACCACGACCCGCACGGTTCCGCTCGCCCAGCTGCGCGGTGGAGCGGACGGCGCGGTCGTCGTCCGGTCGCCGCAGCACACGGGTGCCGATGCCGGCCGGTTCTTCCCGTTCGGCAACGCCACCGACCTGCCGCCGGACCAGCGCGCCGAGGACGGCCGCTCGGTCTGCTTCGACCTGCCGCTCGACGAACCGGTCGACGTGCTCGGCAACGTCCTCGTGCACCTCGCCGTGACGAGCGACCGGCCCCGGGCCACCGTGACCGTGCGCCTGTGCGACGTGGCTCCGGACGGCTCGTCGACCCTCGTGACCCGGGGCGTGCTGAACGCCGCGAAGCGGGACGGGATGGACCGGAACGATCCGCTCGAACCCGGCGTCCCGGCGTCGCTGGCGGTGCGGCTCGTGTCGACCGGGCACCGGTTCACCGCCGGACACCGACTCCGGATCGCCGTGTCGACGTCGTACTGGCCGTGGGTCTGGCCGCACGGCGTCGCGCCGACCGTGACGATCGACCCGGCCGGCTCGCACGTCGAGCTCCCGGTGTGGACGCGGAGCACCGACGACGGCGTGCGGTTCGAGCAGCCGGAACGCTCCGAGCCGCTCGCGATCGAACGGGTCGCGCCGACCGAGGTGCTGCCGCAGCGCACCGTCAGCCACGACGTCGAGACGGGGGAGTGGACGCTCGACGTCGACCCCGGGTACGGCGGCGGACGGGTGTACCCGGACGGCCTCGTGTTCAGCGAGGACGCCCGCGAGACCTACCGCATCCGTTCGGACGACCCGGGGTCCGCCGTGGCCACGTCGCGCTGGGCGATCGGGCTGGCGAAGCCCGAGTGGGCAGCACGGCTCGAGACGTCGTCCGAGGTCACCGCCGACGCCGAAGCCTTCCACGTCCGGAACACCGTCCGCGCCTGGGCCCGGGACGGTGGGGCAGACGCCGACGAGGTGCTCGTCACCGAGCACACCTTCGCCGACGACGTCCCGAGGACCTCGGCGTGAGCAGCACGGGGCCGGCCAGGGTCCGGCAGCGTCCCGAGGTCCGCCGCGCGATGATCGTCGAGGCAGCGCGGGCCGTGATCGTCCGGAACGGCGTCGGCGCGACCGGGCTGCGGGACATCGCGGCGGAGGCCGGGGTCTCCGTCGGCACCGTGACGTACCACTTCGGCAGCGTCGCGGAGATCCTCAACGAGGTCGTCGTGCTCGAGACCGAGCGCTTCTACGGGGCGATCGTCGCCGCGGTCGACGCCGAGCCCGACCCGGTGGCGGGCCTCCGGATGCTCGTCGAGCCGCTGTTCGGCGACACCGAGCAGGTCCGGCAGCACTGGCGGATCTGGTCGGACTACTGGACCGCGGTCGTGCGGCGGCCCGAGGTCGCGGCCGAGTACGCCGAGCGCATCCGCGTGTGGGAAGCCTGCCTGGTCCGGGTCGTCCGCCGCGGCACCGCGTCCGGCGTGTTCGTGCCGGCGGAGGCGCCCGAGGTCGTCGCGCTCAAGCTCGCGGCGTACAGCGACGGCGTCGCGACGCAGATCGCCCAGGGCGTGCCGGACCTGACGAACGCGGTGGCGCTCCGGTGGATGTGGACGTTCCTGTCGCACGAACTCGGGGTGTCAGCTGCGGGTATCGGTGGAAGCGGCCCTGAACCCTTGTGATGAGGTAAGGCTTGCCTTACCGTTGGGGCATGGCACGGACCCGGCGACAGCCCAGCGAACGCATCCTCATCGCCGGCGGCGTCGACGACCTCCCCGAGATGACCCGCATGCTCGAGGACCTGCCCGAGAACGCCTACGGCCAGGTCTTCGTCGAGGCAGCCCTCGCCGAGCAGGTCCGCACCCTGCCGGCGCCCCCGCGCGTGACGGTGACGTGGCTGCTGCGGAGCGCCCGTACCTCGGCGGTGGCACCCCTCGTCTTCGCCGACCACGGCGAGGCCCTCGCGCACGCCGTGACCGGGTGGGCCGCCGAGTGGTGCGTCGCCGACTGCGAGCCGCGCACGAGCGTCTGGATCGGATGCGCGGACAGCCCCTGGGTCGAGCGCGCGCGGTCGGTCGTGCAGATCGAACTCGCCGACGCGGGGTTCGACACGCTCGTCGGCTGACAGGTTAGGTCAGCCTCCGCTTCCTTGCGGCATACAAAAGAAGCGGGCACTGTTGTCACCATCGGTTGCACGCCACTGGACAGGACAGGCCCAGCGGCCCGGTGTAGCCACGAGGCAGGAGGAAACGACATGACCAACACCACCAGCACCACGCCCACCACGTCCCCGTTCTCGACGACGCCGGAGCTCGCCGCTGGGGTGGCGCAGTTCCTCACCCCCGTCGTGATCGACCTCGAGGCGCTCGTCGTCAACGGCAAGCAGGCGCACTGGCACGTCCGTGGCCGCAACTTCGTCGGCGTGCACGAGCTCCTCGACACCATCGTCGAGCACGCCCAGGAGTGGGCCGACCTCGCCGCGGAGCGCATCGTCGCCCTCGGCCTGCCGGTCGACTCCCGCATCGCCACCGTCGCCGCGAACACCACGGTCCCGCCGCTGTCCCAGGGCTTCCAGAACTCCGACGTGACCATCACCGAGGTCATCGCCGAGATCGACGCCGCGCTGCTGCAGGTCCGCCGCGCCGTCGAGGGGCTCGACGAGGTCGACCTCAACAGCCAGGACGTCGTCATCGAGATCGAGCGCGGCCTGACCAAGGACCGCTGGTTCCTGCAGGCGCACCTGGCCGCGTAGACGCGACCGAGAACCGGACGGGAGGCGGGGGGGGCCGGGGGCCCCCCCCCCCCCCGCCGGGGGGGGGGGGGGCGGGGGGCGGGGGGGCGGGGGGGGGCCGCGGGTGGGGGGGGGGGGGGGGTTTGGGGGTGCCGCGCGCGGGACATGTGGGGGGGGGGGCCAGGG
>NZ_JBEPKX010000030.1:0-52619 GCF_040544915.1 Curtobacterium sp. 1544
GGGGCCGGCGGGGGCCGCCCGGGTCCTGACAAACCCCCACCTCTCGCGGGGGGCGGGGGGGGCGGGTAACCCGCCCCCCCGGGGGGGGGGGCGGGGGGGGGGGGCCCCCCCCCGGCCCCCCAGGCCGGTTCTCCACAGGCTGCGCGCAGGGCGCGTCATGCGGCCCCCGCTCGCCCGTAGGATGGTCCGCATGTCCGACGGGTCCTCGTTCAGCATCACCACGCCGATCTTCTACGTGAACGACGTGCCCCACATCGGGCACGCGTACACCGAGGTCGCCGCGGACGTCCTCGCGCGTTGGCACCGTCAGCGTGGCGACGACACGTGGCTCCTGACCGGCACCGACGAGCACGGCCAGAAGATCCTGCGGACCGCCAGCGCGAACGAGGTCACCCCGAAGGAGTGGGCCGACCGCCTCGTCACCGAAGCGTGGAAGCCGCTCCTCGACACGGTGGACGTGGCGAACGACGACTTCATCCGCACCACCGACGAACGGCACGAGCGGGGCGTCACGGCGTTCCTGCAGAAGCTCTACGACGACGGCTACATCTACGCCGGCGAGTTCGAGGGCTTCTACTGCGTGGGCTGCGAGGAGTACAAGCAGCCGAGCGACCTCGTCCCCGGCACCGGTGCGTACGAGGGGCAGCAGGTCTGCGCGATCCACTCGATCCCGGTCGAGGTGCTGTCCGAGCGCAACTACTTCTTCCGGATGTCGGACTTCGAGCAGCGCCTGCTCGACCTGTACGAGTCGAACCCGCAGTTCATCCAGCCCGAGAGCGTCCGCAACGAGATCATCTCGTTCGTGAAGCAGGGGCTGCGCGACCTGTCGATCTCGCGGTCGAGCTTCGACTGGGGCATCAAGATCCCGTGGGACAGCGACCACGTCCTCTACGTCTGGTTCGACGCCCTGCTCAACTACGTCACGGCGCTCGGCTACGGCAGCGACGACGACGAGGCGTTCCAGCGGCTCTGGCCGAGCGTGCACATCGTCGGCAAGGACATCGCCCGCTTCCACGCGGTGATCTGGCCGGCCATGCTCATGGCTGCGGGCCTGCCGGTCCCGAAGCGCGTGTTCGGGCACGGCTGGCTCCTCGTCGGCGGCGAGAAGATGTCCAAGTCGAAGCTCACCGGCATCGCGCCGTCCGAGATCACCGACACGTTCGGGTCGGACGCGTTCCGGTACTACTTCCTCCGCGCGATCACCTTCGGGCAGGACGGCAACTTCAGCTGGGAGGACATCTCCGCCCGCTACCAGGCCGAACTCGCGAACGGCTTCGGCAACCTGGCGTCCCGGCTCGTCGCGATGCTGCAGAAGTACTTCGACGGCGCGGTTCCGGCGCGCGGGGCACTGACCTCGTCCGACGAAGCCGTGGACGCCCTCGCGATCTCCGTCACCGAGCGTGCCGACGCTGCCATCGCGGCGTTCGCGCCGCACGAGGCGATCGCGACCGTCTGGGAGCTCGTCGACGCCCTGAACGGGTACATCACCGAGCAGCAGCCGTGGGCGCTCGCGAAGGACGACGCCCAGCGTGAGCGGCTCGGCACCGTGCTCGCCACGGCGCTCCGCGGACTCGGCACGGTCGCCGTGCTCGTGTCGCCGGTCATGCCGAAGGCGACCGAGAAGCTCTGGGCCTCGATCGGTGCCGGCGGCTCCATCGCCGAGCAGCGCGTGGACCGTGCCTGGGAGTGGCAGGGCGCGTCGGCCGTCGTCCCGCTCGAGACCGGACTCTTCCCGCGCATCGAACAGACGGAGCAGGGCGCAGCGTGACCGACGCCCACCTCCGCTCCCGTGGCGACGGGGACGGTTCCAAGCGGGACCTGACCTACCCGCCGATGCCCGAGGCACTCGTCGTCCCGGTCTACGACAACCACACCCACATGGAGATCGCCGACGGTGGTGACGGCGCACTCGACTACCGGGAGCACCTCGACCGGGCGTCGAGCGTCGGTGTCCGCGGCGTCGTGCAGGTCGGCACCGACCTGGCGACGTCGGAGTGGTCGGCGGCCATCGCCGCCCGTGAGCCCCGGGTCCTCGCTGCCGTGGCGCTGCACCCGAACGAGGCGCCCTCGCTGCAGGAGCAGGGCCTGCTCGACGAGCACCTCGCCGGGATCGATCGGCTCGCGGCGCTGCCCCGGGTCCGGGCGATCGGCGAGACCGGCCTCGACTTCTTCCGCACGGGTGAGGACGGCCGCGACGCCCAGGTCCGCTCCTTCGAGGAACACATCCGCATCGCGAAGGCGCACGACCTCGCGCTGACGATCCACGACCGCGACGCGCACGACGCCGTGGTCGAGGTCCTCGACCGTGTCGGTGCTCCCGAGAAGACCGTGTTCCACTGCTTCTCCGGCGGTCCGGACCTCGCCCGTCTCTGCGCCGAGCGGGGCTGGTACATGTCCTTCGCCGGCACCGTCACGTTCAAGAACGCGGCACCCCTCCGCCAGGCCCTCGAGGTCGCGCCGCGTCACCTGATCATGGTCGAGACGGACGCGCCGTACCTCACGCCGACGCCGTTCCGCGGGCGGCCGAACGCGCCGTACCTCATCCCGCTCACGCTGCGCTCGATGGCGGAGACCCTCGGCACGGACGCCTCGATGCTCGCGGCGCAGATCGCCTCGAACACCGAGCTCGTCTACGGCGCCTGGGACGCCGAGCCCGTGACGGTGGACGCGTAGTCGTGGCGTCGCTCCTCGGCCCGGCGGAGATCCGGGACCTCGCGGCCAAGCTCGACGTCACCCCGACGAAGAAGCTCGGCCAGAACTTCGTGCACGACGCCAACACCGTGCGACGCATCGTGGCGTCCGGCCGGGTGACCGCCGATTCGAAGGTGCTCGAGATCGGCCCGGGCCTGGGCTCGCTGACCCTCGGGCTGACCGAGACCGGCGCGTCCGTCACCGCGGTGGAGATCGACGGTCGCTTGGCGGCGCAGCTCCCGACGACCGTGTCGACGATGCAGCCCTCGGCCCGGCTCCGCGTCGTGCACCAGGACGCCCTCGCCGTCGCGGCGGACGATCTGCCGGAAGCGCCGACCCACGTCGTCGCGAACCTGCCCTACAACGTCTCCGTGCCGGTCCTGCTGCACCTGCTCGCGACGTTCCCGTCGATCGAGCGGGCCCTCGTGATGGTGCAGGCCGAGGTCGGGTACCGCATCGCCGCGGGGCCCGGCAGCAAGGTCTACGGCGCTCCCAGCGTGAAGGCCGCGTGGTACGGCTCGTGGTCGATCGCCGGGCAGGTCAGCCGGCAGGTGTTCTGGCCGGTGCCGAACGTCGACAGCGTGCTCGTCGGGTTCGACCGGCACGATCAGCCGGGCGACGAAGCGCTCCGTGCGCAGGTGTTCGCGCTCGTCGACGGCGCGTTCCAGCAGCGTCGGAAGATGCTGCGTCAGAGCCTGTCCGGCGTCCTCGGCAGCAGTGCTCGTGCGTCCGAACTCCTCACCGCCGGCGGGATCGACCCGACCGCACGTGGCGAGATGCTCAGCACCGACGACTTCGTACGCCTCGGCCGGACGGTCCTCGCCGCGGCGGACTGAACTCACCAGTGGCCCGGCCGCTGGAACCCTCCTGGCAGGAGCGTGGCCGCGTCGCCCTTCGCCGCGTTGACCTGCATCTGGGTGAGGAACACCGCACCGCGGAGGTCGGTACCCCGCAGATCGGCATCGCGGAGGTCCACGCCGAGCAGGTCGCAGCGCTCCAGCCGAGCGTGCCCGAGGTCCGCCGCGATCGCGAGGGAACCGCGCAGTGTCGTCCCGCGGAGGTCCGCGCCGCGCAGGTCCGCGCCGACGAGGTCCGCCCCCGGACCGACCTTCCGGTGATCGGCGCCGAGCGGGCCCCGCGCGCGGGCGACCGCACTCGCCTCGAGCAGGAGCGGGCGGGCGTGGTCGTACTCCGCGTCGACGTCGAGGGTCGCGAGCTCGCCCGGTGTCCCGTCGCTGAGTGATCGGACGCGCTCGAACGCCGTGACCCACCGAGTCTCGTCGTCCGTCCGACGCACGAGCGTGATCGCCTCGTCGAGGTACCGCAGGAGGTCGTGGAGCCGGCGCACGATCGGGAACGTGGCGAACATCGACCGCTGCGTCTCGGCGTCGTCCCGCCACGACCGGCCCGCGAAGGTGTGCTGGGAGACCTTCTGGCCGGCACCGGAGCAGTCGAACACCGTGCAGCCGGAGAATCCTCGTTCGCGCAGGTGTGGGTGGATGCGGCAGCCGTCTGCCTCGTCGAGGTTCGTGCACGGGTCGCCGGCGTCCTTGTCGAAGGGGAAGTCCGCGGACCTCGCGAACGCCAGCGCGACGCAGCACAGGCCGAAGCAGTTCGCGCAGTCGGCTCCGAGGTCCTCCCGTCGCCCCAGCTCGACCCGCGTCCGCGCCGCCATCAGTGCTCGTTGACCCGGACCACGGTCCCGCTCGTCAGGGTCAGCAGCTGGTCGAAGGTCAGGGGGAGCACGCTGTTCGCGGTCCCTGCCGCCGACCAGACGACGTCGTACTCGCGGAGAGCCTCGTCGACCACGGTCCGGATCGGTGCCGGGTGCCCGACGGGGGAGACGCCGCCGATGGGCTGCCCCGTGACCTCCCGGACCTGCTTCGCGGTGGCCATGGTGAGTTCGGTGACGCCGAGCTGGCCGGCGAGCAGATCCGTGTCGACCCGGTGGCGCCCGGACGTCATCGCGAGCAGGGGTTCGCCGTCGGCCAGGAACAGCAGGCTGCTCGCGATGGCGCCCGGCTCGGTACCGAGCGCGGCGGCGGCCTGCGCGGCGCTGTGCGTCGAGTCGGGCAGTTCGCGGGCGGTGGAGTCGATGCCGGCTTCGGCGACGATGCGCTGGACGGTGGCGAGGCGGTCGTTCATCACGGCTCATCCTCTCCCGATCCGCCGTCCGCGCGCGAGTGTCGTCGGCGAGCTCACACCGTTGCTCGAGGACGTCATGTACTACCGGGAGCGCTTCGGACTGCCCGCGCTCGACTCGGTGCACGCTGCGATGGTGATGGCGTCCGGTGCCGACGGCATCGCGACGGTCGACCAGGTGTTCGGCGCGGTCGATCCGTCGTTGCTGCCGATCTTCACGCCGCAGCAGTTCGTGCTCGGTACCCGCGCACGCCGACGATCGAGCGGCTGGTCCGGATCCTGAAGGGACCACGAGCGCGATGCGATCGCACCGCCCCTACGATGACGGCATGACCGACGGGACGGTGCGATCGCACGCGCAGGGTGTGGCCGCCGACAAGGTCCTGGCCGCCACGGGGAGGACCCCGGAGGACTGGTACGCCCGCATCGACGCGGCCGACGGACGGACGATCGGTCACCCGGCGATCGTGACCTGGCTCGTCGACCAGGGCGTCGACTCGTGGTGGGCGCAGGGCGCCACCATCGGGTACGAGCAGGCTCGGGGGCTGCGGATCCCGGGGCAACGGTCCGACGGCTCCTTCGCGGTGTCGGCGTCCCGGCAGGTGCCCGGCGAGCGTGAGGCAGTCCTCGACGGGATCGTGCCGGTGTTCACGGAGGCGTTCGGTTTCCCTCCGACCTCGGAGAGCCGGGGCGGGAAGCGTCCGTCGGCCCGGTGGACGTTCCCCGACCGCGAGTCAGTGCTCCTCAACACCGAGGACGGTTCCCGCGCGGACACCGTCCGGATCGCGGTGCAGCGCGAACGCCTCACCGGGCCGGAGCGCATGCCGGACGCCAAGGCGGAACTCCAGGGCTTGCTCGCCGGGCTCTGACCGGCGCGTGACCACGCGAACGGGGGCGCGCGCGGACCGGTCTTTCGGCCCTAGGCTCCGACGGGTGTCTGCACCTCGCTCCCGTGCCTCGCTGATCGTCCTGCTGACGGCAGTGGTCGCGGGGTGCGCCATCGTTGTCTTCGCCGTGCGGGCGCTGCTCCACGATCCGTCCGACGACGCCGCGTGGGTGGCTGTCCTGCTGGGTGTCCTGTTCGTCGCGTGGGGGATCGCGTTCGACCGAATCCCCGACGACGACGACCAGCACCACGACGACGACCAGGACGACCACGATCAGGACGTCCACGACCGGCGCCGCGTCACCGGCGTCTTGTCGACTGTCATGGCAGCGACGGGCGCCTACGTGGTGATCCGCGCTATCGGCCGTCCGGTCGACACCGCCCTCGTGGGTGCCCTCACGTGGCCGGCCTGGCGCCTCGTCAACCGGTTCCTCGACGGCGTCATCCGGCGGCGCGAGGCCCGCGGCGAACCGGACGGCGCCGCCGACTGAACCGGACGGCGCCGCCGACTGAGCCGGTCGCGGTCCGTCAGTGCCGACGAGCCGCCAGCATCTCGATGAGCTCCTGCTGCTTCCCGTCCCGTTCGGACCAGCGCAGCGGCAGGACGTTCTGCACGAGGATCTCCGGCGCAGCACCGGCTTGCAGCAGCGAGACCACCTCGGTCAGGAAGTCGTCGAGCGGCATCCCGCCGAAGTCCACGCCCTCGCCCATCAGGTCCGTGGCGACCGCCGGCGGGACGAGCTCGAGCACAGCGACGGACGAGTCGGTCAGCTGCTGCCGGAGGGACTGCGTGTACGAGTGCACGGCCGCCTTCGTGGCGCTGTAGGTCGGGGTCGCGGCGAGCGGCGTGTAGGCGAGCCCGGACGACACGGTGATGATCGTCGACGCGGGACGGCTGAGCAGGTGCGGCAGGAACGCGTCGACGAGGCGGATGGTGCCGAGCAGGTTGGTCTCGACGGTGGCGACCGCGTCGGTGAGGTGCTCCGACGAACGGAGGTCCTCGGCGCGCATGATGCCCGACATCGTGATGACCGCGTCGAGCGTCGGGTGCGTCTCGATGACGGATGCGGCCGCTGCGGTGATCGACGCGGGGTCGGTGACGTCGAGCTCGACGGTGTCGAAGCCGTACTCGTCGTGCAGCGAGTCGAGCAGCGCGCGGCGGCGGCCACCGATGACGACGGTGCTGCCCGCTTCCTGCAGGCGCTGGGCGAGTCCGAGGCCGATGCCCGAGGTCGCACCGGGGATGAAGACGGTGGAGTTCGTGATGTCCATGTCGACCACGATCCGCCCACTCGACCGTCCGAACCAGAGCGTCGTCATCGGGGGACCGCCGATCCCTGGCACTGACGTCGGCGGCGGTGCACGATGAGGGACATGGACCGCCCCGGGCTCGCCGACTTCCTCCGCCGCCGTCGCGAACTGCTGCGCCCCGAGGACGTCGGGCTGGGGTCCGGGCAGCGTCGACGGACGCCGGGGCTGCGGCGCGAGGAAGTCGCGGCCCTCGCGGGCATGTCCGCCGACTACTACACGCGGCTCGAGCAGCAGCGCGGGCCACAGCCCTCCGAGCAGATGGTGGCGGCGATCGCCCGGGCGCTCCGGTTCACGCTCGACGAGCGCGACCACCTGTTCCGCCTCGCGGGGCACAACGCCCCGGCCCGCGTGCACCGCTCGGACCACGTCGACCCGGCGATCCTCCGGGTGCTCGACCGGCTCGAGGACACCCCGGCGATCGTGGTGAACGACCTCGGCGAGACCCTCGTCGAGAACCGGCTCGGTGCGGCTCTGCTCGGCACGACGATCGGTCTGCCGGGCAACGAGCGGTACCAGCCGTGGCGCTGGTTCATGACGGAGTACGAGCGAGCGAAGTACGCCCCTGAGCAGCACGACCGTCTCGCACGGGCACAGCTCGCGTCGCTCCGTGCGGCCATGGGGGCCGCGGGCCCGAACGACTCACGGGCGGTCGAGCTCATCGCCGACCTCGAGGCGAACAGCGAGGAGTTCCGCGCACTCTGGTCCCTGCACGAGGTGGCCAACCGCTGGGAGGACCACAAGACCTTCGTGCACCCGGAGCTCGGCCGCATCACCGTGGACTGCCAGGTGCTCCACACGACGAGCCAGACCCAGGCGCTGCTGCTGTTCACCGCACCGGCGGGCACCGAGGACGCCCAGAAGCTCGAGCTCCTCGGCGTCGTCGGTCAGCAGGCCTTCACACACTGAAACACGAGCGAGCAACAGCGCGTCACACACTTGGCCGCGCGCACCACGACCTGCCTATGGTGGCGAGGTGAGCACTCCGCGCGTGTACGTCATCCACGAGAACCCCGAGTGGTTCCCGCCGCTCGCCGCTGCCTTCGAGGCCGAGGGGGTCCCCGTCGAGGAGATCCTCCTGACCGAGGGCCAGATCGACCTCGCCGCCGATCCCGAACCGGGCGTCTACTGGTCCCGCATGTCGGCCAGTTCGCACACCCGTGGCCACGAGCACTCGAAGGAGTACACCCGCGCGGTCCTCGGCTGGCTCGAGCGAGCGGGTCGCCAGGTCGTCGGCGGTAGCCACGTCCTCGAGCTCGAGGTCTCGAAGGTCGCCCAGCACGGCTTGCTCAAGAACGCCGGGTTCGACGTGCCCCGCACGACCGCCGTGTTCGGCACGACGACGCTCAAGCAGGCCGCGCGCACCTTCACGGACGGCCAGGACGTCCCGTTCATCACGAAGCACAACCAGGGCGGCAAGGGCCTCGGTGTCCGTCGGTTCGACTCGCTCGCCGAGTTCGACGCCTACGTCGACAGCCCGGAGTTCGAGGCGCCGGTCGACGGCATCACCCTGCTGCAGGAGTACCTGACGGCCCGCGAGCCGTTCATCACCCGCGTCGAGTTCGTCGGCGGCGAGTTCGTCTACGCCGTCCGCGTGGACACGAGCGCCGGCAGCTTCGAGCTGTGCCCGGCGGACGCGTGCGAGGTCCCACAGACCATCGCGGGAGCCGTCTGCGACGTACCCGGCGCCGGCCAGCCCAACGCCTTCGAAGTCCGCACCGAGGTCACGGCCGAGCACCCGCTCGTCCAGCAGCTCCGCACCTTCCTGGCCGACCAGCGCATCCAGATCGCGGGCGTCGAGTTCATGGAGACCACGGACGGCCGCACCGTCGTCTACGACATCAACACGAACACGAACTACAACCCCGCCGTCGAGGAGACGGCGCCGGCCTCCGGCCCGCGCTCGATCGCGCGGTACCTCGGTGGCCTGCTGGAGACGCAGTACGCAGCGCAACTCACGGCCTGAGAACGCAAGAACCACCGGACTGGAGGCCCGTGGCGGGCCCGCCCCGCGCCTCCCGTCCGTTCCGCGCCCCTTCCAGGGCACTCCCCACCTCCCCAAGGAACTCACCCCGTGCGATTCGGATACTGGACCCCGCTCTTCGGCGGCTGGCTGCGCAACGTCGAGAACGAGCACATGCCGGTCACCTTCGACTACGTGAAGCGCCTGGCGCAGCGCGCCGAGCGCATCGGCTTCGACCTGACGCTCGTGCCGGAGCTCAACCTCAACGACATCAAGGGCACGGCGGCGCCGTCGCTGGAAGCGTGGTCGCTCGCGGCGGCCATCGCGGCGACGACCGAGCGCCTCGAGATCATGGCGGCGATGCGCCCGGGGTACCACCTGCCGGCCGTGACGGCGAAGCAGGCGGCGACCATCGACGACATCTCGGGTGGCCGGTTCACGTTCAACGTGGTGAGCGCGTGGTGGGCGGAGGAAGCCAAGCAGTACGGCGGGATCTTCTCCGAGCACGACGACCGGTACAAGCGCACCGCTGAGTTCGTCGAGGTCATGAAGGGGATGTGGCGGGAGACCCCGTACTCGTTCTCGGGCGAGTACTACGACATCCAGAACGCCCACCTGGAGCCGAAGCCCCGCGTGACGCCCCGCATCTACGCCGGCGGCGAGAGCGAGGCCGGCAAGGCGGCGATCACGGGGTACGCCGACGCCTACGTCACCCACGGCGGCACGGTCGAGGAGCTCCGGACGAAGATCGCCGAGATGAAGCAGCGCCGTGTCGACGCCGGGCTGCCGCCGTTCGAGGCGTTCGGCATGGCCGCGTACGTCATCGTCCGCGAGACCGAGGACGAGGCGCAGGCCGAGCTCGCGCGCATCACCGACGTGCAGCACGGGCAGGCGTACGAGTCGTACCAGGACTTCATCTCGAAGTCGCAGCTCGAGCACGTGCCCTCGCTGGAGGACTACTCGGTGTCGAACCGAGGCCTCCGCCCCGGGTTCGTCGGGACGCCGGAGCAGGTGGCGGCGCGGATCCGCGAGTTCGAGGACGCCGGGGTGGACACGCTGCTGCTGCAGTTCTCGCCGCAGCTCGAGGAGATGGACCGGTTCGGTGAGCAGGTCATCCCGCTCGTGCGACCGTCGGTGGCCGTGGCGTCCGGGGCGGCCGTCTGATGGGCACGACCGAGGATGAGTGGGCGTTCGAGACCCGGCAGATCCGGGCCGGGTTCGAGTCCGATCCGGGTTGGGGCGCCAACGTCCCGCCGATCGCCCAGAGTGCGGCGTTCGTCTACCCGTCCGGTGAGGACGCGGCCGACCGGTTCATGCTCAACGCGCCGGGGCACACGTACTCGCGCGTGAACAACCCGTCCGCCGCTGCGCTCGAGCGGCGCATCGCCGACCTCGAGGGCGGCGTCGGTGCGCTCGCGCTCGCCTCCGGCCAGGCGGCGACCACGCTGGCCGTGCTCGGCGTCGCGCGCGCCGGCGACCACGTCGTGTCGAGCGCCTCGCTCTACGGCGCGACCTACACGCTGTTCGCGTCGACCCTGCGGGACCTCGGCATCGCGTTCACGTTCGTGCAGGACCCGACGGACCTGGAGGAGTGGGCGGCTGCCGTCCGTCCGGAGACGAAGGCGTTCTTCGGCGAGTCCATCCCGAACCCGCGCGGCGACGTCCTGGACTTCGCGGGGGTGGCCGGGGTCGCCCACGAGGCCGGTGTCCCGCTCATCGTGGACAACACGATCGCGACGCCGTACCTCGTCCGACCGATCGAGCACGGAGCGGACATCGTCGTGCACTCGGCGACGAAGTACCTCGCCGGGCACGGCAGCGCCATCGCGGGGCTCATCGTGGACAGCGGGAACTTCGACTGGGCGGCTTTCCCGGAGCGCTTCCCGCAGTTGGCGTCCACCGAGGAGTCCGGGTTCGCGAACACGAACTTCGCTTCGAAGTTCGGGCGGCGCGCCTTCATCCAACGCACCCGCTCGAAGCTGTCGGCGGACCTCGGTCCGGCGATCGCACCCTTCACCGCGTTCCTGGTGCTCCAGGGCATCCAGACGCTGTCGCTCCGGATGGACCGGCACGTGTCGAACGCGGCGGCGGTGGCCTCGTGGCTCGACGCCCACGACCAGGTGCTCGGCGTGCACTACGCGGGGCTGCCCTCGTCGCCGTGGCACCACCTGCAGCAGCGCTACGTGCCCGCCGGCCCGTCGGCGGTGCTCGCGTTCGACCTCGACGGCGGCGTCGACGCGGGACGTCGGTTCGTCGCGGCGCTCGAGCTGTTCGACCACGTGTCGAACATCGGCGACGTGCGGTCCCTCGTGGTGCACCCGGCGTCGACCACGCACGTGCAGATGACCTCGTCGGAGCGGGCGGCCGCGGGGGTCGGAGACGGCCTGATCCGGCTGTCGATCGGTCTCGAGCACGTCGACGACATCCTCGCCGACCTGGCGCGGGGCTTCGCGGCGGCGACATCGGGGGTCAGCCCTGCCACGTCGGGCGTCAGTCCTGCCACGTCGGGATAGGTTGGGGGCATGACCACGCTGGCCGCTCCGACCCGCGTGCGGACGCGCGCCCCCGGCAAGATCAACGTGTACCTGTCCGTCGGGGCGCTGCAGGACGACGGCTACCACGACGTGGCGACGGCGTACCAGGCGGTCTCACTGTACGAGGACGTCTCGGCCGAGCCGGCGGACGACTTCTCGGTCACCTTCACCGGGCCGATCGACACGAGCGACGTACCGGTGGACGAGTCGAACCTCGCCATCCGGGCCGCTCGGCTCGTGGCGGACGCTGCGGGCTACCGCGGCGGCGTCCGGCTGACCATCGACAAGCAGGTCCCGGTGGCCGGCGGCATGGGCGGGGGATCGGCCGACGCGGCCGCGACGCTGCTCGCCGTCGACACGCTCTGGGGCACGGCGCTCGGGCGCGAAGAGCTCCTGCGGCTCGCCGCGCAGCTCGGCGCCGACGTGCCGTTCGCCTTCGCCGGCGGGACCGCGGTCGGCACGGGCCGGGGCGACGAGCTCAGCCCGGCGCTGGCGAAGGGCGAGTTCCACTGGGTCCTCGCGCTGAGCGACGACGGGCTCTCCACCCCGGCCGTGTACCGGGCGCTCGACGAACACCGCGAGCGCTACCGGGCCGACATCGCACCGGCACCGACGACCCCGGTGGTCGAGGCCAACGTGCTGCAGGCCCTGCGCGCCGGCGACCCGGACCTCCTCGCGGACTGCCTGTACAACGACCTGCAGGCACCGGCCATGCGCCTGCAACCGCGGCTCGCGTCGACGCTCGAGATCGGCGAGAAGGCCGGAGCGCTCGCCGGGCTGGTCTCCGGCAGCGGGCCGACGGTGGCGTTCCTCGTCGCCGACCGCGATGCCGCGCTCGAGGTCCAGGTCGAGCTGAGTGCCGCGGGCATGGTGGCCGTCCGGGCAGCCGGGCCGGTGCACGGCGCCCGCGTGGTGCACTGAGCGTCGCACCGCGCGCTTCGTCAGCGGCGGACGTACTCCGTGATGACCACGGTGCCGGTCTTCCAGTGCTCCTCCACCGTGAACCCGTGTGCGGCGAGGACCGACGCCGTCTCCGGCTCGATGTTGCGCGCCTTCACCGTGCCGCCGACGAACCACACCGTGTCGATGTCGTCGAGGCGGCTCGGGATCGTCGTGGCGAGGTCACCGGTCTGGTTCCAGAGCACCCCGCTCTCGGCACCGTTCTTCCGGACGCCGAGGTCGGTCATGCCGGCGAAGGCATCGGGGTAGGAGACGCGGATGATGTCGGCCGTCGTGCCCGGGTGGCCGTACACGCTGCCGAACACGACGCCCTCGTCGGCGTCGACGCGGTTGCTGCTCCGCTCGGCGGCGATGATCGAGGCAGCGCGCGCCCAGGTCGAGTCCTGCTTCGCGAGCGGCTCCTTCACGGCGACCGCCGTCGGCACCGACAGGACGAGGACGACCCCGACCGCGGCGGCGAGCAGCGCCTTCGGCCGGATCATCGTCAGCGCGAGTGCGATGAGCAGCGCGACGAACGGCAGGCTCAGGGTCGCGTACTTCGGGGAGTAGAGGTGCTTGCCCATCGCGGTGGCGAGGACGAGCGCCGCGGTCGGGATCACCACGAGGGGGAGTGCGACGCGGACGGCCTGCGCACGGAGCAGCGAGCGGACGGTCGCGGAGCGGCGGTGCGCCTCGACCAGGCCGCCGACGACCCCGAGCAGCACGAGGGTCCACGCGACTGCGGCGTACCAGTCGACCCCGCCGAACCACGCGGTCGCGAACACCTGCGCGCCGGTGCGCTGCCCGATGCCGGCGATCCACGCCACCTGCTTGGACTGCGAGGCGATCTCGACCACGACGGGGGACACGACCACGGCGGCGATGCCGGCGGCAACCGCCCACCGCACCAGGGTGGCACCCGTCACGAGCGGCGGACCGGGGATGCGCGCCGACCGGGAGACCGTCGCCCGGCGAAGTGACGTCCGTCGAGCGAGCATCGTCCAGAGCAGCGTGACGGCGTGCGCGACGACGGCGAGCGACAGGTAGACGTTGAAGGTCACGGCGACGAGGGCGAGCGCGCCGTACGCCACCCACCAGTGCAGGCTGCGGCCGGTGCGGGTCCGGCGCACCGCGGTCATCCCGACGAGCGTCAGGCACACCGCGAGCGTCGTGATCGTCGCGTACGGACGCCCCTCGGACCCGGCCCACTGCACCCGGGGGAGCGCGAGGAACACGATGCCGGCGGTGATCCCGAGTCGGCGTCCGCCGAGTCGTCGTCCGAGTGCCACGAGGAGCCCGGCTGCGACGCCCACGGCGAGGGCACTCGGGAACCGCAGCGTGAACGGCGTGTACCCGACGAGCCAGAACCAGACGTGCATCAGGGCGTAGTAGAGCCCGTGCACCGCGTCGACACTGTGGAGTTCGGCCCAGAGCTGGGCCCAGGTCCGCTGCGCACTCGTGACCGTGGCGGCCTCGTCGTACCAGAGCGACGGCACCCAGGCGAAGGCCGCGGCGACGAGCACCCCGAGGGCACCGATCGTGAGCTCGGGCGTGCGGACGACGGCGAGCCCGATGCTCGACACGAGCCGTCGGGAACGAGTGCGGACCGGTGCGAGCCCCGTCGTGCGGGGGACGCTGATGGTGCCGGTCCGGGGAGTGCTCACGGACTGGACGGTAGCCGGGGCGTCTGGACAGGTGCCCGGCAGGAGGCCTGCCGACACTGAGAGTTCCACATACCGGTATGGTGCGAACACCATGACGAAGCTCCGCATCCGCGACGCCGCGCGGTACCTCGGCGTCAGCGACGACACCGTCCGGCGACTGGTCGACGGCGGGACCTTCACCCGGGACGTCGACGCCTCCGGCCGGACGGTGGTGGACGGCGCGGAACTCGCCGCGCACATCCGCGGTCGGGGCGAGCAGCTCGACGACCCGTCCGGCACGCGGAGCTCCGCCCGAAACCGGTTCGTCGGCATCGTCACCGCGCTCACGGTCGACGGCGTGATGGCGCAGGTGGAACTGCAGAGCGGTCCGCACCGGGTCGTCTCGCTGATGAGCGCCGAAGCCGTCCACGACCTGGGGCTCGAGGTCGGCGCCGTCGCGGTGGCCTCGGTGAAGGCGACGATGGTGTCGGTCGAGGTCCCCGCGGAGCCCGCACCGTGACGAGCGACGCACGGCGACGCCTGACCTCCCGGACCGCTGCGCTCGAGGGCGCGGGGGAGCGGGCCGTCCGAGCGCTCGCCGACGCGAGCGTCCTGGTGGTCGGTGCCGGTGGACTCGGCGCCCCGGTGCTCACGTACCTCGCGGGCGCCGGACTGCGTCGGGTCACGATCGTCGACCACGACGTCGTCGACACGTCGAACCTCGCACGGCAGACCCTCTTCGCCGCGGTGGACGTCGGCCTCCCGAAGGCCGAGTGCGCCGCGGAACGGGTGCGTGGCGTCGACCCGGAGCTCGAGGTCGTCGCGCTCGCCGAGCCGTTCCGGCCGGACCACGTCACCGGGCACGACGTCGTGGTCGACGCCGCGGACAGCGTCGAGGTCACACGCGCGATCTCGGACGCGTGCTCCCGCGCCGGCATCCCGTTCGTGTGGGGCACGGTGCTCGGGCTCGACGGGCAGGTCTCGGTCTTCCATGACAGTGGTTCGGAGCCGATCGACTTCCACGACCTGCACCCGGACGCACTGCCCGACGAGGGGTCCTGCGCGCTCGACGGCGTGCTGCCCGCACTGTGCGGGGCGGTCGGCTCGGTGATGGCCGCACAGGTCACCGCCCTCGTCGCGGGGATCGGCGAGCCGTTGCTCGGCCGGGTCCTCACCGTCGACGCCCGGCGGTGGCGCTGGACCGAGAGTCCCCTCCGTCGAGGACCCGCGTCACACCGCCCGGCTCCGCAGATCGACGACGCCCCGCCGCGGATCGCCCCGGCGGCGCTCGCCGAACGCCTGCGCGACGATCGCGGCCGTCCGCTCCTGGTCGACGTCCGGACCCCGGCCGAGCTCGCCACCGGGACCATCCCGGGCAGCCTGCGGCCCGAGGACCTGACGGACCCGAGCGCACCGGTGGTGGTCGTCTGTGCCAGCGGCGTCCGCGCCACCGCCTGGGCCCGAGCTGCTCGTGCGGCGGGTCGGCCGGCGACGGTCCTCGACGGCGGCATCGAGGCCTGGCGGCGCGAAGGCGGCATGATCGCCGCACATGCGGATACAATCGCCGAATGAAGACGCACAAGCGGGATGTCACGCTACTCGTCGCCGCAGCCGCACTCGCAGTGATCGGCCTCGCGGGCTGCTCGATGACCGGATCGGGCGCGACGGCCGAGTCCACCGCGACGACCGGCACCGCCAGCGCCACCACCGGCCCGACGGGGAAGATCACCGTGTTCGCCGCGGCCTCGCTGCAGCAGACGTTCACGACGCTCGGCAAGCAGTACGAGGACGCCCACCCCGGCACCTCGATCACGTTCTCGTTCGCCGGCTCGAGCGACCTCGTCACGCAGATCCGCAACGGCGCCCCGGCGGACGTGTTCGCCTCCGCCGACGAGGCGAACATGGACAAGATCGTGAAGACCGACGTCGCGCCGGGATCCCCGAAGGACTTCGCCACGAACGTCCTCGAGATCGCGGTCGCTCCCGGCAATCCGAAGGGGATCACCGACCTCGACGACCTGACGTCGTCCGACGTGCAGCTCGTGACGTGCGCCGCACCGGTGCCGTGCGGCGCCGCGACCGCCAAGGTGGAGCAGGCCAGCGGCGTGGACCTCAAACCGGTCAGCGAGGAGCAGTCGGTGACCGACGTCCTCGGCAAGGTCGAGTCGGGGCAGGCCGACGCCGGGCTCGTCTACGTCACGGACGTGAAGGGCGCCGACGGCAAGGTCGACGGTGTCCCGTTCGACGCCTCGGAGAAGGCCGTCAACACCTACCCGATCGGCGTGCTGAAGGACGCGGCGAACCCCGAGCTCGCGGCGGCGTTCACGGCCTACGTCCGCTCGGACGCCGGTCGGAAGGTGCTCTCCGACGCGGGCTTCGGGGCGCCGTGACCCGTGGCCGGGCCCCGGTGCCGTGGTGGCTCCCGGTCCCGGCGGTGCTCGGCGGCCTGTTCGTCGTGGTGCCCGTGCTCGCGATGGTCGGCCGCGTCGACTGGGGTTCCTTCGGTGCGCTCGTCACCTCGCCCGCGTCCCTGAGCGCCCTCGGCCTGAGCCTGGGCACCGCGGCGGCCGCGACGGGCATCGCGTTCGTGCTCGGCTACCCGCTCGCCGTCCTCTTCGCGCGCTCGACCTCGCGGTGGGTCGGTGTCGCCCGGGCGCTCGTCCTGCTGCCCCTGGTGCTGCCGCCGGTCGTGGGCGGGCTGGCGCTCCTCGCGGCGTTCGGTCGCCTCGGTGTCGTCGGGGCGTTCCTCGACGACCACGGCCTCCGCATCGCGTTCACCACGACCGCCGTCGTCATCGCGCAGACGTTCGTCGCGATGCCGTTCCTGGTGTCGTCGATCGAGGGTGCGCTCCGCGTCGGCGGTGATCGGTTCGAACGCGTGGCGGCGACGCTCGGTGCCGGTCCGACCCGCGCGTTCCTCACCGTGACGACGCCGCGGGTCCTGCCGGGCATCCTGTCCGGGCTCGTCCTCTGCTTCGCGCGTGCCCTCGGCGAGTTCGGTGCGACCCTGACGTTCGCGGGCAGTCTGCAGGGCGTGACCCGCACCCTGCCCCTCGAGATCTACCTGCAGCGGGAGATCGACCCGGACACGGCCGTCGCGCTCGCCCTCGTGCTCGTGGTGGTCGCGCTCGTCGTGATCGGCGCGTCGGCCCTCCGGACCCGGACGGTCGTCGCGTGACGCGCGGTCTGCGCGCCCACGTCCTGGTGCCGGAGCGCGACGTCGACGTCCGGCTCGAGATCGGCTCAGCGGAGTGCGTCGCGCTCGTCGGGCCGAACGGCGCCGGCAAGTCCACGGTCGTCGAGGCGCTCGCCGGGCTGCTGCGCACCCGGCACGGCGAGGTCCTGCTCGGCGACCGGGACCTCACGCGCGTCCCCCCGCACCGCCGCGGCGTCGGCCTCGTCGCGCAGCGCGCGGACCTGTTCCCGCACCTCTCCGTCGCCCGCAACGTCGCCTACGGACCGCGCGCATCCGGATCAGGCGGCCGGGAGGCACGGCACCGGTCGTCCGCGGCACTCGCGGCCGTCGGGGTGGTCGGCCTGGCAGACCGGGCACCCGGGACGCTCTCGGGCGGGCAGGCCCAGCGCGTCGCGATCGCCCGGGCCGTCGCCACGGATCCGGCGCTCCTGCTCCTCGACGAGCCCACCTCCGCCCTCGACGTCGATGCACGCGCCGAGGTCCGCGCTGCCCTGGGCCCCGCCCGCACGGGTCGTCCGACGCTCCTCGTCACGCACGACCCCCTCGAGGCCGTCGCCCTCGCCGAGCGCATCGTCGTCCTCGAGGCCGGACGCGTCGTCGAGTCCGGGACCACCGCCGACGTCCTCGGTCGCCCGACCAGCGCGTTCGCGGCGTCCTTCTCCGGGCTGACGCTCGTCCGCGGGACCGCCACGCGGGGTGGGATCGCGATCGACGGCGGGGGTGCGCTGGCGTCGAGGACGCACACCGTGCCTCCAGGCCGGCCCGTGCTGGCGGTCTACCACCCGACGGCCGCGCGCCCGACGCGGGACGGCGCCGGGCCCGAGCGTCCGGTCACGGCGCTCGAACCGCGGGACGGGCTGGTCCGCGTGCGCGCGGGGGAGCTCGTCGCCGACGTCACCGTGTCGGTCGCCGCAGCCCTCGCCCTCGTACCCGGCGAGCCCGTCCGGATCGTCGTGCCGGAGGCCGAGGTGACGGTCTACGAGCCAGCCGGTGGGAAGATGTCCCAGTGACGAACTGGATCGCCAAGTCCTGGCCCGTCGGCATCCCCGTGATCGCGGCGATCGTCCTCGCACTGTCGTTCGGCCGGCACGACCTCGGCACGTTCGTCGTGGTGGTCGTGGCCGTCGTCCTGGCCGGCACGGTCCTCGCGGCGGTGCACCACGCCGAGGTCGTCGCGCACCGGGTGGGGGAGCCGTTCGGGTCGCTCGTCCTCGCCGTCGCCGTGACGATCATCGAGGTCGCGCTCATCATCGCGCTCTCCAGCTCGGGCGGGGCGAAGGCCGAGACGCTGGCGCGGGACACCGTCTTCTCCGCGGTGATGATCACGATGAACGGTCTGGTCGGGCTCGCGATCCTGATCGGCACGCTCCGGCACAACACCGTGCGCTTCAACCAGGAGGGTGCGTCCGCGGCGACCATGACCGTGGCGGCGCTGGCGGTCCTCACGCTCGTGCTGCCGACGTTCACCACCGGCACCGACGACTCGTCGTTCACCGGCGCGCAACTCGTCTTCGTCGCCCTGGCATCCCTTGCCCTCTACGCACTGTTCGTCGTCACACAGACCGTCGCGCACCGGGACTTCTTCCTGCCCGTGAACCGCACCGGCGGGGTGCTCGAGGAGTCCGAGGACACGCACGCCGCACGCCCGACGGGCCGTGCCACGCTGACCTCGCTCGGGCTGCTGCTGCTCGCGCTCGTCGCGGTCGTCGGACTGGCGAAGGTGGAGTCGCCGGCGATCGAGGCCGGCGTCGCCGCGGTCGGGTTCCCGCCGTCGTTCGTCGGTGTCGTGATCGCGCTGCTCATCCTGCTGCCCGAGGGCATCGCGGCGTCGAAGGCGGCCGCCCGGAACCGGATCCAGACGAGCCTCAACCTGGCGATGGGCTCGGCGATGGCGTCGATCGGCCTCACGATCCCGTCGATCGCCGTGGCGTCCCTGTTCATGCCCGGCACGCTGCTGCTGGGGCTCGGACCGAGCCAGATCGTGCTGCTCGCGCTGACGATCGTCGCGGCGGTGCTCACGGTGCTGCCCGGACGTGCGACGCGACTGCAGGGCGGGGTGCACCTGGTGATCTTCGCCGCGTTCATCGTCCTGTCGGTCTCCCCGTAGGGCCGGCGGTCTCGGGCGTACCTGGTGAACCCGGGCGTACCTGGTCGGAAGTTCTGACCAGGGACGCCCGGAAACACGTTGCATCGCGGGCGTTGTGGGAAGGAACGGGCGTTCCGCGCCCCGCTCAGCCCCCGGCGAAGGGCGGCATGACGTCGACGACCGCAACGCCCTCGAGCGAGGTCGACCGGTCCCGGGTGGTCACGCCGTCGACCAGGTACGAGCACCGTTCCTGCAGCGCCAGCCACCGTGACGGATCGGTGGCGTCCACACCGCGCAGCGCAGCGTCGAGGTCCGGCGCCGTCACGGCGACCTCGTCCACGCCGACCGCCGCCCGGGCAGCCGCGAAGAACCGGATCGTCGTCACCGTCAGCCGCCGATCGCGCTCATGCCCCGTGTCGGGTGCACGAGGTCGTCGGTGTCGTCGCCGTGGTCGCGCGGCTTCGCCCACATCGCCCGGCGCCAGAGCTCGGCGACCTCGTCGTCGCTCGCGCCGTCGCGCATCGGCCCGAGGACGGAGGTCTCCTCGTCGGAGAACAGGCAGCTCCGGACGTTTCCGTCAGCGGTGAGGCGTGTGCGGGTGCAGTCAGCGCAGAAGGACTCGGTGATGCTCGCGATGATGCCGATCGTGCCGAGGAAGGCGCCGGGGGAAGCGTCGTCGCGGGACAGCACCCGGAACCGCTCGGCGGGTGCCCCGTCGCGCGGAGCGTCGTCCGGCACGAGCTCGAACGACTCCGAGAGCATCGCGCGGGTCTCGGCCGCGGTGACCATCGAGGTGCGGTCCCACGCGTGGTCGGGGTCGAGCGGCATCTGCTCGATGAACCGCAGTTCGTAGCCGCGCTCGAGGCACCAGCGCATGAGGTCCGGCGCCAGGGCGTCGTTGACCCCGCGCAGCAGCACGGCGTTCACCTTGATCGCGAGTCCGGCGTCGTGCGCGGCCGACAGCCCGGCGATGACCTTGTCGAGGAACGGTCGTCGTGTGACCTCGGCGAACACCGAGGGGTCGACGGTGTCGAGCGACACGTTCACCCGCCGGAGTCCGGCGGCGTACAGGGCAGCTGCCCGGTGCGAGAGCCCGATCGCGTTCGTGGTGAGGGACAGCTCGGGGGCGTCCGGCAGTGCGGCGCACCGGGCGATCACGTCGACGAGGTCGTGACGGAGCATCGGCTCCCCGCCCGTGAACCGGACCTTGCGCACGCCGAACCTGGACGTCCCGATCCGGACGAGCCGCTCGATCTCGGCCGCGGTCATCAGCTGGTCGTCGGGCGCGAACGGCAGTCCGGCGGCGGGCATGCAGTACGTGCAGCGGAGGTTGCAGCGCTCGGTCAGCGACACCCGCAGATCGACGGCGCGACGGCCGAACCGGTCGACGAGCCCGGACGGGTCCGACGAGCCGGACGCGCCGGTCGAACCGAGCAGGGTCGCGGGTGCCATGTGCGTCAGCGTACGTGGTCGAGCCGACGGAACGACAACAGCCGTCCCCAGCGCACCCAGTCCGATCGACGCGTGCGCACGAGCGTGACGACGACGATGACGAGCACCGCCGCGGCGAGCCACCACCGGTAGGCGTCCACCGACGGCCACACGCCGCGCAGCGCGATGGCGAGGCCGATCGACAGCCACTCCCACCGGCCGGACAGCACCACGAACGGGATGAGCAGCAGCGCGTACCAGGGGTACCGCGGGCTCACCGCCAGGAAGGTCACCCCGATCATCAGGACCTCGCCGGACCACGGCCGCGACGGGTCGGACAGCCGCCAGGCAACGAACGCCGCCAGGAGCACGAGCAGCCCGACGACGATCGTCGATGCGTCACCCTTGAAGACCAGCGAGACGAGCGCGAACCGGGAGCCGTCCTCGTAGCCTTCCTCGGACAGGTAGCCCGGCAGGTACCCGAGCACGTCGAGGCCGGTGGTGAGCACGTACGGCACGTAGAGCAGCCCGAACACGGCGATCCCGACGGGGATCGCCCACCAGTTCCGCCACCGCCCGAGCAACGGCGGGTAGACGATCGCGGGGATGAGCTTCGTCGCGGTGGCGGCGCCGAGGGCGATCCCGCCCCAGATCGGCCGTCCGAAGGCGACGAGTACAGCGCCGGCCGTGGCGAGTGCGGCGCCGAGCAGGTCGACGTGCGAGTTCGTGACCGCCTCGGAGGCGACGAGCGGCGACCACGCCCAGAGCGCCGCCCACCAGGTCGGGCGACCGAGTCGGCGGAGCACCGCGACCAGCCCGAGCGTGACGCCGAGCGAGACGATGAGGCCCGCGATCTGGAAGGGCATGTACTGCGCCGTGGCCGGGACGAACGCGCGGACGAGGGCGAACCAGAGCTGGGCCATCGGCGGGTAGATCGTCGTCACGTCCGGCCGGTTGATCGCGGTGCAGTGCCCCTGCGCGCCGTCGCCGAGCCCGCGGTACCGGGGCTGCAGCGGGTCGCACGTGCCGTCGATCTTGTCCGGGAACAGCCAATCGGGGCGCAGACCGGACAATGCCGTCGACTGCGGCGTGTGCGCGTACGGGGAGATCCCGGCGTGCTGGACGATGCCGTCCCAGGCATACCGAGCAGAATCGGTACTGGTGTTCGGCGGCCCGGCGATGGCGGCGAGGCCGACCACCAGGCCACCGCCGACCACGAGCCACGTCATCCACTTCGCGGGGACGAACCGCAACGCCAGCACCGCTCCGGCGAACACGGTCCAAGCGATCAGGGTCCACGCAACGAATGGAGCACGATGACCGGATCGGAGGAAGCCCAGATGCGTGACGCCGACGGCGATGACGCCCGCGAGGGCCAGCACCCCGACCACGGCCAGGACGGTCGGCAGGAGTCGGCCGGGGCGCAGTCGTTCGCTCATCGTGTCCTGAGGTTATCCGTGCTGCGGCGGCTGCTGCTGGACGCCCGGGCGACGATGGCGTCCCCCAACCGCAACGCGCGCTCGGCCGTCGTGCTCGGACGACTGCTCGGTGTGGCGTTCCTCGTGTGCTTCGGCACCGGCCTCTTCAGCCACTTCCTGCAGGACCCCCTGCCCGGCATGCGGTTCGCGACGCGGCCGACGCAGCTCTACCAGTTCACGCAGGGGCTCCACATCACGGCGGGGATCGCGATCATCCCGCTGCTCGTCGCGAAGCTCAACGCGGTCATGCCCGCTCTCGCGCAGGTCCCACCCGTGCGAGGCGTGCTGCACCTGCTGGAGCGCGTGTCGATCGCGGTGTTCGTGTCGGCTGCGCTGGTGCAGGTCGCCACCGGTCTGGTCAACACGTACCAGTGGTACCCGTGGCCGTTCCCGTTCCGCCAGGTGCACTACGCACTGTCGTACGTGCTCATCGGGTCCCTCGTGTTGCACATCGGCACGAAGCTGCGGATCATCGCGCGGTACTGGCGGAAGCGCGACGCGTACGACGCCCACGGTCGGTTCGTCGCGGACACGACGGTGGGCAGCGAGCTGCTGCCTCCCGGCCTGGAAGCACGGACCGACTCCGTCCCGCCGGCTGCGGTCGCGCCCGTGGTCGCCTCCTACCCCCGCGGCCTCACCGGCAGGGTCCTGCGCTGGGTCGACGGCGCTCCCGCTCCGACCACGCAGGCCGATGCGCCCGAGGTGAGCCGCGCCTCCAGGCAGTCTCCCGAGGCGACCCAGGGTCGACGTGAGCGCGTCGCCCGACGCGGCTTCTTCGCGGGTGTCGCAGCGGCGACGGTCGGTGTCGTCGCCCTGACGGCCGGGCAGTCCAACAAGCTCGCCGAACCGTTCAACGTCTTCGGGGCGCGTCAGCGGCACCGCGGTCCGAACGACCTGCCGGTGAACCGCACGGCCCGGGCCGCCGGTGTCCTCGCGACCGCGACGGCCGCGGACTGGACCCTCACGGTCGTCGGCCACGACGTCAGCCGGACCTTCGTGCGCGCCGAACTCGTCGCGCTGGGCACCACCCAGGTCGACCTCCCGATCTCGTGCGTGGAGGGCTGGAGTCAGATGGCCTCCTGGAAGGGCGTCCGGATGCGCGACCTGCTCGCAGCGGTCCAGGCCCCGCCGGGGTCGCACGTGCGCGTCACGAGCCTCGAGCGGCACGGCGGCTACCGGATCATGGACATGGGCCCCGAGTACGCCGAGGACCCGACGACCCTCGTCGCGCTCGAACTGAACGGCGAGAAGCTCGACCTGGACCACGGGTTCCCGGCGCGCATCATCGCTCCGGGGCGGCCCGGGGTGCTGCAGACGAAGTGGATCGAGAAGATCGAGGTGATCCGGTGAAGGTCGCACGCATCGTGCTGGTCGTGGTCGGCGTCCTGGTCATCGCGTTCGGGGCGTACGTCATGGTGACGACCGTGCGCCCGAACCGGATCTGGGGCCTCGCGACGTGGCTGCTCGGCGCGGTGATCCTGCACGACGCGATCCTGTCGCCGTTCGTCGTCGCCGTCGGGCTGCTGCTCCGTCGGGCCGGGCGGACGCTCCGGGTCTGGGCGCTCGTCGTGGTGCAGGCGGTGGTGGTGCTCGGCAGTGTCCTCGCGCTGGTCGTCCTGCCGGAGATCGCGGCGAAGGCGCACGGGACGAAGAACGACACGGTGCTGCCGTTCGACTACGGTCTGCGCCTGCTCGTCGTCGAGGGCGTGCTGGTCCTCGTGGTGGCCGCCGTTCTCGTCGTCGCTGCACGCCGCCGGCGGACCGCGCCGTCTACTGGTTGAACCGACAACCATTCGCTAGGATGCCGGTATGACCGACGAGACCCCGTGGCTCACGCGCGACCAGCTCCGCGCGTGGATGAAGCTCGTCGCCGTCATGGAACTCCTGCCGGCGGCGCTCGACCAGCAGCTCCAGCGCGACGCCGACCTGACGCACTTCGACTACATGGTCATCGCGATGCTCTCGGAGACCGAGTCCCGCACCCTCCGGATGTCGGCGCTCGCCTCGGCCACGAACGCGTCCCTGCCGCGGTTGTCCCACGTGGTGTCCCGGCTCGAGAAGCGCGGGCTCGTCTCGCGGTGCCCGTCCACCGACGACCGGCGTGCGACCGACGTCCGGCTCACCGACGCCGGCTACGCCACGATCGTCGACGCGGCCCCCGACCACGTGCGCACCGCCCGTCGCGTGGTCATCGACGCCCTCACCGAGGAGCAGGTCGGCCAGCTCGACGGCATCGCCGCGGCGTTGCTCACCCGGCTTGACCCCGAACGGCGCTTCGCCGCCCTGACCTACCCGCGGGACGACGACGACACCGCGATCTGCGAGGCACGGCTGACCGGCACGGCGACCGACTGACGGTCGCGGCGGTCGTGCGGCCCGTCGTGGCCGCCGTGCGGCGCTGCAATAGGCTCGCCCCATGAGCCAGCCCGCCGCGCCGTCCGACACGTACTCCTACCTCGGACCCGCCGGCACCTTCACCGAGGCGGCGCTCAAGCTCGTCGACGCCGCTGCCGGGAAGCCCTGGCGCAGCGTCAACAACGTGGGTGAAGCCCTGGACGACGTCGTCAGCGGCCGGTCGATCGGCGCCGTGATCGCGATCGAGAACAGCGTCGACGGCGGGGTCAGCGCCACGCAGGACGCCCTCGCCCGGATCCCCGGCGTCCGCATCGTGGGGGAGTACCTCGTCCCCGTCGACTTCGTGCTCGTCGCCCGCCCCGGCACCGCGCTCGCCGACGTCCGCACCGTGAACGCCCACCCCGTGGCCTACGCGCAGACCCACAACTGGCTCGAGGCGAACGTCCGCGGGCACGGGCACATCCCGGCGTCGTCGAACGTCGCGGCGGCCGCTGCCCTGCTCGACGAGCACCCCACCGCCGACGCCGCGGTCGCACCTCCGGGGATCACCGACCACTACGCGCTCGAGGTGCTGGCGTCCTCGATCGGCGACAACGCCTCCGCGGTCACCCGCTTCGTCCTGGTGTCCAAGACGCTGGCGCTCCCCGAACCGACCGGTGCGGACAAGACGAGCGTCATCGTCGAGCTGCCCGCCGACCACCCGGGCGCCCTGGTGGACATGCTCGAGCAGTTCGCGACCCGGGGCATCAACATGGGCCTGCTGTCCTCGCGGCCGATCGGTGACGAGCTCGGCCGCTACCGGTTCGTCATCGACCTCGACGGGCACGTGCGGGACGAACGCGTGGCCGACGCCCTGCTCGGCCTGCGTCGGTTCAGCCCGCGCGTGACGTTCCTCGGGTCGTACCCGCGGGCCGACGGGGTCCGCCCCGAGGTCCCGACGCGCTACTCGGACGCGGCGTTCGTCGAGGCCCGGGACTGGCTCCGCGCGATCGTCTCCGGCGAGCCCGACGCGCACTGACGCGGGCGCTGCGCGCTGCGCGCCGTCCGCAGTGTGCGAGGTTCCGACGACTGTGGGACGACGATCGCGTCCCACACTGCGCGGAACCTCGCACACTGCGAGCCCGACCTCGCACCGTGCCAGGTCGGGCCCCTACTTCTTGCGACCGCGCCCGGTGTGCGGCTCGATCACGGGGACCCGCACGTCCAGCGACCCGGCATCGATCTGCGCGCGGAACGCCACGATCTCGCCCACCGGGTCGCCGTCGATCTCGAACTCGTCCGGCTTCGTCAGCCGCAGCACGAACTCCTCGCCACGCATGTAGCGCAGCGGCCGCTCCTGCTTCGCCGCCGTGGTGATCCGACGCCCGACGACGGTGTTGCCGAGCGAGGACCGGTGGAACCAGCGCAGGATCGCGTTCTCCCAGAACACCCGCGCGCCGATCCGCACCCAGCCGAAGAACCCACGGGGACGCATCACGACGATGTCGAACACCCCGTCGTCGATCTCGGCGTCGGGCAGGAGCATCGCGTTGGCCTGCAGCATGCCGCAGTTGCCGACGATGACGGAGTGTGCGCGCACGGAGCCGTTGCGCGCCGACTCGTCCAGCCGGTACTTGAACTCGAAGCCGTCGGTGTCCCGCACGGAGCGGAACAGCGAGTCGAGGTAGGCCAACCACCCGACGCGCTTCTTCAGCCCGGGCCGGGTGTTCGCGAGCATCCGGGCGTCGAGCCCGAGGCCAGCCATCACCAGGAAGCCGAACTCGTCGCGGGAGCCGTCGGGACGCTCGACGCCGATCTGCCCGAAGTCGATGGAGCGGTCGTTGCCGGAGAAGATCGCCTTCGCCATGCCGCCGAGGTCGTCGAGCGGCAGCTTCATGTTCCGCGCGAGCAGATTGCCCGTGCCGCTCGGGAGCAGCGCGAGCGAGGCGTCGGAGCCGTGCACCACCTCGGCCACGGCGCGGACGGTGCCGTCTCCGCCGGCAGCGGCGACGACGTCGGCTCCGGCCTCGAGCGCGGCGCGGGCCATCCCGCCGCCCGGGTCTTCCTCGGTCGTCTCGAACCACAGGGTCTCGCCCCAGCCGGCCTCCTGCTGGTGCTTCTCGACGGTTTGCTTGAGGGTCGGCAGGTGGACCTTGACGGGGTTGTAGACCACCGCGGCCGTCCGCTGCTCGGTCTGGAGGGCGTCCTGGTCCGCGGGCGCGGTCTCCGAAGGGGTCGACATGCACCAACGGTACCGATCGGATGCTGCGAGCGGACGCCCGACGTGACCCGGTGACGGACTGGAGGGGGGGGGGGGGGGGGGCCCCCCCCCCCCCCCCCGGCCCCGGGGGGGGGGGGGGGGCCGCCCCCCCCCCGCGCCTCCAGTCCGTCCCTTTAGGATGAAGCGGTGATCGATCCCCAGCTGCTGCGCGACAACCCGGACGTCATCAAGGCCTCGCAGGAGGCGCGCCGCGCCTCCGTGGCCGTCGTCGACGAGGCCGTCGCCGCGGACGCGGCACGGCGGAGCGCGATCACCTCGTTCGAGTCCCTCCGCGCCGAGCAGAACGCCTTCGGCAAGACCGTCGCGAAGGCCCCGAAGGACGAGAAGGCCGCGCTCGTGCAGCAGGCCCAGGCGCTCGCCGCGAAGGTGAAGGAGGCGCAGGCCACCGTCACCGCCGCCGAGGACACGTTCAACAGCGTCGTCCGGTCCATCCCGAACGTCGTCCTGCCCGGCGTTCCCGCCGGTGGCGAGGACGACTTCGTCACGCTCCGCACCGTCGGCACCAAGCCGGAGTTCGACTTCGAACCGAAGGACCACGCGGACCTCGGCGAGCACCTCGGCATCATCGACATCCCGCGCGGCGTGAAGGTCTCCGGCTCACGGTTCTACTTCCTGCGCGGCCTCGGTGCCCGGCTCGAGATCGCCCTCATGTCGCTCGGCCTCGACCGTGCGATCGCCGCCGGCTTCGAACCGCTGATCACCCCGACGCTCGTGCGCCCCGAGACGATGGCGGGCACCGGCTTCCTCGGCGAGCACGCTGCAGAGGTCTACCGGCTCGAGGCCGACGACCTCTACCTGACCGGCACGAGCGAGGTCGCCCTCGCCGGCTTCCACTCGGACGAGATCCTGTCGCTCGACGAGTCGGGCGAGGGGCACCGCTACGCCGGCTGGTCGACCTGCTACCGACGCGAGGCCGGCTCGGCGGGCAAGGACAACCGCGGCATCCTCCGTGTGCACCAGTTCAACAAGCTCGAGATGTTCTCGTACGTGCACCCGGACCAGGCCGAGGCGGAGCACGAGCGCCTCGTGTCGTACCAGGAGCAGATGCTGCAGGACCTCGGGCTGCACTACCGCGTCATCGAGACCGCTGCCGGCGACCTCGGCACGAGCGCGGCGAAGAAGTACGACATCGAGGCCTGGGTGCCGACGCAGGGCACCTTCCGCGAGCTCACCTCGACGTCGAACTGCACCACGTTCCAGGCCCGTCGCCTCGACATCCGCTACCGAACCGAGAGCGGCAAGACCGCTCCCGTCGCCACCCTCAACGGCACGCTCGCGACCACCCGGTGGATCGTCGCGATCCTCGAGACCCACCAGCAGGCCGACGGTTCGGTCGTGGTGCCGGAGGTCCTCCGTCCGTACCTCGGCGGCGTCGAGGTGATCGAACCCCGATGAGCACGCAGGGGCGGTTCGTCGACGGCGGTTCGGGCACCGGCGGTTCCGTGCGCACCAAGCGCTGGCTGGTCGCGCTCGACATCGACGGCACCACCATGCGCGAGGACGGTGTCGTCACCGAGGCCGTGATCGCCGCCCTGCGTGACGTCGAGGCCGTCGGGCACGAGGTCATGCTCTCCACCGGGCGCAGCGAGGGCATGACCGTGCCCCTGCTCGACACGCTCGGCATCGAGCCGAAGTACCTCGTCTGCGCCAACGGTGCGCTGACCCTCGCCCGTCGGCCGGACGGCTCCTACGAGCGGGTGCACGTCGAGAAGTTCGACCCGTCCGAGGTCCTGCAGACCGTGCACGGCGCGCTCGCCAACGCGGCGTTCGGCGTCGAGGACGAGGCCGGGCAGTTCCTGCTCTCCGGCAACTTCCCGGACGACGCCATGACCGTCGCCGGCGAGCACGTCCCGTTCGAACGGCTGCTCGGCGTCGAGGCCACCCGGGTCGTCGTCATCTCGCCCGGGCACGACACCGAGGACTTCCTGCAGGTCGTCGAGCAGATGGGGCTGCACAAGGTCTCGTACTCGGTCGGCTGGACGTCGTGGCTCGACATCGCACCAGAGGGCGTGACGAAGGCCACCGCGATGGAACGCGTCCGCGAGTGGCTCGACATCCCGCGCTCCCGCGTCTTCGCCGCCGGTGACGGTCGGAACGACATCGACATGCTCCGGTGGGCGTCGACCTCGGGCCGCGGGGTCGTCATGGGCCAGGCGCCCGACGACGTCGTGGACGCGGGCAACGAGCTCACCGGCGGCGTCACCGACGACGGCCTGGCGGCCGCGCTCGACTCGCTGCCGCGCTGACGCGCGCAGGTCCGACGGTTCGCGTCGGCGCTGGTTCGTACGGTGCGAGGTTCCGCGCTGCGTGCGCGGGAGCCGGCGTCGCACACTGCGCGAGACCTCGCACGTTGCGTCGGTCCCGCTGCGCAGCCTGGAGGCTCGGCTAGACTTCTCGGGACGCGGTCACGTCTCGCCACGTGGTCGCGTCACGGAGGGTTGTCCGAGCGGCCGATGGAGCCTGTCTTGAAAACAGGTGGGCAGAGATGTCTCGTGGGTTCGAATCCCACACCCTCCGCCAAGGGGACGCGGTCGCGTCCCGCGGTCAGCTGACGAGACCCGCCACCACGTCGTGCACCACGCGAGCAGCCCGCGCGGCCGCTCCGTCGAGGTGTTCCTTGAACTCGTCGCCGTCCGGCGCGCACAGGTCGCTGATGCACCGGACCGAGACGAACGGCATGTCGTGGACGTGCGCGAACTGCGCGATCGCGGCGGACTCCATGTCGACGGCCGCGACCGCGGGGAAGGCCGCGCGGAGGGTGCGCGCTCGACCCTCGGTCACGAAGATCTCGCTCGAGCCGATCGTCGCCGCCCGGATGCGGTACCCGGCGTCGGAGGCGAGCGCGAGTCCGACGAGTCGGTCGTCGGGTTCGTAGCCGGTCGGCATGCCCGGGACCTGGCCGAGTGCGTACCCGAAGGCGGTGGCGTCCGCGTTGAGGTTGACGTAGTGGTCCCCGACGACGACTTCGCCGATCTCGACGCCGTGCATCAGCCCGCCGGCCGTGCCGACGCTGATCACCGGCACGCCCGATCCGAAGTCGTGGAAGGCGTGCGCGACCGCGGCCGTGGCGTTCGCGAACCCGATGCCGCTCCGGCGTACCGCGACCGTGGCTCCGTCGATGTCGAGAAGGTGGTGTTCGTCGTGCCCGCCGACGGGGCCGTCGAGGATCGGGACGCCGTCGAAGAGCGACGCGAACGCGGACACCTCTTCGCTCATGGCAGCGATGACGACCGCGACGGGGGGAGGGAGTTGCACTGCCCGATCTTCGCACGCGCCGCCGACCGTCGGGACACCGGGACGCGTACCGTGCACCGTGCGCGAAGAGATCCAAGGGGCCGGTGTGGTCGAAGTCGTCGAGTACCGAGCGGAGTGGCCGCGGCGCTTCGAGGTGCTCCGGAGGGCGTACGACGATGCACTCCGCGCCGCCGACGTCCCGCACCGCATCGAGCACGTGGGCAGCACCGCCGTCCCCGGCCTCGCGGCGAAACCGGTGATCGACGTCGACGTCATCGTGACCGCCGCCGAGGTCCCAGCGGCCGTCGCAGCCCTCGCGACCATCGGCTTCGAGCCCCGCGGTGACCTCGGCATCCCGGGGCGTCAGGCGTTCCGTACTCCGGACCGCTTCGCGCCGAGCAACACGTACGTCGTCTCAGAGGGGTCGCTCGCGCTGCGGAACCACCTCGCCGTGCGCGACGTCCTGCGTGCCGACGCTGCCCTGCGCGAGGAGTACGCCGCGGTCAAGCGTCAGGCTGCCGCAGCTGCGACGGACATCGACGACTACCTCGAGCAGAAGAGCGAAGTCCTCGTCCGCATCCTCCGCGCGGCCGGGCTCACCGACGACGAGCGCGCGTCGATCACCGCGAGTACCCGCGGCATCACCGGCCGCGGAGCCCACGGCTGACAGCGGTCGGCCCGCGGCGTCTCAGGGCACGAGCGGCTCGTGGGGCCATGGCACGACCAGGTGCCCCTCGGTCAGCTGGAGGGACAGCGCCAACCCGATGCCGGATCCGATGACGAGCCCGACGATCACGAACACCACGATCGAACGACCCCGGCGTCGAGCGAGCCGCGCTGTGATGAGCAGCAGGACCGCCCCCACCAGATGGCCGAGCACGAGTCCGATCACCCCCATGGGGATGCCGGGGTTCGCGCCCGTGCGGTCCGGGGTCGCGCCGCGCGTGGCCTCCTCGGAGGCCAGGTACAGCCAGAGCCACGACCCGCCCCCGCCGACCACCCCGAGCGCGACCGTCACCCAGTACAGCGCCGCCCACCCCGCTGACGTCCATCCCGTCCGTCGCTCCGCGACCGCCCCCGTCGTCACCATGCGGTCATGGTAGCGGCGGGGGCGGCGGTCGCCGAGGTCAGACCGCCGCGGCGAGCCCCGGGTAGAGCGCCTCGAGCGGCGCGCTCAGCCCGGCTCGGACGTCTCGGCTGATCTGGTCGGCCAGCACCTCGTGCTCCCCGGCCTCGACCGCGTCCCAGATCGCGGCGACGATCACCGCGGGGTCGGCCTTCTCGACGTCGAGGTCCGCCGTCATCCCGGTGTCGGTGTACCCGAGGTGCGCGCCGACGACCTGGGTGCCCTGCGGGGCGAGTTCGAGGCGCAGCGAGTTCGTCAGCGACCAGAACGCCGCCTTCGACGCGGAGTACCCGTTGCCGAGCGCGATCCAGCTCAGCACGGAGTGCACGTCGACGAGAGCGCCGCCGGCCAGGGTCGGTGCGAAGGCCTTGGCGACCCGCAGGGCACCGAAGACGTTGGTGGCGAACACCCGCTCGACGTCTTCGACGGAGGTCTCGAGCAACGGGGTCGAGCCGCCGACGCCGGCGTTGTTCACGACGATGGTGGCGTCCGCCGCGGTGCGGGCGGCGGCGTCGACGCTCGCCTGGCTGGTCACGTCGAGGGGGAGGGGGACGATGCGCTCGTCGTCCCAGGTCCGGGGGTTCCGTGCGGTCGCGTAGACCTTGGCGGCGCCGCGGTCGAGGGCCTGCTGCACGAACTCGGCGCCGAGGCCGCCGTTCGCTCCGGTGGCGAGGACGATCGCGTCGGTGAGGTCGGTCATGGGTGCTCCAGTCGAGAGAGGTTGAGTACGGAAACCGAACCTAGCACGTTGTGTCTGCATTCCGAACCCAGATAGGATGACGGCATGCTCGGCATCCTCGGCGGCGACGAGCGCTGCCCCATCGCGCGCTCCCTCGACGTCCTCGGCGAGAAGTGGACGCTCATGATCGTCCGCGACGCCCTCGCCGGCTCGACCCGCTTCAGTCAGTTCCAGCAGAGCCTCGGCATCCCGCGCGAGGTCCTCACCGCCCGTCTCGGCTCCCTCGTCGAGGGCGGCGTGCTCGAACGCACCGCCTACAAGCCGGAGGGCGGTCGCGTCCGTGAGGAGTACGTCCTCACCGACGCGGGGCGCGACCTCTCGCTCGTGCTCCTCGCGCTCGGCGGGTGGGCGGACCGGCACCGCCGCACCGACCTGAAGTCGGACCTCCGGTTCGTCGACGCCGAGACCGACGAGCCGGTCGAGGCTGCCGCCGTGACGCGCGTCGCGCAGCGCCGCGTCCCGCTCGGCGACCTCAAGGCGGTGCTGGGGCACACGTCCGGAACGTGACCAGATGACGGCCGGGAGGCGCGGGTCGGGCCCGCACCGTGCCTCCAGGCCGACAGGTGGGTGCGTCAGCGACGCACGTCGCACCCGCAACTCGCGCCGAGCACCAACGCGGCCGGGACGAGGTCACGGTGCCACTGCTCGCCCGCCACCCGCCCGAGGACCCGGTCGACCGCGCCGGCCGCCATCGCGTCGATCGGCTGTCGCACCGCGGTGAGCTGCGGGTTCGTGAAGTCGGCCTCGGCGGTGCCGTCGAACGACACGATCGCGACGTCCGTCGGCGCGGAGAGCCCGAGCTCGTACAGGGCGCGGAGCACCCCGACTGCCTGCATGTCGGAGCTGACGAACACGGCGCGCGGTCGGTTGGCGGACCCGAACATGCGGAGGCCGGCGGTGTAGCCGCCCGCGCGGGAGAACTCGGTGCGGACGATGGGGCCGTCCTGCACGCCGTGCTCGCGGAGCGCGTCCTGCCAGCCCTGTTCGCGGAGGTCCGTGTCGGAACCCGCGTGCCCGATGACGAGCCCGATCGACGGGTACCCGTGCCCGGCGAGGTGCGCGGTGCCGTCGAACGCGCCGCGGCGGGCGTCCACGCCGGTGCTGGCGAAGTCGGGGACCTCGAAGAAGGTGTTGAGCAGGACCATCGGCAGCCCCGGATCGACGACGGTGGAGAGGTCGGGGCGGGTCATGATGCTCGTGACGATGAGGCCGTCGACCTGGCGGGCGGACAGGCTGCGCATGCGGTCGCGCTCGAGGGCGACGTCGCCGTCGCTGCTCGAGATGAGGACGTCGTAGCCCCGTGCCGCGGCGGCTTGCTCGACGGCGATCGCGACCTCGGACCAGAGCGGGTTGTCGAGCTCGGGGACGATGAGCCCGAGCATCTTCGACGACCCGGTGCGGAGGGCCTGCGCGCTCGCGTTCGGGCGGTACCCGAGGACCCGGATGGCGTCGCGGACCCGGGCTGCCGTCTCGGCGGCGACCGGGCGGGGGCCGTCGTGCACGACGTAGCTGACGACGGAGGTGCTGACGCCCGCGTACCGGGCGACGTCGGCGCGGGTGACCGCCCTCGGGGTCGTCGGGCTGGTCACGGACGCCTCCTGGATCGAGTTCGGGTGCCGATCCGTGCGGATCGGCACCCGAACGACGGTTGTTGTGATCCTAGACGGCGCTCGCACCGCTGGCGGACGCGGCATCGGCCGTCGCGGGGGCGTCGCCGAAGTCCGGCACCTCGAGGCGGACACCGCCCTGCAGTGCGGACTGGTGGGCGATGATCCCGGGCAGCGTGAACCGCGCGGCGGTCCAGGCGTTCACCGGCGGCAGGGTCCGGTCGACGACGGCGCGGACGAAGTCGTCGGCGAGGAACTGGTGGCTGCCCTCGTGTCCGGTCGGGACCCCGGCGTACTCGGCCGGCAGGCGGTCGGTGTCGTGCACCTCGGCGTACCCGGAGACGAACGCGTCGCGGAGCGAGGGGTCGACCCCGGCCAGGCGCGGGTCGTCGAGGTCCATCGTCGCCTTGGTGTTGATCCGGTCGCTGATGTCGTGCGAGTCCTCCTTGTCCTGCCAGACGCTGACCTTGGCGAGCTGCTCGAAGCTGGCCTCGGTGCCGAAGTAGCGGAAGCGGGACTCGCGGATGTGGGACGGGTAGCCGACGCGGCGCATCTCGTTGATGCGCATGACCCCGCCGTTGTCGAGCTCGAACAGGGCGGTGGCGTTCGAGAAGTCGTTGTCGAACTGGCTGACGTCCTTGTCGAACACCCCGTCGCCGCGGTCGTCCTTGACGCCGATGCAGCTGACGCTGACGGCGTGGCCGGGGATGGCGCCGAGGACGCCGCCGACCGAGTGCGTCGGGTAGAGCATGGGCGGGTAGCTGGCGGTCTGCTTCCACTGGTCGCCGCCGCTGAACTGGTACGCGGCGTAGAAGCCGAGGTCCATGTCGTGGACGTAGTCGCCCTCGGCGTAGAAGACGCGGCCGAACGCACCCTCGGCGACCTGCTTCCGCGCGAACACCGTCGCCGGGTTGTAGTAGCTCGTCTCGCCCATCATGTAGGTGAGGCCGGTCTCGCGGACGGCCTCGATGATGGCGCTGATCTCCTCGACCGAGATCGCCATCGGTACGGCCGAGTACACGTGCTTGCCGGCGCGGAGGGCCTTGACCACTAGGGGGCCGTGCGTCCACCGCTGCGTGAAGATCGCCACCGCGTCGACGTCCGAGGCGAGCACGGCGTCGAAGTCGTCGAACGTGCCGTCGAGGTGCTGCGACTCGACGAGTTCCGATGCGCGGTCGTCGACGAGGTCGGTCACGAAGACCCGGTCGACGTCGGGGTGCAGCTTGAACAGCTTCGCGAACTGCGGGGCGAACTGGCCTGCGCCGACCATTCCGACAGAGATCATCAGTGACCTTTCCAGGGGTGTGGGATGCGTCGCCGAGCAGGTCGCTCCGATGCGATCGGGGGCCATCCTGACACGGTTGTCTACTCGTGACAACCCTGACATCGGCGCCAAGAAATCGCTCTTGCCACCGCAAGTCCCCACGTGTAGATTCCCGGCTCACGGACTGCTGCACGTCAGTCCACCGCAGACGAAGGAGTCGCGATGGCCACCGAGAGCCCTGTGTCGTCACCCTTGACGACCACCCGCCCACGGAGCAGGGGAGCCACCCTCGCCCGTGCCCGGACGACCTCGCCGAGGCGTCGACCCCGGAACGACCTCTGGCTCGCACTGGTGTTCATCGCACCGGCGGCGATCGGCTTCGCCGTGTTCCTGGCGTGGCCGACGGTCCGCGGCATCTACCTCAGCTTCACGTCCTACAACCTGCTCACCCCGCCGGAGTTCACCGGCCTGCAGAACTACGTCCGACTCGCGCAGGACTCGATCTTCTGGCACTCGATGGTCGTCACCGTCGAGTACGTCGTCATCAACATCGTGATCCAGACGGTCGTGGCGCTCTTCATCGCCGTGATGATGCACCGCCTGACGAAGTCGACCTTCGTGCGCGGCATCGTCCTCGCGCCGTACCTGGTCTCGAACGTCGTCGCGGCACTCGTCTGGCTGTGGATCCTCGACACCCAGCTCGGCATCGGCAACGAGATGCTCGCCGCCCTGGGCCTCGACCGCATCCCGTTCCTGCAGAGCGACGTGTGGGGCATCCCGTCGATCGCGCTCATCAACGTCTGGCGACACGTCGGCTACACGGCGCTCCTCATCTTCGCCGGCCTGCAGTCGCTGCCCGAGACGGTCTACGAGGCCGGGCGCATCGACGGCGCGAGCGAGTGGAAGATGTTCTGGCGGATCACCGTGCCGCTGCTCCGCCCGATCCTGTCGCTGGTGCTGATCATCACCGTCATCGGGTCGTTCCAGGTGTTCGACACCGTCGCGGTGACCACGCAGGGTGGTCCCGCGAACGCCACGAACGTCGTGCAGAACTACATCTACAACCTGGCCTTCGGCCGGTTCCAGTTCGGCTACGCGTCCGCCGTGTCGGTCGCGCTCCTCATCGTCCTCAGCATCATCACGATCATCCAGTACCGCCTCACCCGCTCGGGTGAGTCGGACCTGGACTGAACGGAGCGTCCGACCATGACCACGACACTCACCCGTTCCGTCACCACGAAGCGTCAGCCCCGTCCGGGCGCCGCGCACCGTCGTCGCCCCTCGATCGGCCGGATCCTCGCGTGGGTCGCGATGATCGCCGTCATCGTGATCACGCTCTTCCCCTTCTACTGGATCCTCCGCACGGCCCTGTCGTCGAACGGCGCGATCAACTCCGACCCGACCTCCCTGCTGCCCGTCGGGTTCAGCCTCGGCGGGTTCGAGCGGGTCTTCGGCCTGCAGTCCACGAAGGAGGCCCTCGAGCAGGGCGGCTCCGGCGCAGCGCTGAACTTCTGGCGCTACCTCGGCAACTCCGTCATCGTCTCGACCCTCGTCACCGTCGGCCAGGTGTTCTTCTCCGCCGCTGCCGCCTACGCCTTCGCCCGCCTGCGCTGGCCCGGACGCGACAAGGTCTTCGCGGTGTTCCTCGCCGGCCTGATGGTCCCCGCGATCTTCACGCTGCTGCCGAACTTCACCCTCATCAAGCAGCTCGGGCTCGTCGACAACCTGCTCGGGATCGCCCTGCCGACGATGTTCATGACCCCGTTCGCGGTGTTCTTCCTGCGGCAGTTCTTCCTCGGCATCTCGAAGGAGGTCGAGGAAGCCGCCCTCATCGACGGCGCCGGCAAGGTCCGGGTGTTCTTCCGCCTGGTGATCCCGATGGCTGCCGCCCCGATCGCCACCCTCGCCGTCCTGACGTACATCACGAGCTGGAACGACTACTTCTGGCCGCTGATGGTCTCGTACACGGACAGTTCACGGGTCCTCACCGTCGCGCTCGGCGTCTTCAAGTCGCAGACCCCGCAGTCCGGCACCGACTGGGCCGGGCTCATGGCCGCGACCCTGGTGGCGGCGCTCCCGATGATCGTGCTGTTCGGCGTCTTCGCCAAGCGCATCGTCAACTCCATCGGCTTCTCCGGAATCAAGTAGGCACCAGATGACCAACTCGCTCTCCCGCCGCGCCCTGTTCGCCGGCGGCGCCTCCGCCCTGGCCCTCGGCGCGCTCACCGCGTGCTCGTCGCCCGGCCGTGGATCCACGTCGCGGAGCGGCACCCGGACCGTCAGCTACTGGCTCTGGGACTCCAACCAGCTGCCCGCCTACCAGGCCGTCGCCGACGCCTTCCACCGCGAGAACCCCGACATCACGGTGAAGATCACGCAGCTCGGGTGGAACGACTACTGGACGAAGCTCACCGCCGGGTTCATCGCCGGCACCGCGCCCGACGTGTTCACCGACCACCTGACGAAGTTCCCGCAGTACTCCGACCTCGACGTGCTCTACAAGCTCGACGAACTCGATGCCACGAAGGGCATCCGGGACGCCGACTACCAATCAGGGCTCGCCGAGCTCTGGAAGGGCAAGGACGGACACCGGTACGGGTCGCCGAAGGACTGGGACACCATCGCGATGTTCTACGACCGGAAGGCGATGGCGAAGGCTGACGTGTCCGACGCCGACCTCGCCGACCTCGAGTGGAACCCCGACGACGGCGGCTCGTTCGAGCGGATGCTCGCCCACCTCACCGTCGACTCCAAGGGGCGGCGCGGGGACGAACGGGGCTTCGACAAGCACGACGTCGCGGTCTACGGCATCTCGTCGAACGGGTCCGGCGGCGACGGCTTCGGGCAGACCCAGTGGTCACCGTTCACCGGGTCGATCGACTGGTTCTACACGAACGAGAACCCCTGGGGCGACAAGTTCCGCTACGACGAGAAGGTCGTGCAGGACACCCTCGCCTGGTACTACCGCCTCGCCGAGAAGGGCTACATGGCGAAGTACGGGGTGTTCTCCACCACCACCGGCCCCGACGTGCAGCTCGGCTCCGGGAAGTGCGCGCTGTCCTTCAACGGCTCGTGGATGATCGGCACGTACCTCGGGATGGAGGACCTCGACATCGCGGTCGCCCCCACGCCCGTCGGACCGGTCGGGCACCGCGCCTCGATGTTCAACGGGCTCGGGGACTCGATCACGAAGCAGGCGAAGGACCCCGAGGCGGCCGCGAAGTGGGTGGCGTACCTCGGCAGCGACGCGGCGCAGACGATCGTCGGCAAGGCAGGCATCGTGTTCCCGGCACGGCCCGCGGGTACCGAAGCAGCGGTCGCGTCGTTCCGGAAGCGGGGGCTGGACGTCTCCGCGTTCACCCGCCAGGTCGAGGAGAAGACCACCTTCCTCTTCCCGGTGACCCGCAACCCCGCGGACGTGCAGGCGCTGCTGCAGCCCGCGTTCGACGACGTGTACGCCAACGGGAAGTCGATCACGACGCTCACCGGCATCAACGAGCAGGTGAACACGCTGCTCGCGCTCACCTGAGCGGCGTGTTCGTCCGCACACCGCAGTCCTCGATGCGGTGTGCGGACGATCCTTGCCCCGTGCCGGGGGCACGACCGAGACTGCGGGCGATGACTTCCCTCGAGACCCTCGTGTACATGTCCGTCGCCGTCGACGACCTGACCGACGACCAGCTGGTGGCCATGCTCCGTGAGGCGCGGCTGACCAACCAGGCGCTCGGGGTCTCGGGCCTGCTCCTGGCGAAGGGTGGCCGGTTCATGCAGGTCCTCGAGGGGCCCGCATGGGCCGTCGAGGACCGCTTCGCCGCGATCGAGCGCGACCCCCGTCACCGCGAGGTGAAGACCGTCTCGCGGGAACGGATCACCGCGCGCCGCTTCGACGGGTGGGCGATGGCCTTCGGGAACCCGTCTGGCACCGAGGTCCGCGACGAACCCGGTTTCAGCACGTTCCTCACTGAGCGCTCCGGACTGCCAGCCGAGCTCTCGGGGTCACCCGCCGACTGGCTGCTGCGGTGGTTCCGTGGACGCGACCTGCAGGACGTCCCCGAGGCGCGGATCACCTTGGCACGGCACGCCGCCTGACGCGGCCACCCCCTGACTGGAGGCGCGGTGCGGGCCCGCACCGGGCCTCCAGTCCGTGAGACTGGTCACGTGGAACGACGTGAGCAGATTCTGCGAGCCGCGGCGGAGGAGTTCGACCGCGCCGGCTTCGCCAGCGCGACGGTGGCGGGCATCGCCCGCACGGCGGGCGTGTCCCAGGGGGCGCTGCACTTCCACTTCCCGACGAAGCTCGCGATGGCGCTCGCCGTCATCGACGAGCAGAACGTCCGCACGTTCGACGTCGTCAGCCACACCGACAGTTCACCCACGTCGGCGCTGATCGGCGCGTCCAGGGGCATCGCCGACCTGCTCCGCACCGATGCGATCGTGCGCGCGGGCATCCGGCTGTCGCTGGAGCGCGGCGAGTTCGCCGCCGCGACCGCGAGCTTCTACGAGCAGTGGATCGCTGGGATCGTCGACGTCTTCCGGCTCGCGGTCGCCGCGGGCGAACTCCGCACGGAGTTGTCCGCCGAACAGCTCGGAGCCACGGTCGTGCCGTACTTCACGGGCGTGCAGCTGGTGTCCGACGTCCGGACCGGGCGGGCCGACCTGTACCCGGCAGTCGCGACGATGTGGCACGTGCTCCTCTCCGGCATCGCTGACCCGCGGCACCGGTCCCGCTTGCTGGGGGTCGTGGCGGAGGCGTTCAGCACACCAGACTGACGGCATGCGCGCTGCCCTCCGATCACTCCACGTCATCGCCACCGTGCTGCTCGCCGTCGGGTTCACGGGACTCGGCATCGCGATGTGGTCGCTGTTCCTCACCGTGGACGACGGCGGCGGGGCGAACATCGGTGCGGGGATCCTCGCGCTGTTCGCGTACGCAGTGGGCGGCGTCGGCCTCGTGCTGCTCGCCGTCACGGGTGTCGTCGCCGGAGTCGCCCGGGCCCGCGGCAGACTGACGGTATGACACTTCCTCGACGCGGATCGACGCCGACGACGTCGACGGAGGGACCGCACCGGCAGGTCGACCAGCTCGCACCGCCCGAGTTGTGGGGTCGCCTGGTCGCGGCCGTGTTCGCGCTGCCGGAGGTCGTCGAGGGCCACAGCCAGGTGTCGCCGGCGAGTTCGCGAGCCGTCTTCCTCACCGACCGCGAGGTCGAGTCGTCCCCCGAGCGGTCCCTCGCTCCCGGGAAGCGGCTCGAACCCGTGCACCTGCACGGCGTCGACGACACGAGCGTGCACCTCGTCCTGCCCGAGGCCCGCGGGCGCGAGCTGGTCGACGTCGGGTGGGCGGAGCCGCACGGCTACGCGGACTTCGGCACGGAGTTCATGGTCTACGGCCCCCGCGACGAGGACGAACTCGCGACGGTCGTCGGCTTCGTCTCGGAGAGCCTGGCATTCGCACGGGGCTGACCACCGATCAGCGGTCGTGGAGCTCGCGATCGCGGAACCACTTCAGCAGCCAGGCGGCGCTCGTGCGGTCGAACGAGCGGGGGAAGTCGACGGTGTCGGTCAGGAACGGGCTGAACCCCTCCTCGGCATCCACGTCCGCGTCGTCGAGCGCACGGTAGGCCATCGACCAGCCGTCGAACCGTCGACGCTCGACGTCCTCGCGGATGAGCGACTTCACCTCACCGTGCCGAGGGTCGCGCGAGATGGCCGCGAACCGGTCGTCGACGCTCCACGCCGGGCCCTCGAGCAGCTGCATGAACCGGCCGTCCTTCGCGAGCAGCAGCCCGGAGACGCCGAGCGCCTCGTTCCGGAGGCGTGCGTCGCGCAGGAGCTGGGCGAGTGCAGCGTCGTCGAACGGGACGGCCGCGCGGCTCATGTAGACGATGGAGACGAGCACGGCTCCATACTGGTGCGGGTCGGGCGCGGGCGCGAACCGCTGTCCGCATACCGTCGCGGGACGCTCGTCGTGCATCGAGCGAGATCCGTCGGGAAACAGCGAGACCCCCGCGCGCACTGTCAGAGCAGGTCGTGGACCCAGTAGTCCAGGTCGGTGTCCTCGCGATCCGGCTCGAGCCGGACGAAACCGGCTGCGGTGAAGAGCCGAGCGCTGGGGGTGTTCCGACGGTCGATCCGAGCGAACGCACCGCACCCGATCGCAGCGTCGTCGCGGACCGAGCGCAGCACGTCGAGTGTCGTCGCGAGCGTCGCGCGTCCCAGGCCCGCACGACGATGCTCGTGCTCCGTCGCGATCGCCAGCACGAGGAGCTGCGTGCCGTCATCGGTCCACCGAAGTGCACGACGCTCGCGAGATCGCCGTCGACGAAGCCGAGAAGCGCATTCTCGGACGAGGGGAGAGCCGGGCGGAGCACTCGGATGTGCGACTGCACCGTGAGCTCCCACGGCCGTTCGTGGATCTTCTCGCGCCGGTGACGATCCCACACCGCCCGTGGCGGGTCCGCACAGGTGAACGACTGGAGAGCGTCCCGGTGCTCCGGGCCGGCGGTGCGCCAGTCGAGAGCGCTACTTCGCTCCACGGCTGGCGAGCCAGCGTTCGATGACGTCCTTCTCGACGGCCGTGAGGGTCTTCCGCGCGACGGTGGCGCGGTACCGAGTCGCGTAGGAATCGCGTTCGCCGTCGGTCAGGCCATCGTCGCCCACGGCTTGCGAGCCGTCGGGTCGAGTGAGCGAGGCGTCCGGGGTCATGGTCACACGGTACGTCATCCCGGCGGTCGCAGCCACGGGTGCGCGGCCGCCTGTGGAGAACTGGATCCGGAGAGGTCGAGACGCCCGGTCAGCGGTCAGGCCCTGGGGCCCGTCGGAACCGGAGCCGCCGGGGCGTCGACCACCGCCCGGCTCCGGGTCGCCGGCGCCGCGAGCAGTGCGACCACCAGCAACGCCGCCGGCACGAGCATCGCCGTCTGCAACCCGAGGTGCTCCCCGAGGAACCCGAGCGCGGGCGGCCCGGCGAGGAACGCGATGTAGCCAGCGGTCGCGACGACGGACACGCGTCGGTCGCCGTCGGTGGGGTGGTCGCCGGCGGCGGAGATCGCGAGGGGGAACCCGAGGGCGATCCCGAGGCCCCACACCCCGGCCGCCGCCGCGGTGAGGACGGGGTTCGGCGACACGACGACGAGCAGGACACCGACGACCCCGACCGCGGCGCACACCCGGATCACGGGCGCGCGTCCGAACCGGGCCACGAGCGGCGTGCCGGCGGACCGGCCGACGAACATGGCGAGGGCGAAGCCGGTGAACACGAGCGAGCCGACCGCCTCCGGAGCGCCGTGGTCGGTCGTCATGAGCAGGGGGAGCCAGTCGCTCGCCGCACCCTCGGCGAAGGCCATCGCCAGCGTGATCACGGCGATGAGCAGCACCTGCCAGGTGATCACCGACCGCAGGCGCGGCGTGGCGACTGCTGCGGCGGAAGGGTCCGGCACGGCCCGGGGGACCGGCCGCAGGTTCACGGCGGCGAAGGTGGCGAGTCCGGCCATCACGACGGCCGCGACGAGCAGGTGCACGACCACGGGGGTGCTGACGGCGGTCAGGACGATGCCGGCGGCGCCACCGATGACGGTGCCGAGGCTGAAGCAGGCGTGCAACACGGGCACGACGGGGCGGGAGAGCTGTCGTTCGACCGCGGCTGCCTCGACGTTGAGACCGATCTCGGCGACGCCCGACCCGAACCCGACGAGGAACAGCCCGGCCCACACCCCGACCGCGACCTGCGCGGGGGCGAGCAGCGCGACGAGGAGCATGCCGGCGACGGGCAGCATCCCGCCGAGCACGATGAGCGGCCGCGTGCCGAGGCGGCGCACGAGCACACCGGCGCCGAGGATCCCGATCATCGAGCCGATCGACAGGCCGAGCAGGACGATGCCCATCGCCTCGATCGACGCCCCGAGCTCGTCACGGACCGCGGGTGTGCGGGTGATCCACGAGGCGATCCCGAACCCGGTCATCGTCGACGTGGCGAAGAGTGCCGCGCGGTGGCGCCCGATCATGGGTCCATCAGAACGTTTCACACGGGCTGAGTCAAGGGATCAGCGCAGCATGCCGAGGGATCGTGCCTCGGACACCGCGGCCGTGCGGGAGGACACCCCGAGCTTCGAGAACACGTGGACCAGGTGCGACTTCACGGTGGCGTCGCTGATGTGCAGGCGCGCGGCGACGTCACCGTTCGAGGCGCCCTCGGCGACGAGCCGCAGCACCTGGATCTCACGGGCCGACAACGCGACCTGCGGTGACCGCACCCGGGCCATCAGCCGCCCGGCGATCGCGGGCGCGAGCGCGCTCTGCCCCGATGCCGCGGCGCGGACTGCTGCGACGAGCTCGTGCGGCGGCGCGTCCTTGAGGAGGTACCCGCTCGCGCCCGCCTCGACCGCGCCGAGGATGTCGCCGTCGGAGTCGTAGTTCGTCAGCACGAGCACGTACGGTGCGGCGTCGAGTGCCCGGATCCGGCGGGTGGCGTCCGCGCCGGTGGCGTCCTGTCCGAACTGCAGGTCCATCAGCACGAGTTCCGGCGTCAGGGACTCGGCGAGGTCGACCGCGGTGGACGGGGTCGACGCTTCGCCCACGACGTCGAGGTCGTCCTCGGCGTCGAGGAGCGCCCGCAACCCGGCCCGGACGACGGGGTGGTCGTCGGCGATGAGGATCCGGATCACGGCACCTCCAGGACGGCGACGAGCGTGGTGCCGCTGCCGGGGTCCGAGGTGATGTCGAGCCGACCGCCGAACTGCCCGACGCGGTCCTCCATGGCACGCAACCCGAACGAGTCGGTCGACCACGCGCGGTCCCGGGCGGTGACCGGCTCGAAACCGACGCCGTCGTCCGTGACCGTGAGTCGCGCCTCCCGTCCGTCCACCGCGAGCGACAGCCGGACGGTCGCCGCGCCTGCGTGCTGCACCACGTTCGCGACCGCGCCCTGGGCGATGCGCAGCAGCGCCGTCTGCACGTCCATCGGCAGCGAGACCTCCGGCACGTCGACCTCCACGGTCAGCCCGTCGCGCGTCCACTGCTGCTCGGCCAGACGCCGCAGCGCTGCACCGAGCCCCTGGTCCAGCGACGGGGGTGTGAGCTCGCGGATGAACCGCCGGGTGTCGGCGAGACCGTCGGCGGCGGTCTCCCTGGCGAGCCGGATGTGCTCGAGCCCGGGGCGCTCGCCGTCGGCACGTTCCGCGGCGTGCAGGAGCATCTGGATGCTCGACAGGCCCTGCGCGACGGTGTCGTGGATCTCCCGCGCGAGTCGCGCGCGCTCGGCGATCACGCCCTGTTCGTGCTCGGTGGCGGCCAGCCGGTCGCGAGTGGCGAGGAGCTCGGCGACGAGGGCTTCGCGCTCGGCGGCCTCCCGCGCGAGCGCCCGGTAGCCGAGACCGATGAGGAGGGCGACCCCCGCACCGACGAGGGGTCCGACGACGCCGCCGACCGTGAACCCGCCGTGGAGTCCGAGCGCGACGACAGCGACGAGGGTCGCGACGACCACGGCGACGGGGCCGACCACGCGCGGCAGGACGTGCAGGTAGAGGAAGAAGAGCGGGAAGACGAGGTACGCGGCCTCGGGCACGAGCACCAGCAGGGCGATCCAGACGAGGGTGAGCGCGAGGATCCAGACGGCTCCCGCGAGTCCTCGACGCGAGGCGCTCCGGGCGACGATCGCGCCGAGCAGGTAGACCCCCGCGAACACGACGGACAGTCCGAGCGGGACCCACGACCCCGGTGCGCCGACGACCACGATGCGGACGACGACGAGTGCGAGGAGCGCGGCGAACAGCACGTGCAGGCCGGTCCGCAGACCGACGAAGACCGGGGTGAGGGTGCTGTGCGCCATGTCCCTCCCAGCGTACGGAGCGGCGGGGCGCGGCGGATCAACCGAAAGTTCGATCGGAGGACCAACCCGGTCGGCGATGTCGTCCCGGCCCGGTCTCGCGAGGCTGGAATCACGGTTGCGGACGGTCCGCGACCGGGAAGGGACCACCGTGTTCGTCGCCTGGCGCGATCTCCGGTTCGCCCGCGGACGCTTCGTGCTCATCGGCTCCGTCGTCGCGCTCATCACCCTGCTCGTGGGGTTCCTCGCTGGACTCACCGGCGGTCTCGCCGCCCAGAACGTCTCGGCCGTGCTGGGCCTGCCGGGCGACCGACTCGTGCTGCAGCAGCCGTCCAGCGGGCAGCCGTCCTTCGGCGAGTCCACGATCGGCCGGGAGGCGCGGGTCGGCTGGCAGACGGCGGCCGGCGTCGACGAGGTGGTCCCGGTGGGCATCGTGCAGGGACGGGCGACCGCGGGTGCGGCTTCGGCCGTCGGCGTCGCGTTGTTCGGGTTGCCGGCTGCTGGTTCCGGTGCCGGCACCGTCGCGGTGCTCGCGCCGGACCGCGACGACGAGGTCGGCCTGTCGGCCGCCGCCGCGTCCGACCTCGGCGTCGGGGTCGGCGACCACGTGACGATCACCGGCACGACCTACCGGGTCGCTTCGGTGGGCGCCGACGCCTGGTACAGCCACACACCGGTGCTCGCGATGACGCCGGACGCCTGGGCTGCTGCCGACCGCCGGCTCGGTGGGGACGGAGCACCGACCGTGCTCGCGGTGAGCGGTTCGCCCGACTGGGACGCCGTGGCCGATCGGACGCACACGTCGGCGGCGTCGCACCTCGGCTCGCTGACGGCGCTCGAGACGTTCAAGTCGGAGGTCGGGTCCCTCGCCCTGATGATCGCGATGCTGTTCGGGGTGTCCGCCCTGGTCGTCGGCGCGTTCTTCACCGTGTGGACGATGCAGCGTGCCGGTGACGTCGCGGTGCTCAAGGCGCTCGGCGCGAGCACGGGGTCGCTCGTCCGCGATGCCCTCGGACAAGCACTCGTCGTGCTCGTCGTCGGCATCGGGGTCGGGACGGCCGCCGTCGTCGGGCTCGGAGCGCTCGCCGGTGGAGCCCTGCCGTTCCTGCTCAGTCCGCTCACCACCCTCGTCCCCGCGGTCGCCATGGCCGCGCTCGGACTCGCCGGAGCGGCCGTCGCCCTCCGGACCGTCACAGCAGCCGACCCCCTCACCGCACTCGGGAGCAACCGATGATCACCCTCGACGACGTCACCCTGACCTTCCCCGACGGCGACCGCCGCGTGACCGCGGTCGACCACGTGTCCCTCACCGCCCGGGCCGGCGTGGTCACCGGGATCACCGGCCCGTCCGGCTCCGGGAAGTCCTCGTTGCTCGCGGTCGCCGCGACGCTCATCCGACCCGACTCCGGGCGGGTGCTGATCGGCGGCGGCTCCGCCGTCGACGCGGCTGCGCTCTCGCCCGGTGAGGCCACCGCGCTCCGTCGGGAGCGGATCGGCATCGTGTTCCAGCAGTCGAACCTGCTGCCGTCGTTGACCGCCCGCGAGCAGGTGCTCGTCATGGCGCACCTCGGCGGCGGGGTCGCCGGTCGTCGCGGGACGGTGACCCGCGCCCGTGTCGACGAGCTGTTGGACGCGGTCGGGCTGTCCGGGCACGCCGACAAGCGCCCGGCGCAACTCTCCGGTGGACAGCGGCAGCGCGTCGCGATCGCCCGGGCGCTCGTGCACGGGCCGGACGTCCTGCTCGTCGACGAACCGACGAGCGCACTCGACCAGGAGCGGGGTGCGGCGATCATGGCCCTCATCGCTCGGCTGACCCACGACCGCGGCACGGCGACCATGCTCGTGACGCACGACATGGTGCACCGGGACGTGCTCGACGAACTCGTGACGATGGTCGACGGGCGGGTGGTCGACACGGTGCCCGCGGCTTCCGTGGCTTCCGTGGCTTCCGCGGCTCCGGCGTCTCGCGCGGCTGCCGCGGTGGACGCCGCCTAGGATCGGGCACATGGCGACCGTCCTCCTCGTCCGGCACGGACGCACCACCGCGAACGCGACCGGCCTGCTCGCCGGACGGACAGCGGGGGTGGCGCTCGACGCCGTCGGACGACAGCAGGCCGCGCGCACGGCTGAACGGATCGCCGCGGTGCCCCTCGCCGCGGTGGTGTCCAGCCCCCTCGAGCGCTGCCGGCAGACCTCCCGCGCGGTGCTCGAACGCCACCCGGGCACGCCCCGTACCCGCATCGAACGGGCGATCACCGAGTGCGACTACGGCGACTGGCAGGGGCGGAAGCTCGCCGACCTCGCGAAGGAGCCCCTCTGGCGGACCGTCCAGGCGAACCCGAGCGCAGTGGTGTTCCCGGGCGGTGAGTCCATGCAGGGCATGCAGTCCCGCGCGGTCGCGGCGATCCGGCGCATCGATGCCGAGGTCGAGGCGGCACACGGGCCGAACGCCGTGTGGGTCGCGGTGAGCCACGGCGACGTCATCAAGTCCGTGCTCGCCGACGCCCTCGGCATGCACCTCGACCTGTTCCAGCGGATCGCGGTCGGCCCGGCGTCGGTGTCCATCGTGCGCTACGGGGAGCACCGGCCCGAGGTCGTCGCGTCGAACACCGAGTCCGGTGACCTCGCCTGGCTCGCCGCCGCTCCCGCGCCGTCCGGGGACGCGGCGGTCGGCGGTGGTGCCGGTCACGGGGACGGGACGACGGCTGCGACCGAGACGGGTACCGACCGGGCCTGAACGCGTGTCGGCCGGCGCTCCTACAATGCGGGTATGCCCACCATCGTGCACGGCTTCGACTGGCCGGACCGTCTCGTCGTCGGGACCGTCGGCCTCCCGGGCGAGCGGTCCTTCTACCTCCAGGCGCGCGACGGCCGCCGTGTGACGAGCGTCGCGCTCGAGAAGGAGCAGTCGGCGGTCCTCGCGGACAAGATCGACGAGCTCCTCGACGAGGTCGCCACGGTGGAGGACAACCGCTTCAGCGTTCCGCCGTCGGCTCCGACCGAGCTCCACGACGGTGCGCCGCTCGACCAGCCGGTCGAGGCGGAGTTCCGCGCGGGTGCCCTGAGCCTCGGGTTCGACCCGGCGACCGCGCAGGTGGTCATCGAGGCGTACCCGATCGACGACGAGATCGAGATCGTGGCGGAGACGGACGAGGACGGCGAGGAGATCGAGGCCGTCGTCGAGATCCCCGAACCCGCCGAGCTGTTCCAGGTGAAGATCCCGGTCGGCACCGCCCGCGCGTTCGTCGCGCGCACCCGCGAGATCGTCGCTGCCGGCCGTCGTCCCGGCGACGCATGAGCGACGGATCCCTGTCCATCCGGGCACGCATCCGCGAAGCATCCAACGCCACGTTCCTGGCCGACCTCGACGGCGAACCCGTGGTCTACAAGCCCATCGAGGGGGAGCGCCCGCTGTGGGACTTCCCCGACGGCACGCTGGCCGACCGGGAGGTCGCCGCGTACCTGGTTTCCGAGGCGTTCGGGTGGGGCGTCGTCCCGCCGACGTGGATGGGCGACGGGCCGTTCGGTCGGGGCATGGTCCAGCGCTGGCAGGACGTCGACCCCGAGCAGGACGCCGTGGACCTCGTCCCCACCGAGGACGCCGACGCCGAGGACACTCCGTGGCTGCCCGTGCTCGAGGCGATCGACGAGCAGGACCGTCCGGTGACCCTGGTGCACGAGGACAGCACGACGCTCCGGCGGATGGCCGTGTTCGACGTCGTCGTGAACAACGCCGACCGGAAGGGCGGGCACGTGCTCGCCATGCCCGACGGACACCGGTTCGGCGTCGACCACGGGCTCGCGTTCCACGTCGAGCACAAGCTCCGCACGGTGCTGTGGGGGTGGATCGGGGAGCCGCTCGACGCCGACGAACTCGAGGGCATCGACCGTGTGACCGAGGCGCTGCACGGTGACCTCGGGGCCGCACTCGACGAGCACCTCACGGTCGCCGAGGTGGACACGCTCCGCGCACGGTGCGCCGCGCTCCGGGCGGTCGCGGTCTTCCCACCGCCCGCCGGGCACGGTCCCGCGGTGCCCTGGCCGTTGTTCTAGCGCCGACACCGACGGAGATCGGGTCGGTGGGCTCCGTCGGGTACAGAGCCCACCGACCCGCACCGCGCCCCGCCTGCCGGGGCGCGGATACCCGTGGCAGGTCTGGCGGCGAGCGCCGTTGCTCTCCGGGACTCCACGGGGGTCGGCCGGTCGAGGGCGGATCAGGTGCACTCGGTCGGCCGGGTCCACGCACGCCGATGTCGTCGGTGCGCGTGGAACGGTGGTCGCGGCCGGGGTCTGGGGCAGCTGTGGCGACAGCATACGACCGGGGGTGCCGTCCGCAACAGGGTCCGTACCGGAAGCCGCGGTTCAGGACCCCCAGGGGTCGCGGCCGTACCCGTCGAAGAGCGGTGTGCCGCCCCGTCGGGACCCGAGGTACGACCCGACCACCGCGACCCCGAGGTCGTCGTTCTCCGGCGCCACCACGGTCCCGTCGACCCGCTTCGCCATCGCGTCGATGAACCGCGCGAGGCCGGGGTCGTCACCGAGTCGGAAGAACGTCGTCTGCGCGCCGAGACGTCCGGCGTTCTCGAGTTCCCGGACGGACAGCGCGATCGTGATCGGGTCCGGCGGGTAGCCGAACCACACCTGGCCGTTCGGTTCGAGGTGCGACGTGGGCTCGCCGTCGGTGACGATGAGCAGCACGGGCTGGGCGGTCGGGTGCTTCCGGAAGTGCCGGTTCGCGAGCAGCAGCGCGTGGTGCAGGTTGGTCCCCTTGTCCCACATGGCGTCGAGGCCGACGAGCTGCTCGATGTCCATCACCTCGGCCTCGCGTCCGAAGGCGATCAGCTGCAGGTCGTCCCCGCGGAACCGGGTCGACACGAGGGTGTGCAGCGCGAGGGCGGTGCGCTTCATGGGAACCCAGCGGTCCTCCATCGCCATCGAGAACGAGGTGTCGACGAGCAGCGCCACGCAGGCCTGGGTCCGCGCCTCGGTCTCCTGCACCTCGACGTCGTCGATCTCGAGCCGGACGCCGGGGCCCATCCGACCGGACGCGGCCGTGCGGGTGAGGGCGTTCGTGATGGACCGCGTCACGTCCCACGGCTCGGTGTCGCCGTACTGCCACTGTCTGGTCGAGCCGGACGGCTCCCCGGCGGCACCGGAGCGTCGGAGGTCCCGTGCACCCTGTCGGCCGGACATCCGTTCGGCGACGTCCTTGAGCAGGCTCTTGCCGAGCTGCCGCATCGCCTTCGGGGTGAGCCGGAGCGCGCCGTCCGCGCCCCGGCGCATCGCTCCCGAGTTCCGCAGCGCCTTCTCGAGCCGCTGCAGGGTCTGCGCGTCGACGGCGGCTTCGGCACCGAGCTGGCGGGCGAGGGCGTCGAGGTCGAGGTCGTCCAGGTCGGAGCCCGGGCCGGACTGCGCGATCTGGTCGGCGAGAGCATCGAGGTCGGCGATGTCCTGGAACACGCCGGTGCCGTCGCCGAGCCCGAGCCCCTGCTCGCCCTCCATCCGCTCGGACCCGCCCCAGTCCTCGCCCGGCCGGAGTGCGCGGAGCGTGTCGTCGAGCTGGGAGAGCTGGCCCATGAGGTCGGGGGAGCCGAACGCCTGCTGCGCGAGGGCGTCGAGTTCGTCGCGTTGCTCCCGGGTCATCGAGTTCCGCATCCGCTGAGCGGCGGCGGCCCGGGCGGCGAGGTCGTCGAGCAGCTCCTCGACGTCCTGCGGGTTCGACGGGAAGTACTGCCCGTGCTGCGCCATGAACGCGTCGAACTGCTCGGGGGTGTCCTCGCCGCGGGCGTGCGCCTCGAGCAGTGCGTTGAGGTCGCGCATCATCGCGGCGACGTCCTCGCGGTCCTGGTCGGTGGCGCCCTCGAGCGCCTGCTTCATGCCCGCGAAGCGCTGGTCGAGCACCTCGCGGCCGAGCAGGTCCTTGATCTCCTCGTACTTCTGGCGGGCGGTGGGGCTCTTCCAGTCGTAGCTGCTGAGTTCCTGGACGGCTGACGCCGGCGACGGGGAGAGGCTGTCGAGCTGCATCTGGGCGAGCGCACGGTCGCCGTCGTCGAGGTCGGTGTCGCGCGCGAGCTGGCCGCGTTCGGCGAGCACGGCTTCGTCGAGCAGCTGCTTGACCTGCTGCAGCGTGCCGTCGAGGTTGTTCTTGCTCGTCAGCTCACGGCGTCGTTCGGCCACGCGACGGGCCAGGTCGTCCAACCCGCGCTGGTCCCGACCACCGCGCCGCAGGTACTCCCGGATGGCGCGCTCGGGCGACGTGCCGCCCATCACGTCCTCGCCGATGGCGTCGAGCGCCTCGGCCAGGTCGACCGGGGGAGCGAGCGGGTCGGGCCCGTCCTCGTACTTGCCGTACCGGGCGTCGCGCGCCAGCCGTCGGTTCTGCCTAGCCATAGACGGCTTCGCCCCCGCCGGACTCCTTGCTGATGCGTCGGGCCAGGTACAGCCCCTCGAGTGCGAGTTCGATCGCGCCGGCCCGCTCGCCGTCGTTCGTCGCCCCGAGGCGTTCGCAGACCTGGTCGTACAGGTCGGACTCGCCGATGCTCGGCAGGCCCTCGAGGAACGCCCGAGCGCTGACCTGCTCGCCGGTGGTCACCATCGTGCCGCCGTCGAGCGCTTCGACGAGGACCGCGAAGTCCAGCCCGCGGAACCGGGAGCGGACCGTCTCGGCGGTCGCGGTGCGGAGCAGGTGCTCGAGTACTTCGTCGGCGCGGTCCTCTTCTCCGTTCTCGAACTCGATCTTGCCGCCGAGCACGTCGACCGCCGTCTCGAGGTCGATCGGACGAGCCACCGCGTGCTCCTCGCCCTGACGAGCGGCACGGTGGACGGCCGCGGCGGAGATGGTCTCGGCGCCGGCGATCGCGAACCGGGCACTGACACCACTGCGCTGGTCGACCGCGCTCGACCCGCGCAGGGCCCGCGTGAACCGGGCGAGGATCTCGACCAGCGCGTCCGGTACGTCGGCAGTGAGCTGGGCCTCCTGCCGGATGACGGCGATCTCGTCCTCGAGCTCGATCGGGTAGTGCGTGCGGATCTCGGCGCCGAAGCGGTCCTTGAGCGGGGTGATGATCCGGCCGCGGTTCGTGTAGTCCTCGGGGTTGGCGCTCGCGACCACGAGCACGTCGAGCGGCAGCCGCAGGACGTACCCGCGGATCTGCACGTCGCGCTCCTCCATCACGTTGAGCATCGCGACCTGGATGCGCTCGGCGAGGTCGGGCAGCTCGTTGATGGCGACGATGCCGCGGTGGCCGCGGGGGACCAGGCCGAAGTGGATGGTCTCCGGGTCGCCGAGGCTGCGGCCTTCGGCGACCTTCATGGGGTCGACGTCGCCGATGAGGTCCGCGACGGACGTGTCCGGCGTCGCGAGCTTCTCGACGTAGCGGTCGTCGCGGTGCCGCCAGCTGATCGGGAGCGCGTCGCCGAGGTCCTCGGCACGTCGGATGCTCGCGGTCGTGATCGGTTCGTACGGGTGTTCGCCGAGTTCGGAGCCGGTGATGACCGGCGTCCACTCGTCGAGCAGGCCCTGCAGGGTGCGCAGCAGACGGGTCTTGCCCTGTCCGCGTTCGCCGAGCAGGACGACGTCGTGCCCGGCGATGAGCGCGCGTTCGAGCTGGGGGACGACGGTGGTGGCGAAGCCGTGCAGGCCGGGCCAGGGGTCGCGGCCCTCGCGGAGGGCGCTGAGCAGGTTGTCGCGGATCTCGGCGCGGACCGTCTTCTGGACGTGGCCAGAGGTGCGGAGCTCGCCGACCGTTCGGATGTCGGGTCGGGTCACCTCTTCGACGCTACGCCGCGTTCGCGAAAGCGACCGGAAGACGGCCCGGGGGGGGCGGGGGGGGGCCCCCCCCCCCCCCCCCCCCGCCCCGGGGGGGGGGGGGGCGGCCGCGGCGGGGGGGCGATAGAGGGGACCCCCCCCCACAC
>NZ_JBEPKX010000031.1:0-52389 GCF_040544915.1 Curtobacterium sp. 1544
GCGCGCCCGTGGTGGGGCCCGGGCCGCCCCCGCGGGCGCGGCCGGGGCGGCACCCGCGGTTGGCCCCCGCGGCGGCGCGCGGTGCCTCTCGCCCCCCCCCCCCCGGGCGGGGGGGGGGGGGCCCCGGGGCCCCCGCGCCTCCCGTCCGTCAGGGGGTCGCGCTCAGTACGTCGACGCGATGAGGTTCTCGGGGACGTCGCGAGCGGCGTCCTGGTCGACGAAGAACACCGTGCGCTTCCGGCCCTGGACGCCACCGACGGGGACCTCGTCGACGGAGGCACCGGCGAGGGCGAGCCCGAGGACCGAGGCCTTCTCGGCGCCGGACAGGATGACCCAGACGCGCTGCGAGGCGTTGATCGCCGGGTACGTTAGCGTCAGGCGCTGCGGCGGCGGCTTGGGGGAGTCGTCGACCGAGAGCACCACGCGGTCCGTGACGGACAGCTGCGGGAACTCCGGGAAGAGCGAGGCGGTGTGACCGTCCGGGCCGACGCCGAGGAGCGTGATGTCGAACCGGGGCGCGATGGCGTCGTCCGGCGCGGCGGCGTGCAGCTCCTGCTCGTAGCGGGTCGCGGCGTCCTCGATCGAGATGCCTTCGTCGGACGCGGCGATCGGGTGGATGTTCGACTCGGGGATGTCGACGTGGTCGAAGAAGTCCGTCTGCGTGCCGGTGATGTTGCGATCGGCGTCGCCCGCGGGCACCCAGCGCTCGTCGACCCACCACACGTGCACCTTCGACCAGTCGACGCTCTCGCGCGCCGGCGACTGGCCGATCGCGGCGAGGACGAGGGACGACACGGAGCCACCGCTGATGGCGATGTCCGCGCGCTCCTGCTCGTCGAGCACGTCGATGATCTTCGTGATGAAGCGTGCGGCGACCGAAGCGCCGAGGGCCTGCTTGTCCGGGTGCACCAGCACCCGCCGTTCGTTGGTCACGTGACTCCCGTGTTCGTGGCGGTCGACCGGTCGTACGACCGCCTTCGGTCCGACCGGGCCCCGTGCGGATGCAGGGGGCCCGGCCGTGTGGGGCTTGCTCAGCCGGCGATGGACTCGCGCAGCTGGGGGACCCCGTGCTTGACGACGTCTCCGAAGAGGACGTCCGGGTCGAGTCTACGGAGTTCCTCGGCCAGGCAGTCGCGCAGGTTGCGGCGCGGCAGCGACAGGTCGTGCGTCGGCTGCCCGGGCATCGAGAGCGTCGCGACGTCCACCAGGGACCGCTCGAGCTCGATGGTGCCGGACTCGCGCACGAGCTTCACGCCGTGGATGCCGCTCGACCCGGTCGCACGCGGCGACGTGACGACGGCCACCGGCACCTCGAGCTGCAGCTGCAACCACGCGGCGAGGAGGATCGTCGACGGGCTGTCGTACGCGCCGGAGACCTCGACCGCGGTGATCGGCTCGTACGGCGGCTGGTCGAGCGCCGCGGCGAGCTGGTTCCGCCAGAGGGTGAGGCGCGTCCACGCGAAGTCCGTGTCGCCCGGGACGTACGAGGCACCGAGGGCCTCGATCGCGCCGTTCGGGTCCCTCTGCGCGGCCGCGTCGGTGATCCGGCGCTGGGCGATGCGGCCCAGTGCCGAGGCCGACGGCTGTTCCGGAGCGGTCTGCGGCCACCAGGCCACGACGGGTGCGTCCGGCAGCAGGAGGCCAGTGACCAGGCTCTCCTCGTCGGTCGCGGTCTCGCCGTAGGCACGGAGGACGATGACCTCGCTGGCGCCCGCGTCGCTGCCGACGCGGATCTGCGCGTCGAGGCGGCCAGGGGACTTCGTGTCGCCGTCGTTCTTCGACACGATGATGACGCGCATCGGGTGCTCGCGCGAGGCCTCGTTCGCAGCCTCGATCGCCTCTTCCTCGTGGCCGAGGGCCGTCGAGATGATGAGGGTCAGGACGCGGCCGAGGGCGACGGCGCCGCCCTCTTCGCGGATGTGGACGAGCTTCTTCTGGATCTTCGAGACCGTGGTGTTCGGCAGGTCGATCTTCATGGACGCCTCCAGGTCCGGCCGTCGCGGGCGAGCAGAGCGTCGGCGGACGCCGGACCCCACGTGCCGGGACGGTACTGCTCGGGCTGGCCCTGCGTGGCCCAGAACTCCTCGATCGGGTCGAGGATCTTCCACGAAAGCTCCACCTCTTGGTGACGGGGGAACAGGGGCGGGTCGCCGAGGAGGACGTCGAGGATGAGTCGTTCGTACGCCTCGGGCGAGGCCTCGGTGAACGCGTGGCCGTAGCCGAAGTCCATCGTCACGTCGCGCACCTGGGTGCCGACGCCGGGGACCTTCGAGCCGAAGCGGAGCGTGACGCCCTCGTCCGGCTGCACGCGGATGACGAGCGCGTTCTGGCCGAGCGGCGACTGCGAGTTGCCGTAGACGTCCTCGGGGACGCGCTTGAACACGATCGCGATCTCGGTCACGCGGCGACCGAGACGCTTGCCGGCGCGGAGGTAGAACGGGACGCCCTGCCAGCGACGGGTCGCGATGTCGAGCTTGATCGCGGCGTAGGTCTCGGTGCCGGACTCGGGGTCCATGCCGGCTTCCTCGAGGAAGCCGAGCACCTTCTCGCCGCCCTGCCAGCCGCCCGCGTACTGCCCGCGGGCCGTCGCGGTCGCCAGGTCCTCTGGCAGCCGGACGGCGGAGAGCACCTTCTCCTTCTCGGCGCGGAGGTCCGCGGCCTTGAACGAGACGGGCTCCTCCATCGCGGTGAGCGCGAGGAGCTGCAGCAGGTGGTTCTGGATGACGTCCCGCGCCGCACCGATGCCGTCGTAGTACGCGGCACGTCCGGCGACGCCGATGTCCTCGGCCATCGTGATCTGCACGTGGTCCACGTAGTTCGAGTTCCAGATGGGTTCGTACATCTGGTTCGCGAACCGCAGCGTCAACAGGTTCTGGACGGTCTCCTTGCCGAGGTAGTGGTCGATGCGGAACACGTCGTCGGGAGCGAAGACGCTCTCCACGATCGCGTTTAGCTCGCGCGCGGTGCGGAGGTCGGAGCCGAACGGCTTCTCGACGACCACGCGGCTCCACGACCCGTCCTGCTTCTCGGTCAGGCCGGACAGCTTGAGCTGCTCGGTGACGACCGGGAACATCTTCGGCGGGATGGACAGGTAGAACGCGTGGTTGCCGAGCGTCCCGCGCTCCGCGTCCAACGTGTCGACGGTGCGCTTGAGCTCGCGGAACGCCTCCGGGTCGTCGAACGACCCCTGGACGAAGCGGATGCCCTGTTCGAGCTGACGCCAGACGTCCTCGTCGAACGGGGTGCGCGAGTGCTCCTTGACCGCGTCGTGGACGAGCTGGGAGAAGTCTTGGTCCTCCCAGTCACGCCGAGCGAACCCGACGAGGGCGAACCCCGGGGGCAGGAGCCCTCGGTTCGCCAGGTCGTAGACCGCGGGCATCAGCTTCTTGCGGGACAGGTCGCCCGTCACGCCGAAGATGATGAGGGTGCTGGGTCCCGCGATCCGGTTCAGTCGACGATCCGTCGGCAGCCGGAGCGGGTTGTGCTCCGGGGTGATTGCCACCGGTGACATGAGTCGGTGAACTCCTTCGAGAGTCAGAGGGTGACGGCGGATGCCAGTGCTGCTGTGGCAGCGGCGACGTCCGTCGTCGTGAGGGTCAGGACCGGGCGGCCGTGCTGCGCGAGGACACTCGCGTCGCCGGAGGCCTGGGCCTGGATGAGCTGGCCGAACGTGAACGGCCGACCGGGGATCGCCAGGTCGTCGGTCTCGTCGGCCACGATCTGCAGGAAGACGCCGTTCGCCGGGCCGCCCTTGTGGTACTGGCCGGTCGAGTGCAGGAAGCGCGGGCCGTAGCCGAACGTGACGGGACGGCCGGTGCGCGCCGCCAGGGCGTCGCGCAGCGACTCGAGGTCGCGGTTCGCGGTGCGGTCCACGTAGGCCTGCACGGCCAGGTAGCCGGTGGCGTCGATCCGGGCCAGGAGGCTCGTCACGGCTTCGGCGAGGGTCGTCCCGACCGCCAGGTCCTGCGTCGCGCGGACGGCGATGCCGTCCTCGGTGAACGCGGGCTCGGTCGGTGTGGGGCGGTCGTCGAGCAGCGCTCGCGCCGCGACCTTCGCGGCCTCGACGTCGGGCTGGTCGAACGGGTCGATGCCGAGCAGACGCCCGGCGACCGCGACCGCGTACTCCCAGACGAGGAGCTGGCCACCGAGCGTGCCGGTGATCTCGACCTCGCCCTCGGCGACGTGCCGTTCGTCCTCGCGGGAACCGACGAGTCGGATGACCTGAACGTCGGGGAGGCCTGCGGTGACCTCGGGGGAGTCGACGCCGAGCACGACGGGGAGCAGGCCGCGGCCGCTCTTGCCCGTGGACTCGGCGATCAGCTGCTCCACCCAGTCGCCGAACCCGACGATGTGCGTGCCGTCCGGGACGATCGCGATCTTGTCGCGCAGCGGGTCGGTGCCACCGAGGACTGCGCCGAGCACGAGGCCCGGATTCTCGTCGATGTCGACCGACAGCAGCGCGGAGATGGCGTCGGCCTCGTCGAGGAGTTCCGCGATGTCCGCACCGGCCAGACCGGAGGGCACGAGGCCGAAGGCGGTCAGCGCGGAGTAGCGGCCGCCGACGTTCGGGTCGGCGGTGAAGACGCGGTACCCGGCGTCGGTCGCCTCGGCCTCGAGCGGGGAGCCCGGGTCGGTGACGACGACGATGCGCTGTGCCGGGTCGATGCCGGCGTCGCGGAAGGCCTGTTCGTACGCACGGCGCTGCGAGTCGGTCTCGAGGGTCGAACCCGACTTCGAGGACACGACGAGCACCGTGCGGTCGAGCTGGTGTGCGAGCGCCGCCCGGACCTGTGCCGGGTCGGTCGAGTCCAGCACGGTCAGCGGGACGCCGGCGGTTCGGGTGATGACCTCGGGCGCGAGCGACGAGCCGCCCATGCCGGCGAGGACGACGTGGTCGACCCCTTCGGCGGCGAGCGACTCACGCAGTGCGAGCACCTCGGCGACGAGCGGGCGGGAGACCGAGACGGCCTCCACCCAGCCGAGGCGCTTCGACGCCTCGGCCTCGGCGTCCGCACCCCAGAGCTCGGGGTCCTGGGCGGTGATGCCCGACGCCACCAGGTCGGCGACGAGGCGCGGGACCACCGTGTCGATGGCCCGCGCCGCGTCGCCGCTGGCGGCGATGGAAACCGTCACTACTTGGAGCCCTCGAGCGCGGTCTTCACGGTGTCGACGAGCTCGCCCCACGACACGTTGAACTTGTCCACGCCCTCCTTCTCGAGCAGCGCCACGACGTCGTCGTAGTCGATGCCCGCGGCGGCGAGCTGGTCGAGGACGCCCTGCGCCTCGGCGTAGGAACCGGTGATGGTGTCGCCCGTGATCTCGGCGTGGTCGAACGTCGCGTCGAGCGTCTTGCCCGGCATGGTGTTGACCGTCTGCGGCGCGACGAGCTGCGTCACGTACAGGGTGTCGGGGAGCGACGGGTCCTTGACGCCGGTCGAGGCCCAGAGCGGGCGCTGCGGGTTGGCACCGGCCTCGAGCAGACCGGCGGCGCGCTCGGACGCGAACGCCTGCTCGAACACCTGGTAGGCGAGCTGCGCGTTGGCGATGCCGGCCTTCGACTTGAGGGCCTTGGCCTCGTCGGTGCCGACGGCGTCGAGACGCTTGTCGATCTCGGAGTCGACGCGCGACACGAAGAAGGACGCGACCGAGTGGATCTTCGAGAGGTCGTGGCCCGCGGCCTTGGCCTTCTCGAGCCCACCGAGGTAGGCGTCGATCACGGCGCGGTAGCGCTCGAGCGAGAAGATCAGGGTGACGTTGACCGAGATGCCGGCGGCGATGACCTCGGTGATCGCCTCGAGGCCCTCGACGGTCGCCGGGATCTTGATGAGGACGTTCTCGCGGCCGACCTTGTCGAACAGGAACTTGGCCTGCTCGATGGTCTTGGCGGTCTCGTGGGCGAGGCCCGGCTCGACCTCGATCGACACGCGGCCGTCGAAGCCGTTCGTCGAGTCGTAGAGCGGCTTGAAGACGTCGGAGGCGTTCGCGACGTCCTGCGTGGTGATCTCGAAGATCGCGTCGGTCACCTCGGTGCCCGCGGCCGCGAGCTCCTTGACCTGTGCGTCGTAACGCTCGCCCTTGGCGAGGGCCGAGGCGAAGATCGTCGGGTTCGTGGTGACGCCGACGACGTTCTTCTCGGCGATGAGGGACTCGAGCTTGCCGGTCTCGAGGAGCTCGCGAGAGAGGTCGTCGAGCCAGATGCTCACGCCGGCCGCGGAGAGGGCGGCGGTGGGGGTGTTCTCAGCCATGTGTTTCTCTTCTTCTTTCATCGACTGGCCGACGTCGTGGAGGTGACGAGGGCCGTGAAGTCGGGGTCTGGGGGACCGGGAGGCGCGTGGCGGAGCCGAGCCGCGCCTCCCGGAGGAAGGGCCGGATCCGGCGAACCGGACCCGGCCCTCGGTGGGTCAGGAAGCCGCGAGGGATTCCTTCGCGGCGGCCACGACGTGCTCCGTCGTGAAGCCGAACTCCTTGAAGAGCGTCTGGTAGTCGGCCGAAGCACCGAAGTGCTCGATCGAGACGCTGCGGCCCTTGTCGCCGACGATGTCGCGCCAGCTCATGGCGATGCCGGCCTCGACCGACACGCGTGCGGTGACGTCCTTCGGCAGGACCTGGTCCTGGTAGTTCTCCGACTGCGCGCGGAACCACTCGATGGACGGGGCGCTCACGACGCGGGCGTTGATGCCCTCGGCCTTGAGCTGCTCGCGGGCCTCGACGGCGATCTGGACCTCGGAACCGGTCGCGATGAGGATCACGTCCGGGGTGCCGTTCGGTGCCTCGGCCAGGATGTACGCGCCCTTGGCGACGTTCTTCGCCGAGGCGAAGACCTCACCGGAGGCGTCGCCCTCGCCACGCTCGAAGACGGGGAGGTTCTGACGGCTCAGCGCGATGCCGGCCGGGCGGTCCTTGTGCTTGAGCATCTCGAGCCAGGCGTACGCGACCTCGTTGGCGTCGGCGGGGCGGACGACGTCCAGACCCGGGATCGCACGGAGCGCGCTGAGCTGCTCGATCGGCTGGTGCGTCGGGCCGTCCTCGCCGAGGGCGACGGAGTCGTGCGTCCAGACGTAGATCGCCGGCGCCTGCATGAGCGCGGCGAGACGGACCGCCGGGCGCATGTAGTCGCTGAAGATGAGGAACGTGCCGCCGAAGGGGCGGGTGTTCCCGTGCAGGACGATGCCGGAGAGGATCGAGCCCATGGCGTGCTCGCGGATGCCGAAGTGCAGCACGCGGCCGTACGGGTCGGTGCTCCACGCCTTGGTCGAGGCCTCGACCGGACCGAAGGACTTGGCGCCCTCGATGGTGGTCAGGTTCGACTCGGCGAGGTCGGCCGAACCGCCCCAGAACTCGGGCATGAGCGGCGCGATGGCGTTGATGACCTTGCCGGAGGCGGCACGGGTCGAGACGGCCTTCTCGGTCGGGAAGACCGGGAGGGCTTCCTCGAGGCCCTCGGGCAGCTCGCCGGCGTTGATGCGGTCGAGGAGCGTCTTCTTCTCCGGGTTGGCCGCAGCCCACGCGTCGAAGGTCTTCTGCCACTCGGCGTGCTCCGCCTGGCCCTTGGCGACGGCACCGCGGGTGTACTCGAGCACCTCGGGGTCGACGTGGAAGGTCTGCTCGGGGTCGAAGCCGAGGACCTCCTTGAGGCCCTTCAGCTCCTCGCCACCGAGGGCGGAGCCGTGGATCTTGCCGGAGTTCTGCTTGGTCGGCGACGGCCAGCCGATGATCGTCTTGAGGACGATGAGCGACGGCTTGTCGGTGACGGCCTTGGCGGCCTCGACCGCGGCGAAGAGGGACTCGACGTCCTCCGAGTACTCGCCCGTCTTCTTCCAGTCGACGGTCTGGACGTGCCAGCCGAGTGCCTCGTAGCGGTCCGGGACGCTCTCCGAGAAGGAGATGTCGGTGTCGTCCTCGATCGAGATCTGGTTCGAGTCGTAGAAGACGACCAGGCGACCGAGCTGCTGGCGGCCGGCGAGGCTCGCGGCCTCGTTCGTGACGCCCTCCTGCATGTCGCCGTCACCGGCGATCACGTAGGTGAAGTGGTCGAACGGCGAGGTCCCATCGGCTGCATCGGCGTCGAAGAGGCCGCGCTCGAAGCGCTGCGCGTAGCCGAAGCCCACGGCCGAGGCGAGGCCCTGGCCGAGCGGGCCGGTGGTGATCTCGACACCGTCGGTGTGGCCGTACTCCGGGTGACCCGGGGTCTTCGAGCCCCACTTGCGGAGGTGCTGGAGGTCCTCGAGCTCGAGGCCGTAGCCGTGCAGGTAGAACTGCACGTACTGGAGGATCGAGGCGTGACCGGCAGAGAGGATGAAGCGGTCGCGGCCGATCCAGGTGGAGTCGCTGGGGTCGCGACGCATCACCTTCTGGAAGAGCAGGTGGGCGACCGGCGCGAGGCTCATCGCGGTGCCGGGGTGACCGTTGCCGGCGGCCTCGACCGAGTCGGCGGCGAGTACGCGGGCCGTGTCGACGGCCTTCCTGTCGATGGCGTCCCAGGTGAATTCAGCCACTTGGATGTTGACCCTTCTTGATGCGACATGTGCGAGGGCTCGTGCCATCGCACGGACATGATCGCCATCCCGGGGCCTTCGTCGGGTCGCCGTCTCGCGGCGGCCGACCGGCTCTTCGCGGCCGACGTCATCGGGGCACGCACTGCGGGAGGGCGACTCCAGCATAGTGACCATGCACTCAGAAGGGGTTCAGGTGACGCCGGTTGTTCACTCGTCGTCAGGGGGACCCGCCGTCGGCCGGGCGTGTCGGTGGGCGACTTCGGTCCGGATGGCGGGGCGGGGCATCGTCGCAGCGCCTCCATCACGTAAACTGTCCGGGACCCGTGAGCATTCCGGGTCGACGCACGCCCCGACGACGACGGAGCCGTCCCCCGAGCGTGTGAGCTGACGCGAACAGACTGAGGTTCCCTTGCCGACTGCCACCGTGACCCGGCCCGACACCGATCGACCCCGCTCGACGCTGTCGCGCAAGGTGCGCGCGTACGTCTCGCTGACGAAGCCGCGGGTCATGGAGCTGCTGCTCGTCACGACGGCGCCGACGATGTTCCTCGCCGAGCGCGGGGTCCCGGACCTCTGGCTGGTCTTCTGGACGATGCTCGGCGGTGCGATGTCGGCCGGCTCCGCCTCGGCGTTCAACTGCTACATCGACCGTGACATCGACCGGCTGATGAAGCGCACGAGCACGCGTCCGCTGGTCACCGGCGAGCTCTCCGACCGTGAGGCCCTGGTGTTCTCGTGGGTGCTCGGGGTCGCGTCGACCGCCGTGCTCGGCTTCCTCGTGAACTGGCTCGCCGCCGCGCTGAGCGTCATCGCGATCCTCATCTACGTGTTCGTCTACACGCTGTGGCTCAAGCGCCGCACGCCGCAGAACATCGTCTGGGGCGGGTCGGCCGGCTGCATGCCCGTGCTGATCGGCTGGGCGGGCGTCACCGGGTCGCTCACCTGGGCCCCGGTCATCCTCTTCATGGTGATCTTCCTCTGGACGCCGCCGCACTACTGGCCGCTGTCGATGAAGTACCGCGACGACTACGACGCCGCCGACGTCCCGATGCTCGCGGTCGTCCGTGGTCGCACCGTCGTGGGGCTGCAGGTCGTGCTGTACGCGTGGGCGACGCTCGTCTGCTCGCTGCTGCTCATCCCCGTCGCGCACATGGGGCCGCTCTACACGGTCGTCGCCCTGGCCGGCGGCATCTGGTTCGTCGTCGAGTCGCACCGCCTGTACTCGCGGGCGATCCAGCACGTGGAGCACGTGCAGCCGATGCGCGTCTTCCACAGCTCGATCACGTACCTGACGCTGCTGTTCATCGCCGTCGGCATCGACCCGCTGCTCCCGCAGGTCTTCACCTTCTAGCGGGGCGGGGCGGACGCCGTCACGTCCGCGTGCTCCGGCGCCGACTCGTTGCGACTTCGTCGCTGTCGTACGACAGCGACGAAGTCGTTCCGTGCGGACGCGGCCTGTTGCGCGCGCCGGGTTGCGACGACGCCGCTGTCGCACGACGTCGGTGACGTCGTCCCGGGTCCGCAGGCGGGCCCTGGGCGCGACCCACCACCGGACTGGAGGCACGTGGCGGCCCCGCACCGTGCCTCCAGTCCGCCGTCCGGTCGGATTGCGCGCGAAGCACGACGTCCCACCTGTCGATCGACAGGTGGGACGTCGCAGACGGCGCGCGGCGCGGTCCGTCAGCCCGCGATCGGCTCCCGGACGGCCTGGCGGCCGGCGGTGCCGCGCGTGGAGAGCGCCACCACGGTCGTGGCCCCGACGAGGAGCCCCGCCAGGACCATGTGCGTGCCGACCAGTCCGACCGGCAGCCCGGTGCGCGCCTGGGTGAGGCCGACCGCGATCTGGACGAACTCGACGACCAGGAGCAGCAGCGCCCACCTGCTCGACAGCCGCAGACGGACCGCGCCGACGACGAGCACCAGGGTCAGTGCGAACAGGACGTACGCGGGCACGGCGTGCAGGTGCTCCATGACGGCCGGATCGAAGCCGGTGCGGTGCAGGCGTCCGCCGTCGACGGCCTCGTCCGCTCCGGCGTGCGGGCCGCTGCCGGTGGTGAGGATGCCCACGAGGACGGTCACGACGACCGCGGCGATGGTGCCGCCGACGACGCCGCGGTACCAACGGGGCACCGTCCTGTCCGCGGTGCGCGGGCCACGCATCGCGCGGTAGACGAGGGCCGCTGTCACGGAGGTGAGCGCCGCGGAGACGACGAAGTGCAGCCCGACGACGAAGGGGTTCAGGTTCGTCCAGACGCTCATGCCACCGATGACGGCCTGCACGGGGATCGCTGCGCCCTGGGCGAACGCCAGCCAGAACAGCTCGGGGCGGGTCCGGCGCATCCGGACGACGAGCAGGAACATCGCGATCGCCACGACGACGAGCACGAAGGTGAGCAGTCGGTTGCCGAACTCGATGACGCCGTGGATGCCCATCTCCGGCGTCGAGACCAGTGAATCCGCGGTGCACTTGGGCCAGGTCGGGCACCCGAGGCCCGACGCCGTGAGCCGGACGAGGCCGCCGGTCCCGATGAGGATGACCTCGACCACGAAGGACGCCCACGCCAGCACCACGACGCGCTGGTCGACGACGCGGGGGAGCGACCACCAGTGCTGGGAGCGGACGTCCTGGTCGACGGGGGATCCGACGCGAGTCACGAGGGTGGTGCCTTCCTGTTGTTCCGTGCAGCGAACCTGTAGGATTCGAGGGTTCAGCAGCAGTCAAGTCTAGGCAGGCGCCGGCTCCGAAAGGTCCGAGATCGCCGCTCACGCCCAGGACTGCGTGGAACCATCGACGTTGCGAGGGAGCAACACCGTGTCCGCCGTGCACGAAGCACCATGTCGGCGGTCTGCGGTGGAATGGCGTCCAGACGCCACGGGTTGACACCCAGAACGCTGCCGCGAGAAGGAAACGAGGAGACCATGTCCGACGTGCTCATCGACCGTCCCGAGCTCGAAGGGCTCGGCCAATACGAGTTCGGCTGGTCCGACTCCGACTCGGCCGGCGCCTCTGCGCGCCGCGGCATCTCGGAAGAGGTCGTGACCGACATCTCGAACCTCAAGTCCGAGCCCGAGTGGATGCTCAAGAACCGACTCAAGGGACTGCAGCTCTTCGGCCGCAAGCCGATGCCGACGTGGGGTGCCGACCTGACGGGCATCGACTTCGACAACATCAAGTACTTCGTCCGTTCCACGGAGAAGCAGGCGCAGTCGTGGGAGGACCTCCCCGAGGACATCCGCGCGACCTACGAGAAGCTCGGCATCCCCGAGGCGGAGCGTCAGCGCCTCGTCGCCGGCGTCGCCGCGCAGTACGAGTCCGAGGTCGTGTACCACCAGATCCGCGAGGACCTGGAGCAGCAGGGCGTCATCTTCATGGACACCGACACGGCGCTCCGCGAGCACCCCGAGATCTTCGAGGAGTACTTCGGCACCGTGATCCCGGCCGGCGACAACAAGTTCGCCGCGCTGAACACGGCCGTGTGGTCCGGTGGCTCGTTCGTCTACGTCCCCAAGGGCGTGCACGTCGAGATCCCGCTGCAGGCCTACTTCCGCATCAACACCGAGAACATGGGCCAGTTCGAGCGGACGCTGATCATCGCGGACGAGGACTCCTACGTCCACTACATCGAGGGCTGCACGGCGCCGATCTACAAGTCGGACTCCCTGCACTCGGCCGTCGTCGAGATCATCGTGAAGAAGAACGCCCGCGTTCGGTACACGACGATCCAGAACTGGTCGAACAACGTCTACAACCTCGTCACCAAGCGTGCGATCGCGCACGAGGGCGCGACGATGGAGTGGATCGACGGCAACATCGGCTCGAAGGTGACGATGAAGTACCCGTCGATCTACCTCGCCGGTGAGCACGCCAAGGGCGAGACGCTCTCGGTGGCCTTCGCCGGCCCCGGCCAGCACCAGGACGCCGGCGCGAAGATGATCCACATGGCGCCGTACACGACGTCGTCGATCGTCTCGAAGTCGATCGCCCGTGGCGGCGGTCGTGCGGGGTACCGCGGCGAGGTCCGGGTCGACCCGGCGGCGCACCACGCGGCGAACACCGTGCGGTGTGACGCGCTGCTGGTCGACACGATCAGCCGCTCGGACACCTACCCGGCGATCGACATCCGCGTCGACGACGTCCAGCTCGGGCACGAGGCCACGGTCTCCCGCGTGAGCGAGGAACAGCTGTTCTACCTGATGTCCCGCGGCATGCCCGAGGACGAGGCGATGGCGATGATCGTCCGCGGCTTCATCGAGCCGATCGCCCGCGAGCTCCCGATGGAGTACGCACTCGAACTCAACAAGCTCATCGAGATGAGCATGGAAGGATCCGTCGGCTAGATGTCCAGCACCACCCCTCCCCACATCGACCAGCCGATCGAACCCTCGGCAGCGGCGCAGACCCCTGCGCAGCACGGCGCCGGTGCGCACTCCGACGGTGGTTGGGACGCACCCGACAAGTCGATCCCGGTCCAGACCCGCTCCGAGCGGTTCCAGTCCGGCGACCTCGACGCGTTCCCGACCGTCACCGGGCGCGAGGTGAACTGGAAGTTCGCGCCCCTCGCGAAGCTCCAGCCGCTGCTCGACGGCGGGCTCGACGGATCCGCCTACCCGTTCCTCGCTCGTCAGTCCGACGGTGCCGACGTCGAATGGGGTCGCAGCGACGACCCCCGCGTCGGTTCCGCCGGTCTCCCCGAGGACCGCGCCGCCGCAGCCGCGTGGTCCGCCCGTGACGCCGTGCTGGCCGTCACGGTCAAGGCGACCGACGCGCACGAGTTCATCACCATCACCCGGTCCGACTTCGGGACCCAGCCCCGCGCCGCGCACACGGTCATCACGGCCGAGGCGCACGCCCAGGGCATCGTCGTCCTCGACAACCGCGGTTCGGCGCTCCTCAGCGAGAACGTCGAGATCGTCGCCCAGGACGGCGCACGCCTGACGGTCGTCAGCCTGCAGGACTGGGACGACGACGCCGTGCACGTGTCGACGCACTTCGCCGAGGTCCGCCGCGACGCCTTCCTCAAGCACGTCGTGGTCTCGCTCGGCGGCGACGTCATCCGGGTCAACCCGTCGACGCACCTCGGTGCGCAGGGTGCCGACACCGAGATGTACGGCGTGTACTTCGCCGACGCCGGGCAGTACATCGAGCAGCAGGTCTACGTGAACCACGACGCGCCGAACACGCGCGGTCGGGTCAACTACAAGGGTGCGCTGCAGGGCCAGGGTGCGCACACGGTGTGGATCGGCGATGTGCTCATCGGGCGCGCCGGCGACGGCACGGACTCGTACGAGCAGAACCGCAACCTCGTCCTCACCGACGGCACGCGCGCGGACAGCATCCCGAACCTCGAGATCGAGACGGGCAACATCGAGGGCGCCGGCCACGCGAGTGCCACCGGTCGCTTCGACGACGAGCAGCTGTTCTACCTGCAGTCCCGCGGCATCCCCGAGGAAGAGGCACGCCGTCTGGTGGTGCTCGGCTTCCTCGTCGAGGTCATCCAGAAGATCGGCGCGCCCGAGCTCGAGGAACGTCTCATCGCCGCGGTCGAGCAGGAGCTCGCCGAGGGCCGTTCGGTGATCGCCGCGTCGGCGGACGAGGCCGGAGCCACCGCCTGATGTCGACGAAGGTCTGCGCCGAGGCGGACATCGCGGTGGACAGCCCGATGCGCGCCGTGGTCGACGGCACAGCGGTCGCCATCGTGAAGGACTCCGCCGGCACCGTGCACGCCATCGGCGACACCTGCACCCACGGGGACATCTCCCTGGCCGAGGGGTTCGTCGAGGGCGACACGCTCGAGTGCTGGGCCCACGGGTCCCGGTTCTCGCTGGCCACCGGCAAGCCGCAGAACTTCCCGGCGTACGAGCCCGTCCCGGTCTTCCGGGTCGAGGTCCGCGACGGCGAGGTCTACGTCGACGTGCACGACCCCGTCCCGGTCGACTGAGACCGGCCTCCACTCACTTCCCGCGGCTGACGCCGCACACCAGCTGCAACCGAAGGAACGCAATGTCCACTCTCGAAATCCGCGACCTGCAGGTCTCGATCGACACCGACCAGGGTGTCAAGGAGATCCTCAAGGGCGTCGACCTCACCATCAACGAGGGCGAGATCCACGCGATCATGGGGCCGAACGGCTCGGGCAAGTCCACACTCGCCTACACGATCGCCGGCCACCCGCGCTACAACGTCGTCGGAGGCTCGATCACCCTCGACGGCGAGGACGTCCTCGCGATGAGCGTCGACGAGCGCGCCCGCGCCGGCATGTTCCTCGCCATGCAGTACCCGGTGGAGATCCCCGGCGTGACGGTGTCGAACTTCCTCCGCACCGCGAAGACCGCGATCGACGGCGAGGCCCCGGCGCTCCGCAGCTGGGTGAAGGACCTCCGCCAGTCGATGGCCGACCTCAAGATGGACTCGGCCTTCGCCGAGCGCAACGTCAACGAGGGCTTCTCCGGTGGCGAGAAGAAGCGCCACGAGATCATGCAGCTCGAGCTCCTCAAGCCGAAGTTCGCCGTCCTCGACGAGACCGACTCCGGCCTCGACGTCGACGCGCTGAAGATCGTGTCCGAGGGTGTCAACCGTGCGAAGGCCGCGACCGGCCTCGGCGTGCTGCTCATCACCCACTACACGCGCATCCTCCGCTACATCAAGCCGGACTTCGTGCACGTGTTCGTCGCGGGCAAGGTCGCCGAGCAGGGCGGCCCCGAGCTCGCCGAGCGCCTCGAGAACGAGGGCTACGACCGCTACGTGCAGGCCGCAGCCGCAGCGGCGGGGAACTGATGATCACCGCACTCGCCCCGGAGAAGTTCGACGAGGTCGTGGAAGGCCTCAAGGAGGTCCAGGACCCGGAGCTCGGCGTGAACATCGTCGACCTCGGGCTCATCTACGACCTCGCCATGGACGACGAGGCGAACGCGCTCGTGATCAGCATGACGCTGACGAGCGCGGGCTGCCCGCTGACCGACGTCATCGAGGGTGACACCGCCAACGCGCTCGACGGTATCGTCGACGCGTTCCGGATCAACTGGGTCTGGATGCCGCCGTGGGGCCCGGAGCGGATCACCGACGACGGGCGCGAGATGATGCGCGCGCTCGGCTTCTCGATCTAGTCGCGACCATCCCTGGACGGGAGGCGCGGTGCCAGCCGGCACCGCGCCTCCCGTCCGTTTGTGCGGGCACGCGCGCGGAGCGCTCCCCGAGCGGGCGAAACAGGTCACGTTCGGCGCCCGCCGCCGACGTATCCCGCCCATTCGGCGGGCGATGCGCGGCGTGTCCCGCCCGTTCGGCGGGCAGTTGTGCGCACGCGCTTGTCCACCCGGGCTGACCCCCTCGAGCGGGCGAAATACGTCACGTTCGACGGCCGCCGCCGGCGTGTCCCGCCCGCTCGCCGGTCGGCATGCGGCGTGTCCCGCCCGCTCGCTGGCCGCCGCCGGCGCGTGCCGCCCGCTCGGCGCTGCCGGGAACGACGAAGGGCCCCGCACCGAGACGGTGCGGGGCCCTTCGTCGAACGCGTCAGCGGCGGCCGACGAGCTTCCACGCCAGCGGCAGGACGCCGGCCGCGATGAGCGCCTTCGCGATCCCGCCGACGATGAACGGGTAGAGGCCGGCGGCGAGCACCGACTGCAGGTCGTTCGGCGCCCCGAGCGTCCCGAGCGCGACCGCGAGGTACGGCAGACCCGTCACGAACGGGATCGCGCTCGCGAGCAGCATCGCCGCGGCGGCACGACCGACGTGGCGGTCCCAGTTGCGGCGGGCGAGCCAGCCGATGACGCCGGCGGCCGGGATGAAGCCGATGACGTAGCCGAAGCTCGGGACGGCGAGGGCGCCCAGGCCACCGGTGAAGCCGGCGAAGAACGGCGCACCGGCGAGTCCGGCGACCGCGTAGACGAGCAGCGAGAGCATGCCGCGGCGGGCACCGAGGGTCGCGCCGACGAGCACCACGGCGAGCGTCTGCCCGGTGATCGGGACCGGCCACATCGGGACCTCGAGCTGTGCCATCGCAGCGGTGAACAGGGCTCCGCCGGCGACGAGGGCGGCGTTCGTGGCCAGCCCGTGCGTCCGCAGACGGTCGGCGAGGACTGCGCGGGGAGCGAACCCGGTGGCGTTCGTCATGGATTCTCCTAGAATGGACTGCTGGTCCCGTTCGGAACCATCGGTCCCGTCAGCGTAGCGGTGCACCTCACGCACACGTCGTTGTGCAAACCCACCAACTGATTGGACGTCCACTGTGCTTGCCGTGCACGAACTCGAGATCCGCGTCGGAGCTCGCCTCCTCATGGAGGACGTGTCCTTCCGTGTCGAGAAGGGCGACAAGATCGGACTCGTCGGCCGCAACGGAGCGGGCAAGACGACGATGACGAAGGCCCTCGCGGGGGAGACGCAGCCGACCGACGGCAAGATCGACCGCGGCGGCGAGATCGGCTACCTGCCCCAGGACCCGCGCTCGGGCGACCCGGAGGAGACCGCGCGCAAGCGCATCCTCGACGCCCGCGGCCTCGGCGAGCTCGTGGAGGGCATCCGCCTCGCCACGCTCGACATGGCGAGCGACGACCCCGACGTCGCCGAGAAGGCGATGCGTCGGTACAGCCGGCTCGACGACCAGTTCAACGCACTCGGCGGGTACGCGGCCGAGGCCGAAGCCGCGTCGATCGCCTCGAACCTCAAGCTGCCGGACCGCATCCTCGACCAGCAGCTCAAGACGTTGTCGGGTGGTCAGCGTCGCCGCATCGAGCTCGCGCGCATCCTGTTCTCCGACGCCGAGACGATGATCCTCGACGAGCCGACGAACCACCTCGACGCCGACTCGGTGGTCTGGCTCCGCGAGCACCTGAAGACCTACCCCGGCGGCGTCATCATCATCTCCCACGACGTCGAGCTCGTGGACGAGGTCGTCAACCGCGTGTTCTACCTCGACGCCAACCGCCAGACCATCGACATCTACAACATGGGCTGGAAGCTCTACCAGCGGCAGCGCGTCGCCGACGAGGAGCGTCGCCGCAAGGAGCGTGCGGGCGCCGAGAAGAAGGCCGCGACGTTGAAGGACCAGGCCGCTCGGTTCGGTGCGAAGGCCTCGAAGGCCGCCGCGGCGCACCAGATGGTCGCGCGTGCCGACAAGCTGCTCGCCGGCCTCGAGGACGAGCGTGTCGCCGACCGGGTCGCCAAGATCCGCTTCCCCACGCCAGCTCCGTGCGGCCGTACCCCGCTCATGGCCGAGGGGCTGTCGAAGTCCTACGGGTCGCTCGAGATCTTCGCGGGCGTCGACCTGGCGATCGACCGCGGGTCGCGCGTCGTCATCCTCGGGTTCAACGGCGCCGGCAAGACGACCCTGCTCCGGATCCTCGCGGGTGCCGACCAGCCCGACACCGGGGAGATCCAGCCCGGCCACGGCCTGCGCATCGGGTACTACGCGCAGGAGCACGAGAACATCGACGTCAACCGCACCGTGATCGAGAACATGGTGTCGGCGTCGACCGACCTCAACGAGACCGAGGCCCGTCGTGTGCTCGGGTCCTTCCTGTTCACCGGGGACGACGGCTACAAGAAGGCCGGCGTCCTGTCCGGTGGCGAGAAGACCCGACTGTCGCTCGCGATGATCGTGGTCTCCGGCGCCAACGTGCTGCTGCTCGACGAGCCGACGAACAACCTTGACCCTGCTTCGCGCGAGGAGATCCTCAACGCGCTGGCCGGGTTCGAGGGCGCGGTCGTGCTCGTGTCGCACGACGCCGGTGCGGTCGAGGCGCTCAACCCCGAGCGGGTGCTGCTCCTGCCGGACGGCACTGAGGACCACTGGAACAAGGACTACGCGGAACTCATCGAGCTCGCGTAGCGGGCGTGGTCGCGGACGCGACCGAAGGGCGGACTGGAGGCCCGTGGCGGCGCCGCCACGGGCCTCCAGTCCGTCAACGACCTGCGTTCAGCAGCTCGTCCTCGATCTCCGCGTCCGTCTTGGGTCGGGCGTCCTTGCGGCGCTGCCGCTCCTGGGCGCGCTCGCGCTCCTCGGGGTCGTCCTGGTTGAGGTTCCGGTACTCCTGCACCATCAGGTACGCCAGGAACCCGAACCCGCCGGCCGCGAACATGAACCACTGGATGAAGTAGCTCAGGTGCAGCCCGGTGTCGGCGGTCGGACGCTCCCAGCCGAGGGGTCGTGCCTCGGTCGGGGCCGGCGACTCGGACGCGAGCTGGCCGTAGGCACCGGTGTAGATCGGCGTGTCGACCTTCTTCGCCACATCGGAGAGTGTGACCGACTGCACCTGGTCGGTGTGCGCCGGGTCGGTCCGGCCGGGGATGCGCGGTTCGCTCTCCTGCAGGCGGACGATCGCGGTGACGTCGCCGGACGGGGGAGCGGGGACGTGGTCGGGGGCGTCCTGCGCGTTGCCGGTGGGGACCCAGCCACGATCGACGACGAACGCCCGGCCGTCGGCGGTGACGAGCGGGGTGAGGACCTCGAACCCGGGCTGCCCGTTGTGGACGCGGTTCCGGACGAGCAGCTGGTCGTCGGTGTCGTACCGCCCGGTGACGCTGACCCGGAGCCAGGTCTGCGAGTCGTCCCAGCTGGCGGCCTTCGGGAGTGCCTGGTCGAGCGGCACCGGGGTGTGTTCGTAGTTCTGTGCGACCTGCTCGTTCTGGCGGACGGCCTCGTTCCGGCGGTCCCACTGCCACATGCCGAACAGGGCGCAGACGATCGCGAAGGCGACCGCGATCGCGAAGTAGCCGAGCCACCGGCGGCTCTGCACGAAGCGCCAGCCGACGAACGGCTCGTCGGGATCGCGTTCGGCGGTCGCGGTGTCCGTGTCGGTCGCAGCCGCGGCGCGCGCGATCTTCTGCGCGTGGCGTCGGCCGTAGCGCGAGCTCGGGTCGAACCGGTCGCTCACCGACGCTCCCCGGCTGCGCGCGCACCGACGTCGTTCTTCGGGGCGTCGGCCGGGTCGCGCTCGTCGTCGAGGCGGTCCACGTCCTCGTGCATGCCGGTCACGCGGACCGGGAAGGACCGGGAGCGCAGGTAGTCGGCGAGGAAGTCACGGTGCTCGTCGCACGCGGCCCAGATCTTCACCCGGTCGGTCGCGTGGATGCGGGGGTTGCGCCAGTTCACGCGCCACGCGGCGGTGTCGCTGCAACCGGCACGCGAGCACACCGGTGTCGAGCCGGGCTCGGTGAAGAGGTCGAACGTGGCACCCATCAGCGACGGCCCCACACCTTCGAGCGGTCCCCGTGGCGCTGCCATTCCTCTTGCGCGTGGTGGGCCTGTTCGCGCAGCCGGTCCTGCTCGGCGCGGTAGGCCGCGGCCCGGTCGTCCTCCTGCTGCTCGCGGAGGCGCGGGTCGACGGCGTCGTAGAGCTCGATGGCACCGGCCGGGCGCACGATGTCGCTCTCGGCACGACTGCCCGCGTTCGCGATGATCACGGCCACCCAGGGGATGACACCGGCGAGGACGATCGGGATGACCGCGAGCCAGGTGTGCCAGACCGACCAGACGAGCACGGCACCGATGAAGAACACGACGCGGAGGGCCATCTGCCAGACGTAGCGGGACAGGCGGTGCGCACGATCCTGCTCCGGAGAGTCCGGGAGCGTGGTGATGCTGTGCGTCGTCTTCATACGGTGTTCTTTCCTCTGCCCAGGGTCAAGCCTAAGCCCGCATGGCCGGACATGGGTGCAGCGCGCGGGTGCCGGATGTCGGGTTTCTGCTCGGGTACGCTCGTCCGGGCGTGTCCGAGCCGTGACCGGACCGGCGCGCCGTGCACCCCACACCGAACGGAGCGACCATGAGCACCCCCCGTACCGTCCTCATCACCGGCGGCAACCGCGGCATCGGCCGAGCACTGGCGGAGCGCTTCGTCGCCGCCGGCCACCGCGTCGCGGTCACCTCCCGCAGTGGTCAGGGCGGCCCCGAGGGTGCGCTCACCGTGCAGGCCGACATCACGGACACCGCCTCCGTCGACGCCGCCTACACGCAGGTCGAGGCCGAGCTCGGCCCGGTCGAGGTCCTCGTCGCGAACGCCGGGATCACCAACGACCAGCTGCTGCTCCGGATGTCCGAGGAGGACTTCACGAGCGTCATCGACACGAACCTCACGGGGACGTTCCGGGTCGTCAAGCGCGCCACGAAGGGCATGATGAAGGCGAAGTTCGGCCGCATCGTGCTCATGTCGAGCGTCGTCGGCGCCTACGGCCAGGTCGGCCAGGTCAACTACGCGTCGTCGAAGGCCGCACTCGTCGGCATGGCGCGGTCGATCACGCGCGAGTTGGGCTCCCGTGGCATCACGGCGAACGTCGTCGCGCCCGGCTTCATCCAGACCGACATGACGGCAGCGCTGCCCGAGGAGCTGCAGGCCGAGTTCAAGAAGCAGATCCCGGCGGCGCGCTACGGCACGGTCGACGACGTCGCGGACGCCACGCTGTTCCTCGCGAGCGACGGTGCCGGGTACGTCTCCGGCGCGGTCATCCCGGTCGACGGCGGCCTCGGGATGGGCCACTAGGGCGCGCCCCGGCGCGAGTCTCGTCTCGCCGGCTCCGAGACTCGGGCTGCGCGACAGTACTCGCGGCCCGAGTCGCGAGAAGTGTCGCTGGGCGCGAGACTCGGCCCGGAACCGACGCGCGGGCCGGCCCGCCCGGGTCAGCCGCGCAGGCCGAGCGTCGCGAGCACCGCGGACAGGTCGCGGTCGACGACCGCCACGTCCGCCTGCTCGCGGACGCGCGGCTTCGCGTCGAACGCCACGGACAGGGCAGCGACGCGCATCATCTCGAGGTCGTTCGCGCCGTCGCCGACCGCGACGGTGCGGACGAGCTCCACGCCGTCCGCGTCGGCCCACTCCCGGAGCGCGACGGCCTTGGCGTGCGCGTCCACGACGTCACCGAGCACCCGTCCGGTGAGGACGCCGTCGGTCACCTCGAGTCGGTTGGCCCGGCAGTGGTCGAGGCCGAGGCGCTCGGCGAAGGGGTCGAGGACCTCGTGGAAGCCTCCGGAGACGACACCGACGGTGCCGCCGGCGGCGTGCACGCCGCGGACCAGCTGGTCGGCGCCCCGCGTCACGCGGACCGCGTCCTGTGCCCGTCGGAAGACGTCGGCCTGGAGGCCCGCCAGGCTTGCGACACGCTCCCGGAGGCTCTCGGCGAAGTCGATCTCGCCGCGCATGGCGCGCTCCGTGATCGCCGCGACCTGTGGCCGGGTTCCGGCGGTGTCCGCCAGGAGTTCGATGACCTCGTCCTCGAGGAGCGTGGAATCGGCATCGAGGACGACGAGGAAGCGTGGCACGCACCAACGGTACCGACTGTCGGAGGCGCGGCCGACGTGCGTTACGTCAGCCGCGCCTCCAGACCAGTTCTGTCGGTACGCGTCTACGCGTCTACGCGGACGCCCTTGCCGACCACCGTGATGCCGGATTCGGTGACCGTGAAGCCGCGTGCCTCGTCGGCCTCACGGTCGACGCCCACCTGCGCGCCCGGAGCGATGACGACGTCCTTGTCGAGGATCGCGCGGTTCACGACGGAGCCCGCGCCGATGGACGCCCGCTCGAAGACGATCGAGTCGAGGACCTTCGCGCCGGAGTCGATCCCGCACCACGGGCCGATCATGCTGCGTTCGACCTGCGCCCCCGAGACCAGGCAGCCGAGCGACACGAGCGAGTCGACCGTGGAGCCGGTGTTCCCGTTGGCGTCGCGGACGAACTTCGCCGGGGGCAGGTTCGTCTGCTGGTTGAAGATCGGCCAGTCTTGGTTGTACAGGTTGAACACCGGGACGGGTGCGATGAGGTCCATGTGGGCATCGAAGAACGAGTCGATCGTCCCCACGTCGCGCCAGTAGTACCGGTCGCGCTCGTTCGAGCCGGGGACCTCGTTGCGCTTGAGGTCGTAGACGCCGGCGTCGCCGCGGTTCACGAAGTCCGGGACGATGTCGCCGCCCATGTCGTGGTTCGACGTCTCGATCTGGCCGTCTCGGAGGACCGCGTCGACGAGGGCATCGGCGTCGAAGACGTAGTTGCCCATCGACGCGAGGATCTCGCCGGGGGAGTCGGCCAGCCCCACGGCGTCCTTCGGCTTCTCGAGGAACGCGTCGATCTTCGTCGGGTCGTCGTCGGCCACCTGGATGACGCCGAACTGGTCGGCGAGCCCGATCGGCTGCCGGATCGCGGCGACGGTCGCGCTGCGGCCGGAGGCGATGTGCGCCTCGACCATCTGGTGGAAGTCCATCCGGTACACGTGGTCGGCGCCGACCACGACGACGATGTCGGGGCGTTCGTCACGCAGCAGGTTGAGGGACTGCAGGATCGCGTCGGCCGAACCGGCGAACCAGCGCTTGCCGAGTCGCTGCTGTGCGGGGACCGACGCGACGTAGGAGCCGAGCAGCCCCTCCATGCGCCAGGTCTCCGCGACGTGACGGTCGAGACTGTGCGACTTGTACTGGGTCAGGACGACGATCTTCTGCAACCCGGAGTTCACCAGGTTCGAGAGTGCGAAGTCGATGAGACGGAAGTTCCCGCCGAACGGGACAGCGGGCTTCGCCCGGTCGGCCGTGAGCGGCATGAGCCGCTTGCCCTCGCCGCCGGCGAGCACGATACCGAAGACCTTCTTTGGTGCCATGCCGCTCACAGTAGGCGTCAGCACTGGGAACCGGTTACGTTGAACGCGTGCGAGTCGATCTGCTGACCAGGGAGTATCCGCCGGAGGTCTACGGCGGTGCGGGTGTCCACGTGGCCGAACTGACCGCGGCGCTCCGCTCCGGGACCGACACCGAGGTGTGCGTCCGCGCCTTCGGGGCGTTCCGTGACGAGCCCGACGTGTGGGCGTACCGCACGCCCGACTCGCTCGGGCAGGCGAACGGCGCACTGCAGGCGCTCGGCACCGACGTGGCCATCGCGGCCGACGTCGAGGGCGCCGACGTCGTGCACTCGCACACCTGGTACGCGAACGCGGCAGGCCGGATCGCGCAGTTGACCTACGGCATCCCGCACGTCGTCACGGCGCACAGCCTCGAGCCGCTGCGGCCGTGGAAGGCCGAGCAGCTCGGCGGCGGCTACCGGCTGTCGAGCTGGATGGAGCGCGAGGCGTTCGAGAACGCGGACGGTGTCATCGCGGTGTCGAAGGCGATGCGTGCGGACATCCTGCGCTCGTACCCGTCGATCGACCCCGCGAAGGTGCACGTCGTCTACAACGGCATCGACATCGACGAGTGGAAGCCGCAGGTGGACGAGGACGCGGTGCGCGCGCTCGGGATCGACCCGTCCCGCCCCAGCGTCGTGTTCGTCGGACGCATCACCCGGCAGAAGGGCCTGCCGTACCTGCTCCGCGCGGTGGCCTCGCTGCCGTCGGACGTCCAGATCGTGCTCTGCGCCGGTGCACCGGACACCCCGGAGATCATGGCCGAGGTCACCTCCCTCGTCGAGGGCCTGCGTGCGGAGCGGGAGGGCGTGGTCTGGATCGACCGGATGCTCGCCCACCAGGAGATCGTCAACGTGCTGTCGTCGGGCACGGTGTTCGTGTGCCCGTCGATCTACGAGCCGCTCGGGATCGTCAACCTCGAGGCCATGGCGTGCGGGATCCCCGTCGTCGGCACCGGCACCGGCGGCATCCCCGAGGTCGTCGCGGACGGGCTGACCGGTCGCATCGTGCCCATCGACCAGGCGCAGGACGGCACCGGCACCCCGACCGACCCCGATCGCTACGTGGCGGACCTCGCCGCGACGCTGAACGAGGTGCTCGCGGACGAGGGGCTGGCGAAGCTGATGGGCCGCGCCGGACGTCTCCGCGTCGAGACCGAGTTCACCTGGGACGCGATCGCCGAGCGGACACGGCAGGTCTACGACGAGGTGCTCGGCCGGAACCTCTAGGCTGGTCGCATGCCCTCGGTCGTGCGCTTGTCAGACGTCTCCGTGGTCCGCAACGGGGCCACCATCCTCGACGGGATCTCGTGGGAGGTGCAGGACGACGAACGCTGGGTCGTGCTCGGTGCCAACGGTGCCGGCAAGACCACGTTGCTGCAGGTCGCGGGCGCGCAGAGCTTCCCGACCTCGGGCGACGTCGAGGTGCTCGGCACGGAGCTCGGCGGCGCCGACCTCTTCGAGCTGCGTCCCCGCATCGGCTTCGCGTCGACCGCCCTCGCCCGCCGCATCCCGGTGACCGAGAAGGTCATCGACGTGGTGCTCACCGCGGCGTACTCGGTCACGGGGCGCTGGAACGAGGAGTACGAGGAGCTCGACGTCCGTCGTGCGCAGCGCGTGCTCGAGGAGTGGGGCCTCGGGGCCTTCACCGACCGGACGTTCGGCGAGCTGAGCGACGGCGAGCAGAAGCGCGTCCAGATCGCCCGTGCCGTGATGACGGACCCGGAGATCCTGTTCCTGGACGAGCCCGCGGCGTCGCTCGACCTCGGCGCCCGCGAGAGCCTGGTCCGCACCCTCGGCGGCTACGCCCAGAGCGAGGACTCGCCCGCAATCGTCATCGTCACCCACCACGTCGAGGAGATCCCGGCCGGGTTCACCCACGCGCTGGTGCTCGCCGACGGCCACGTGCAGGCCGCCGGCCCCATCGACGAGGTGCTCACCGCAGCGACCCTGACCGAGGCGTTCGGCATCGAGCTCACGGTGTCGAAGGACGCCGGTCGGTACACGGCACGCGCGGCCTGATCCTGCTCCACATCCGGCTCACCGTCTGGTAACGTAGACGGCTGGCGCAAGCCGACGACTTCCGGCGTGGCGCTTGTTCGAGCATTCGCGCAGTCCCACCCATCACCGCTATCCGAGGAATCTCCATGAAGACCGACATCCACCCCGAGTACCGCGCCATCGTCTTCCGTGACCTGGCCTCCGGTGAGACGTTCCTGACGCGTTCGACCGCGAACAGCGACAAGACCATCGAGCTCGACGGTGCGACCTACCCGGTCATCGACGTCGAGATCTCCTCCGCTTCGCACCCGTTCTACACGGGCAAGCAGCGCATCCTCGACTCGGCCGGTCGCGTCGAGAAGTTCAACCAGCGCTTCAAGAGCTTCGGCAAGTAAGCACGCTCTGCACGCTGACGGGCGGCTCTCCTTCGGGAGGGCCGCCCGTTTGCGTGCGCCTGGGCGGGTCGGAGCCGTGGGGTGCGCCTGCTGCGGGTCAGTGTTGATTGCGCCCCGGTGCTGACATCGCGCCCGGGTGTGCGGGGGCGCGATGTCCGGAACCGGGCGCAACCGGGGTACGACGCAGCCGGGGTCCGGTGCGACCGGGACCCGGTGCGACCGGGAACGTGCGCGACCGGGGTCCGGTGCGACAGGCGGCGCGGCCGGCGCCGGGCAGGCTACGAACCGTTGCGGTGGGGCCAGCGACCGTCGGCGGTGAAGGACGGGTCGCGCTTCTTCCGCATGTAGTCCTGGAACGAGGTCGCCTGCTCGGCGCACCAGCCGACCTGCTTCCGGTGGAGCTCCTCGGCGGAGACACCGAGCTCCTCCGGGTACTTCGCGGCGATGGCCTGCGCGACACGCCCGGCAGCGATGGCGTCTGCTCCGGCGTCGTGCGCGTCGTCGAGGGTGACGCCGTAGAGCTCCGACGCGGCCTCGAGCGTGCGCTTGCCCTTCCGGTAGGTGTCCAACGCCTTGTCGATGACGAGCGGGTCCACCACGTTGCCCACGACGGGGGAGGCGATGCCGTGGCGCTTCGCCTCTCTGTCGAGGACGGTGAGGTCGTACGGGGCGTTGTAGATCACGAGCGGGATGCCGCGGGCGAAGACGGCCTCGACCGCGGCGATGATCTCGGCGACGACCTCGCCCGCGGGGCGCCCCTCGGCCCGGGCCCGCTCGGTGGTGATGCCGTGCACGGCTGCGGCACCCTCGGGGATCTCGACGCCGGGGTCGGCGATCCAGGCGCCCTCGACGATCGAGCGGCCGGTCATGTCGATCAGGCCGACGTGCGCGGTGACGATGCGGGCGGTCTCGACGTCCACACCGGTGGTCTCGAGGTCGAAGACGCCGAGCGCGTGCCACCACGGTCGGCCGGCGAGGTCCTGCGCCGGGGCGGGCGTGTCGAGCTGTGCTGTGGAGATCGTCACGGCCACAGGCTAACCGGACGCACCGACACGACCACCGCGACCCGCCTGGCGGGGCCGAGCCGTGCCTCCAGGCCGGTGCCCGCTGACACGCGCGGACGCGAGCCGACCGCGCGGACCGCCTACGCGACCGGCGCGCCGACGTGCAGCCAGTAGAACGACTGCGTGCCCATGGTCAACGTGACCGAACCGGACTCGTCGAACGAGGGGAACGTCCCGCCGCCGAACAGGTCGTACAGCGGCCGCCCGGCGAACTCCGGCGCCGAGACCGTCACCGACGTCGGGTTCGTCGCGAACGAGAACACGCAGAGGACGTCCTCCGCCGAGGGGCCGAACTGCGCGCCCGAGCCCTCCCATGAGCGGACGAACGCGAGGACCGAGTCGTTCGAGGTCTCCTGCACGTCGAGCGTCCCGAGGCCGAACACCGGGTGCGCCTTCCGCACGTGGATGACGTTGCGGACCCAGTGCAGCAGGGACCGGGACTGGGCGAGCTGGGCCTCGACGTTGACCTGCGCGTAGTTGTACACGAGCGACTGCACGACGGGCAGGTACAGCTTGCCCGGGTCGGCGGTGGAGAAGCCCGCGTTGCGATCCGGGGTCCACTGCATCGGCGTGCGCGAGGAGTCGCGGTCCGGCAGCCAGATGTTGTCGCCCATGCCGATCTCGTCCCCGTAGTAGAGGAACGGCGACCCGGGCAGCGAGAAGAGCAGCGCGTGGATGAGTTCGAGCTCGGCGCGCGAGTTGTCGAGCAGGGGAGCGAGCCGCCGGCGGATGCCGATGTTCGAGCGCATCCGGGGGTCGTAGCCGTACCAGCCGTACATCGCCTGCCGGTACTCCTCGCTCACCATCTCGAGCGTGAGCTCGTCGTGGTTGCGGAGGAACACGCCCCAGGCCGCACTGGAGGGCACGTCCAGGGTCTCGGACAGGATCGCCTTGAGCTCGGCGGCGTGCTGTGCGCGGAGCGAGTAGAAGATGCGCGGCATCACCGGGAAGTCGAACGCCATGTGGCACTCGGGCTCCTCGTCGGTGCCGAAGAACGCCGCCGTCTCACGGGGCCACTGGTTCGCCTCGGCGAGCAGGACACGCCCGGGGTACTCGTCGTCGACCATCGCCCGGAGCTTCTTGATGAACTCGTGGGTCTCCGGTTCGCCCTCGCCGTTGCCCTCCTCGGACTCGAACAGGTACGGGATCGCGTCGAGCCGGAGCCCGTCCACGCCGAGGTCGAGCCAGTGCCGCACGACGTCGTACACGGCCTCCACCACGGCCGGGTTCTCGAAGTTCAGGTCGGGCTGGTGCGAGAAGAACCGGTGGAAGAAGAACTGTCGGCGGACCGGGTCGAAGGTCCAGTTGGACTCCTCGGTGTCGACGAAGATGATGCGGATGTTCTCGTAGTCGGTGTCCGTGTCGCGCCACACGTAGAAGTCGCCGTAGGGGCCGTCCGGGTCTTCGCGCGACTGCTGGAACCACTCGTGCTGGTCGCTGGTGTGGTTGATCACCATGTCGATGACGATGCGCATGTTCCGCTCGTGCGACTTCGTCACGAGTTCCCGGAAGTCGTCGAGGGTGCCGAACTCCGGCAGGATCGCCTTGTAGTCGGCGATGTCGTAGCCGCCGTCGCGCATCGGCGACTTGAAGAACGGCGGGAGCCACAGGGCGTCGACACCGAGCCACTGCAGGTAGTCGAGCTTGCCGATGACCCCCTGGATGTCACCGATCCCGTCGCCGTTCGAGTCGACGAACGAGCGGATCATGCACTCGTAGAAGACCGAGCGCTTGTACCACTGCGGGTCCAGGGTCAGGCCGGGGAGCTGGATCGGGGCGGTGAACGTCACCATGGACACGCTAGGCCGCCGCCGGTCCGGTTGTCCGCAGAAAGCGCCGACCGCGTCGGCCCGGCGGGCGGCGAGGGGCGTCGGCCCGGCGGCGGAGTCGGCCCGGCCTGGAGGCGCGGCTCGCCTCCCACAGGCACGTCCCGCCTGCGAGTTGTCCAGGTTTCGTCGTGGGGTGACGCGGGCGCACCGGCGTGCGTTCGTAGACTGGCCGGGATGCAACCACCCGTGCTCTCCCCGTACCAGTCGCTGATGGCCGCCACCCCGGTCGTGCACCGCTCCGTGCAGGTCGACGGCCGCACCACGCACTACTGGGAGTACGGCCCTGCCGACGCGGAGCAGACCGTGCTCGCCGTGCACGGTTTCCGGGGGGACCACCACGGGCTCGAGACCATCGCCGCGCACCTGGTCGGCGTCCGGGTGATCGTGCCGGACCTGCCCGGGTTCGGGATCTCCGACCCGCTCCCGGAGTCCGACATCGACGCGTACGTCGCCTGGCTGACCGGGTTCCACCGGGCCCTCGGGCTGCGCCGCGATGCGGTCGTGCTGGGACACTCGTTCGGCTCGATCGTCGTGTCGGCCACGGTGGCCGCTGGTCTCGAGACCCGCCTGCTCGTCCTGGTGAACCCGATCGCGGCGCCCGCGCTGCAAGGACCGCGGGCGGTCGGCACGGGCATCGCGATCGGCTACTACCGCGCGGGTGCGGTGCTGCCCAAGGCCCTCGGCCTCGGGCTGCTCCGGAACCCGGCGATCGTCCGGGTGATGAGCATCGCGATGTTGAAGTCGCACGACCGCGACCTCCGCCGGTGGGTGCACGACCAGCACGACCGCTACTTCTCGGCGTTCGCGAACCGCACGAGCGTGCTCGAGGCGTTCCGGACCTCGGTCACGCACGACGTGTCGGAGTACGCGGACCGCATCGACGTCCCCGTGCTCATGATCGCGGCGGAGCGCGACGACATCACGGCGGTGCCGGAGCAGCAGGCACTGGCCGGACGCCTCCGCGATGCCGAACTGGTCGTGATCCCGCAGGTGGGGCACCTCGTGCACTACGAGACGCCGGACGTCGCCGCCGCCGCGGTCCTGCGCCGGATGGCGGACACACCGGCCGGGCGAGCGAAGAAGGCGAAGCCCGGCAAGGCCTCCGGAGCTGCCTCGTGACGCGCCTGCGCATCGGCCTCGACTGCCGGTACGTCCGCATCGGACGGCACGACGGCATCAGCCGCTTCACCGCCGGCGTGGTCGCCAACCTGCCGGACCGGCACGACTACACGCTGCTGGTGAACGACGAACGGCAGCTCGAGTCCCTGCCCGGGGGACTCCCGTGGGAACTCCTTCCCGCACCCACCGACGCCGGGGAGCCCCTCGTCGCGCGGAAGGTCAACCGGCTCGGCCTCGACGCGGTGTTCTCGCCGATGCAGACCATGGGCTCCCGCGGCCGTGACTACGCCCTCGTGCTCACGCTGCACGACCTGATCTACTACCGGAACCGCACACCCCCACGGGAGTTCTCGTGGCCGATCCGCCTCGGCTGGCGCGCGTTCCACCTGAGCTGGGCGCCGCAGCGGTTCCTGCTGAACGGTGCGGACGGAGTCGTCACCGTGTCGGAGACCACCGCCGGGCTGATCGATGCCCACCGGCTGACGAAGCGACCCGTCACCGTGGCGTACAACGCCGCCGACCCCGCTGTGCCCCGGCCCGCGGGCGGTGCTCGGGAGAAGACCCTCGTCTACATGGGCTCGTTCATGCCCTACAAGAACGTCGAGACCCTGGCCGCCGCGCTCCCGCTGCTCGGCGCCGACTGGGTCCTGCACTGCATGTCCCGGGTCTCCGACGCCGACCGTGCGCGGTTGAGCCGACTCGCGCCCGCCGGTGCGATCGTGTTCCACGACGGCGCCTCCGACGACGAGTACCTGTCCGTGCTGCGATCGGCGACCGCGCTGGCGACGGCCTCGTACGACGAAGGCTTCGGCATCCCGCTGGTCGAGGCGATGGGCGTCGGCACGCCGGTCGTCGTCAGCGACGTCCCGATCTTCCGCGAGATCGGCGGGGACGCCGCGGAGTACTTCGACCCGTCGTCACCGTCGGCGGTCGCCGCTGCCGTGCGACGGCTCGAGGACCGGTGGGACGCCGCTTCGCAGGCCTCCATCGAACGGGCCGCTCGGTTCCGGTGGGACGAGTCCGCCGAGCAGGTCGTGCGGGCGGTCGAGCGCGCGGTCGCGGACCGTGCGGGGCGCTGACGACGCTGGCAGCAGCGTCTCTCTCGCGAAAGCGACTCCCTGCCGCCGCGCGCTCTGGTCGGGCACGCCAGAGCGACAGACTGCCGCGGGAGTAAAGCGCCAGACTGTCGCTTTCGAGTTCAGCATCGTGATGAGTGCTTCGTGGCGCGAAAGCGACTCCGTACCGTCACGGGCTCGAGACTGGTCCGTCAAAGCGACAGACTGCCGCGGGAGTACGGCGCCAGACTGTCGCTTTCGCGGAAGGGTCGGGCCGAAGACCGCGGCCGACACGGCCCCGGCCGCGGGCCTCAGGGCAGCGCTGACTCCACCGTCGCACCAGGGAACACCGCGCGCGTCTCCTGCGTGGCCTTCGCCACGATGGCGCCGAGCGCGTTCCCGGTGCCCGTCGTCACCACCGTGATCGTCTGCTCCGCGGGCTCGTCCGACGGTCCGGCGTCCCCCCAGGCGCAGCGGACGGTCTGGACCCCGCCGATCGCCGCCAGCTGCCGTGCCAGCTCCAGGCGCTTGTCGGTGACCGCAGCGTCCGCGGAGACCCCGACCTGCACCTCGCCGAGGTCGGCGATCGCGAACACGCGCACTCCGTTGCCGCTGACGTCGTCGGCCGCGGCGGCGAGGGCATCGACGGCCGCGGTCTGCTCGGCCTCGGTCAGGGTGGGCGACACCGTGACGGTGCTCTCGACGTCGTAGCTCGCGAACGAGGTCTTCTTCGGCTCCTCGTCCGTGACGCGCTGGACCCCACTGACGTCGCGCGCTGCACTGTCGAAGCGGTCGAGAGCGGCGTCCGGCCGGGGGAAGACCCCACCGACGCCGTTCTGGACGCTGCCGATGATCGTGATCAGCACCACGGCGAGCACCCCGGCGGCGATGACCACGCCGACGCCGACGAGGGCACTGCGGCGCACGCGCTGCCGCGGGGTCCGGACCGCCATCGACGCGGTGCCGTGGCCGAACGCGCGGTCGAGGTCGTCGTCATCGTCGGTGGCGTCGGACTGCGGCCATCCCGGACGCACACCGCCTGGTCCGTCGGACGTCATGTCGGCCCCCTCACGCGCTCGGGTCTGCGAGTGCATCGGAGCCTAGTACGCCGGGTCCGACAGCGGTGTCGACCCCGCGGACCGGGCCGAGACGGCTACCCGCGCCGCTCGAGGGGGTTCTGGTACTCGAAGGTGTACCGGCCGGGCCCGTCGGACACCCCGTCGATGGGGTCGTCGAACCGGACGAGCTCGGCGTGGAACCGCTCGGGGTCCCACCGGAACGAGTGCACGGAGCCGTTGCGGATCGGGGTGCCGTGCCGGTCGGCGGTCCCCGGGGCGGCGGCGTTCACGACGCTGCGGATGACGGCGCCGTGGGTCGCGACGACCACGCTGCCGGCGTCGTACCGCACGGCGATCTCGCCGAGGGTCTCGGTGACCCGGGCGAGCAGGGCGCTCCGCGACTCGCGGCCGGGGACGTCGTCGTGCGGGTAGCGGGCCAGGACCTCGTCGTTGGTCAGACCCTCGGCCTCGCCGTAGGAGCGCTCCGCCAGCCCCGGGTAGGTGACGGGTGCCGAGAGTCCGAGGTGCTCGGCGATGATCGACCCGGTCTCGAACGCACGTGACAGCGGTGACGCGACGACGGCGTCGAACGACCGCCGGTCGAGCAGCATCGCGGTCGAGGCCGCCTGCCGCCGTCCGGTGTCGTTGAGCGGGATGTCCGTGGAGCCCTGGATGCGCCGTTCGGCGTTCCAGTCGGTCTCGCCGTGCCGGACCAGGTAGAGGAGCGTCGTCACCGTTCGATCATCGCAGACGGGTCGAGACGCGCCGCCAGGGCCTCGAGCGTCTCGGTCGTGCCGGCGTCGAGCTTCACGGCTGCCCGGCGGTCGCTGCGGGTCTCACCCCGGTTGATGATGACGACGGGGTGCTTGCGGCGTGCGGCGTGGTCGACGAGTCGGACGCCGGAGTTCACGGTGAGCGAGGAGCCGACGACGACGAGCGCCTCGGCCTCGGCGACGATGGACACGGCCTCGCGGAACTTCTCGGCCGGCACGAACTCGCCGAAGAACACCACGTCCGGCTTGAGGACGCCGCCGCACACCGAGCAGTCGGGCACCCGGAAGCGTTCGACGTCGGTGATCTCGACGTCGCCGTCCGGTTGCAGCTGGACCGAACCTGGCTCGTCGATCCACGGGTTGAGCGAGTCGAGCACCGCCGCGAGGTCAGCGCGGGAGAACACCTGCCCGCACGTCAGGCAGACGGCGCGGTCCATCGACCCGTGGATCTCGACGACCCGGCGCGACCCGGAGCGCAGGTGCAGTCCGTCGACGTTCTGCGTGATGACCCCGGTGACGATGCCGTCGCGTTCGAGGGCGGCGAGCGCGCGGTGGCCGGCGTTCGGGCGGGCGGCGGCGAACGTCCGCCAGCCGAGGTGCGAACCGGCCCAGTAGCGCTGGCGCTTCGCGGGGTCGGCGCGGAACTCCTGGAAGGTCATCGGCTTCCGGACCACCCGCCCCTCGCCGCGGTAGTCGGGGATGCCGGAATCGGTGCTGAGCCCCGCGCCGGACAGCACGGCGATGCGCTTGCCGGCGAGCAGCTCGACGGCGCGGTCGAGCTCGACCGCGCCGGAGGACGCGGGGCTGGTCGGTTCGCTCGTGGCCATCGTGTTCACGGTACCCTCAACAGCCGACCGTCCCGGTCACTTCCCCGCACGCACCACACCGAAACGAGCCCCGTGCACCCCGTCCGCATCGACTCCCTCGACGACCCCCGCCTCGACGACTTCGCCCGGTTGACGGACGTCGCACTGCGCCGGGTCTCCGAGGTCGAGGGCGGCCTGTACATCGCCGAGTCCAACACCGTCATCGAGCGTGCGGTCCGAGCCGGTCACGTGCCCCGCAGCATCCTCGTGCAGGAGAAGTGGCTCGACAGCGTGCTGCCGCTCGTCGCCGACCACGACGGCCCGGTGTTCGTCGGCCCGGACGCCCTGCTCGAGGAGCTCACCGGCTTCCGCATGCACCGCGGTGCCCTTGCCGCGATGCAGCGTCCCGTGCTGCCGGAGGTCGCCGACGTCGTGCGGGACGCGAAGCTCGTCGTCGTCCTCGAGGACATCGTCGACCACACCAACGTCGGCGCCGTCTTCCGGAGCGTCGCAGGGCTCGGTGCCGACGCCGTGCTCGTCAGCCCCCGCTGCGCCGACCCGCTGTACCGCCGGAGCGTCCGGGTCAGCATGGGCACCGTCCTGCAGGTCCCGTGGACGCGCATCGGCGAGTGGCCGGCCGCCGGTGAGGAACTCCGCGCGCAGGGCTTCCACCTCGCGGCGATGGCGCTGACGGACCGCTCCGTCGACCTGGACGCGTTCGTCGCGGACGTCCCCGAGAAGGTCGCGCTGGTGATGGGCACCGAGGGGCAGGGGCTGACCGACGCGGCCGTCGCGTCCGCCGACACGACGGTCCGCATCCCGATGTCGCACGGCGTCGATTCGCTCAACGTCGCGGCGGCGAGCGCCGTGGGTCTGTGGGCGGTCGCGCACGCACAGCGGTCGCGTTAGTCGGCTGCGACTGCCGGGAGGCGCGGGTCGGTGCCGTCCCGCAGCACCCGTTCCGCGGTGCGCACCAGGGCGCGGTCGGTCCCCGGCGCGCCGACGAGGCTGATCCCGACGGGCGCGCCGCCGACGCTGAGTCCGGGCGCGCTCACCGCGGGGAGGCCGCCGACGCTCGCGAGGGCCGTCATGGCCGTGGTGGCGGTGCGGGTCCGTTCGAGTTCGGCGGTGTCGGCGGTCAGCGCGGGTGCGGGGCCGGGCGTGGTCGGGAACACCAGGACGCGGCCGTCGAGGGCCTGGCGGATCGTCCGCCGGAGGTCGTCGAGCCGGGCGACGGCCGCGGCGACCTCGGCGGGCGGGTTGGCGGCGGCCGCGGCGAACCGGTCGCCGACGACTGCGCTCAGGGCTGCCGGGTGTGCGGCGATCCACGGCCCGTGCGCGGCGGTGGCCTCGGCGGCCTGCACGAGGCGCATCGTCTCGCGGAGGTCCTCGAGCGGCGGGATGCCGAGCTCGGCGAGCGTGACCACGGGGAGGTCCTCGCCGACGAACGCGCGGAATGCCTCCTGCGTCGTGGCGTCGGCCGCGGCGACGAGGTCGGCCGCGACGGTGACGGTCGGGGCGGTGTCGGGGTCGGGCAGAACGACCGGTACGGAGGCGTCGAGCACGCGGACGAGCAGGTCGGCGTCGCGCGTGAGCCACCCCACGGTGTCGAAGGACGGCGCGAGCGGGAGCAGCCCGTCGCGGGGGATGAGGTCGTGGGTCGTCCGGAGGCCCCAGAGCCCCTGGTACGAGGCGGGGACCCGCACCGATCCTGCGGTGTCCGTGCCGAGTCCGATGTCGGCCGTCCCGAGACGGACAGCCGATGCGGATCCGCTGGACGAGCCTCCAGGCAGTGCAGTGGCGACCGCCCCGTTCGGTGGGGTGCCGTGGTGCTCGTTGCGTCCCGTGAGGTTGTAGGCGAACTCGTCGGTCCGCGCGATCCCGCGGATCGACGCCCCCGCGGCGAGGAGCGACGCGACCGCGGCGGCGGACGCGGCCTGCGGGCCGGACTCCTGCAGGTACGTCGGGTTGCCGGCGCCGACGGCGTGTCCGGCGACGGCGTAGAGGTCCTTCACCGCGACGGTCGTGCCGTCGAGCGGGCCGCTGCCGGTGGTGGGGACGAGCGGGTCGCCGACGACCCGCCAGATCGTCGTGTCGAACGCCTTGGTGCGACCGGTGACGTGCGCGGCGGCGATGCGCCAGGTGCCGTCGGTGCGTCGCCAGAGCTGGGTCTGCAGGCCGTTCCCGCCGGCGGCGAAGGCCGACACGGAGACGACGAGGGCGAGGTCCTCGGCGAGCGGCCGGACCTCGACGCGCGTCAGCGTCCGGGTGGCGACCCCGCCCCGGGCACCCCGGAAGGCGCTGATCGCGTCGTGGCCGACGAGCAGCCCGCGGTCGTCGCCGCGCATCGTGTCGGGGGCGTCGACGAACGCGTCGTCGAGGGCGTCGAGGTCGTTCGCCATGAGTGCGGTCTCGTAGGCGTCGAGTGCCTCCAGGAGCCCGTCGGGCGTGGTCCGGTCGGTCATCGGGCCCCTCCGAAGTCGCTCTTGCGGATGCGGGCGTGCGCCCCGGTGACGAGGTCGACGACCTGGGAGATGTTGAAGTCGGTCGCCGCGCTGAGGTAGGCGTACGCCAGGTGCGGCTGCATGCCGTAGCGGGCACCGAGGATCGCGATGGCGTGTCGGACGCACGCACGGACGGCTTCGTCGAGGTCGGGGTCGAGCCCGGTCGGGACGAGGTACTCGTGCGTCTCGACGAGCGGCCACACGAGGTCGCCGAACCGCGACGCTGCCTCTGCGCCCGGGGTGAGGTCGAACCGCACGGTGGCGCGGAGCGAGGCCTCCATCGCGGTGAGTGCCACCTCGCCGTCGCCCTGCGCGAAGTGCGGGTCGCCGACGAAGGCCAGTGCTCCCGGCACGAGCACGGGCAGGTGCAGCTGCGCGCCGGTCTGCAGCAGGTTCACGTCGATGTTCCCGCCGTGCCGCCCCGGTGGCACGGAGTGCGGTCGGTCGCCGGGGGAGCCGACGCCCATGATGCCGAGGAAGGGTGCGAGCGGGAAGCGGGCGAAGTGCTCGCGGTCGTCGGTGAGGGGGATGCGCCCCCACTCGCCGTCGGCATCCGTCACGACGTCGGCGAAGACGCTCACGGTGGTGCCGTCGACGGGGTACTCGCCGTGCAGCGCGCCGCGGCCGTGCCGGTTCGACACGACGCCGTAGGGGACGCGGGGGAGCGTCTCGACCACGGTCATCGTGAGGACGTCGCCGGGCTCGGCGCCCTCGACGGCGATCGGGGCGGAGACGACGTGCGGCCCGTCGTGGTCCGGGTCGCGCTGGGCCGTCCGGGCGATCGCCACCGCGTCGGCGAGGACGTGCTCCCGCGGGACCCCGTGCCGACCGAAGAAGGCCACCGGGTCGCTGCCCTGGTCCGGCAGGACGCCCTCGTGGCTGACGGTGTCGATCGTCACCTCGGTGCCGGACGGGACAGTGAGGGCGGGCTGGTCGGTGCTGCTCGGGAGTCGTCCCCAGAGCGTCCGCTCCGGCTCGACCGGGAGGTAGTGCGTGGCGCGGATCGGTCCGACCCCGGGTTGCAGGACGGGTTGTGTCACTGGTGGTGCTCCCTCTCGCGGTGCTTGCGCTCGCTGTGCTTGTTCTCGTGGTGCTTGTTCTCCACGAGGTGGGCGACGTCCGCCAGGTGGTCGGTCATCGCCCGGTGGGCAGCGGTCTCGTCGTGGCGACGGATCGCGTCGTGGATGCGCTGGTGCCACTCGAACGACGAGCGGCGGCCCTCGCTGGTGCTGTGGGACTTCGCGCGGACGTCCTGCACCCATCCGCTGCTCAGCTCGCAGAGCGACACGAACAGCGGGTTGCCGGAGGCCCGGGCGACCTGCACGTGGAAGGCGACGTCCTGGGCGAGGGACTCGGCTGGGCTCAGGCCGGCGTGCGTCGAGGCCAGGATCGCCTCGAGCCGCACGAGGTCGGACTCGTCGGCCCGGACCGCGGCGAGCGCGGCGATCTGCGGTTCGACGAGCGCGCGGAACTCGGTCACGTGCTCGGTCTCGGACGCGTCGTGCGACATCCGGTCGAGCATCTCGGCGGCCTCGACCGAGCGGGGCAGCACGACGGTGCCGCGACCGGGCGTCCGGGACACGAGTCGTCGGCGCTCGAGCTCCTGCAGGGCCTCGCGGATGGTGGTCCGGGACACGGCGAGGTCCGCGGCCAGGGTGCGCTCCGGGGGCAGCTTGTCGCCCGGCGCGAGGTCGTCGAGCACCAGGCGACCGAGGTGCGCCGCGGTCGTCGCACTCAGGGTCGGTCCTCGTTGCATGACCGGGAGCCTACGGTCCATTGGTCCGGTTGGTTCATTGGTACGACCAACTTTTACACGCCCGTCACACGGGGCGTCGGAGTCGGAAACACGACGGGCGAATGGTGGTCCACGTCCCACCCGAACCGATCAGAAGAGGGGCCCTCGTGGACCTGGTCCTCCGCAACGCCCGACTCGCGGACACGCCGACACTCGTCGACGTCGTCGTCGAGCGGGGAACGATCACGGCCGTCACACCCGCCGCCGACACGGCATCGGAAGTGCGCGCGACCGACCCCGGCGTGCGCGTCGTCGACTGCGCCGGACGCATCGTCGTCCCCGGGCTCGTCGAGTCGCACCTGCACGTCGACAAGGCACTGCTCGACCGGGAGCGACCGAACCCGGACGGCACCCTCGCCGGTGCCATCTCGGTCACCGGCGAACTCAAGCGCGGCTTCACCCACACCGGGGTCCGTGACCGAGCCCGGGCCCTGCTCGACCAGGCGATCGGGAACGGCACCACACTGGTCCGCGCCCACCCCGACGTCGACCCGATCGTCGGACTGATCGGGGTCGAGGTGCTGCTCGGCCTCCGCGACGAGTACCGGGACGCACTCGACCTGCAGATCGTGGCCTTCCCGCAGGAGGGCATCCGCAAGGCGCCCGGCACGCTCGAGCTGCTGCGCGAGGCACTCCGGATCGGCGCCGACGTCATCGGCGGCTGCACGTACAACGAGCTGTCGCTCGCCGACTGCCACGCCCACGTCGAGACCGTCCTCGACCTCGCCGAGGAGTTCGGCATCCCCGCGGACATGCACGCCGACTTCGCCGACGACACGAGCGACCCGCGGTTCGCGCTCGCCGGGTACGTCGCCGACGCCGTGGTCACCCGCGGGCTGCAGGGTCGGGTCACCCTCGGCCACGTGACCTCGACAGCCAGCCTGCCGTCGGTCGAACGCGCCGACCTGTTCGCCCGGCTCGCGGCGGCCGACGTCGCGGTGGTCCCGCTGCCGGCGACGAACCTGCACCTCGGTGGTCGCCGGGACGACGCCGACGTCCGCCGCGGCGTCGTCCCCGTCCGCGAACTCTGGGACGCCGGGGTGACCGCGGCGTACTCGTCGAACAACGTCCGGAACGCGTTCACCCCGTTCGGGAACGCGGACATGCTCGACGTCGGACTGCTGCTCGCCCAGGTCGGGCACCTGTCCGGGCCGGAGGACCTCGCCCGGATCGTCGCGATGGCCACCACCGGCGCCGCGCGGGTCGTCGGGATCGCGGACCGGTACGGCATCCGCCCGGGGGCCGACGCCGACCTCGTCGTGCTGTCCACCACCGACCCGTCGGGCGTCCTGCTCGACCGGCCCGACCGGAACCTCGTCGTCAAGCGTGGCCGCGTCGTCGCCGAGACCACCCGCACCACCACCATCCGCAGGACCACCAGCACCACCCGGACCGAGGAGCTCAGCCATGCGTGAACGGATCCCCCACGAGATCGTCGCCTCCGTGCTCGCCGGAGCCACGGCGTTCATCGGCGGCACCGCCCTGAACCTGCCCACCTGGGCGATCTTCATCAGCTGGGCCGCGATGTTCCTGCTCGGTGCGAAGCCGACGCTCCGGAACGCCGCCCGGCTCTGGGCCACGATGCCGGTCGGCTCGGCGTTCGCCCTCGTCATCGTCCTGATCGACCAGCACATCGGCACCGTGCTCGGCGACGGGCAGCTCGCGAAGAACGTCGTGCTCGGCGTCGTGATCCTGGTGTTCAACACCGCCCTGATGTGCACGGGGCGACTGCGGGCCTTCGCACTCGTGCCGGGGATGTTCCTCGGGTTCGCGTCGTTCTTCGCGGCGTACTTCGGCGGCTTCGGCTTCGCGCCGGGGAACCTCTGGGCGGCGTGGGTGTCGGTCGTCGTGATGAACGCCGCCGGGCCGGTGTTCGCCTACCTGTCCCGGAAGTGGACCTTCGCGCGCCGGACCGGAGCCGACGGCACCGGAGCCGACGGCACCGGAGTCGACGGGACCGGAGCCGACGGGACCGACGGAACCGACGGCACTGGAACCCCCGCCGCGCCGGACGCGACCGTCGACGGCGGGGCCGCACCGCGCCTCCCGTCCGATCCTGCGCTGACGCGCGCCTAGCGCGTCCTCGCAGCATCGCGCGACCCACCCCCGGTACGCTCGGTTCCCGTGTCACGAGTCGTCCGCCGCCCCCGTTCCGCCGTCCGGAGGCCGGTGACGATCTCCGTCGTCGCCGTGCTCGTGCTGGTGGTCGGCTACCTCGCCGCAGCCGCGGTCGTGCCGTTCGCCCCGGCGAGCGCCGCGACGACGACCTACTCGGCACCGACGTCCTCCGTGCCGGGCCTGACGTTCCCCGGGTACGGCGCGACGGCGGTCGAGGCGACCGACTTCCCGGAGAGTCTCCGCACGAGCGGCGACACCAAGCCACGGTCGATCGCGAGCATCTCGAAGGTCGTCACCGCGCTCGTCGTCCTCGACCACAAGCCGCTGCAGCAGGGGCAGGCCGGGCCGACGATCACGTTCACGCCGTCGATGCAGGCCCTCTACGCGAAGTACCTCGCGGTGAACGGCGAGGTCGCGCCGATGCCGAACGGCCTGGAGCTCTCCGAGTACCAGACGCTCCAGGTGATGCTCATGAAGTCCGCGAACAACTACGCCGGGTCGTTGGCGCTCTGGGCCTTCGGGTCGATGGACGCCTACCGAGCGGCAGCGGACGAGTGGCTCGACGAGCACGACCTGGACCACACCACGATCGAGGAACCGACCGGCCTCGACGCGCACAACACGTCGACCGCCACCGACCTCGTCGCACTCGGGCAGCTCGCACTCGCGAACCCCGTCGTGAAGGAGGTCGTGGGGACCAAGAAGGTCACGGTGCCCGGTGCCGGCGAGATCGAGAACTCGAACAAGCTCCTCGGGCTCGACGGCGTCGAGGGCATCAAGACGGGGACCCTCGACGAGGCCGGAGCCTGCCTGCTGTTCGCCGCGACCTACGAGCGGGGCGGGAAGACCGTGACGGTCATCGGCGCGATGCTCGGTGGCGTCGACCACGACTCGCTCGACGTCGACGTCCAGCGGCTGCTCCGGTCGGTCGCGGACAACTTCCAGGTCGTCACGCTCGCGCACGCCGGGCAGACCTTCGGCACGTTCTCGACCCCGTGGCAGGACGAGGCCGATGCGGTGTCGAGGTCGGCGTCCGAGGTCCTCGTCTGGGGGAAGACCACCGTGTCCGCGAAGACCCACCTCGACGAGATCACCCTCGGCACGAAGGGGGAGCGCGTCGGGAAGGTCCGCTTCACGATCTCGGACCACGACCCGGTCACGGTGCCGCTCGTGCTCGAACGGCCCATCGAGGACCCCGGCATCTGGTGGCGCTGGACGAACCCGTTCCAGGGGGCGTGACGGTCGTGCCGATCCTGCGACCCTGGCGGCCCGCCGACGCGTCGGTGCTGCTCGCAGCGTCGGCCGACCCGGAGCTCGCGCGGCAGCTCGGGGGCCGGACGTTCGACGACGAGTCAGCGGCGGCGGCGTTCATCGCGATCACGTACCGGTTCGACGGGCACGCCCGGAACTGGGCGATCGTGGACGACGGCGACGGCGACGGCGACGGCGACGGCGTCGTCGTCGGGAACGTCGGCGTGACGGCCATCGAGCACACCCACAGCACCGCCTGGACCTCCTACTGGCTCACTCCGGAGACCCGTGGCCGCGGACTCGCGACACGGGCTCTCGTCGCCGCTGCCGACGACGCCTTCGCCCTCGGTGTGCACCGCCTCGAACTCGGACACCGCACGAACAACCCGGCGTCCTGCGCGGTCGCCACTCGGGCGGGGTTCCGCGCCGAGGGCGTCGAACGCGACAAGCTCCGCTACGGCGACGACCGCTTCGACGTCGAGACCCACGCCCGCCTCGCCACTGACCCGGCACCGGACGTCACCGGGCTGCGGTCCGTAGTGTCGGACGCGTGACGACGACGTTCCCCCGGTCCACCCCGTCCGCCCTCGGCATCGACGCCCGCGGCATCGCCCGGTTCCTCGACGCCCTCGAGTCGACGCCAGACGTCGAACCGCACAGCATCGTGCTGCTGCGGCACGGCCAGGTCGCCGCCGAGGGGTGGTGGGCGCCGTACGCGAGCGTCCGCGTGCACCTGCTGTACTCCCTCAGCAAGAGCTTCACCGCGGCGGCCGTCGGGATCGCCGTCCGCGAAGGGCTCGTCGACCTCGACGCCACCGCGCTGTCGTACTTCCCGGAGCTCGACGCGGACGTCACCGACGAGCGCAGCCGCCGCATCCGCGTCCGGCACCTGCTGGCGATGGCGAGCGGCCACCGCGAGGAGACCCTCGACCGTGCCCGCGCCGCCGATCCGGAGAACCTCGTCCGCGGGTTCCTCCGCACCCCGCCCGACGAGGAGCCCGGCACCGTCTTCGCGTACAACCAGCCGTGCACGTACACCCTCGGCGCGATCGTCCGGCGGGTCAGCGGCGGGTCGCTCGTCGACTACCTCCGCCCGCGGCTCCTCGACCCGCTCGGCATCGACGACCTCGCCTGGCGACGCGACGACACCGGTGCCGAGCTCGGTTTCAGCGGCTGCTACGCGCCCACCTCGGCGATCGCGGCCCTCGGCCAGCTCTACCTGCAGCGTGGTGTGTGGAACGGCGAGCGGATCCTCGACGACGACTGGGTCGCCGCTGCCACGACCACGCAGGTGGCGAACCCCGACGAGGGCAACCCGGACTGGAGCCAGGGCTACGGCTTCCAGTTCTGGATGGCCCGCCACGGCTTCCGCGGCGACGGCGCGTACGGCCAGTTCTGCGTCGTCCTGCCCGAGCTGGACGTCGTCCTCGCGCTCACCGGGCAGAGCCTCGACATGCAGGCCGTCCTCGACGCGGCCTGGCAGCACCTCCTGCCCGCCGTCGACGCTGCGGACGTCGAGGCGGCCGGGGACACCGGCCTGGAGGCACGACTCGCCTCCCTGGGGCTCCCCGCGGTCGCGGGTGGTCGGCTCCCCGACCTCGCTGCCGCCGGCCCGTTCCGCGGTGACGGGATCGACGGGCTCGCGTTCAGCCGCGACGGCGATCGTTGGCGCGCGGCCCTCGACGTCGACGGCGGGACGCTCTCGGTGCCGGTCGGCGAGGGGGAGTGGGCCGTCGACGGTCCCCTCGCGGCGAGCGGTGCGGTCGCGCCGGACGGCACCGTGCTCGTCGACGTGCGGTTCGTGGAGACGCCGCACCTCGCGCACCTGCGGGTCGACCTCGCGTCCGGGACGGCCACGGCGTCCTGGGCGACCCAGCCGCTGCACGACGGACCGCTGACTCTGAGGCGACCCGCCGTCTGACGGGCTGGCCCGGAGTTGCGCCCCGTTACGGACATCGCGCCCCGTCACACCGGGGCGCGATGTCCGTGACGGGGCGCGAAGGTCTCGACCGCCCGGCGACCCGCCGTCCGACTACGGGGTGTCGGACTTGTGCTCGACGACGTCCTGCAGCTCGGGCCGCTTCGGCGTCACGCCGTCACCGGAGGACGTGTGCTTGATGCGCCGCACCACCCACGGCACGAGGTACTCCCGAGCCCAACCGAGGTCCTCGGCGCGGGCCTCCCGCCACGGGCGCGCCTCGAGCGGCTCCGGGTTGAACGGCTCGAGCCCGTGCTCGACCCCGAGGGCGTCGAGCACGGCGGCCGCGACCGTGGCGTGGCCCATCGGGGAGTGGTGCAGCCGGTCCGGCGCCCACATCCGCGGGTCGCGGAGGACCCGGAGCGCCCACATGTTCGCCACGAGGGCCCCGTGCTTCAGGGCGATGGCGTGCAGGTTCTCGTTGTAGATCGCCGTCTTGCCGCGGACCATGCCGAGCACCGGGGTCATCCCGACGTCGGGGCCGGTGAAGAGCACCACGGTCGCGCCGTCGCTCCGCAGCCGCGACACCATCGCGTCCACCCGCTCGGCGAGTTCGTCCGGGTCGGATCCGGGCCGGATGATGTCGTTGCCGCCGGCCGACACCGTGACGAGGTCCGGGCGGAGCGCGAGGGCCGATTCGACCTGCTCGTCGATGATCTGCTGGAGCAGACGGCCGCGGATCGCCAGGTTGGCGTAGGCGAAGTCGTCGGTCTGGTTCGCCAGGACCTCGGCGACGCGGTCCGCCCATCCGCGGTTCCCGCCGGGGACGGTGGGGTCGGGGTCACCGATCCCCTCGGTGAACGAGTCACCGATCGCGACGTACCTGGACCACGGATGACGATCTGACACTCCTCGGACCATAGTCTCGTGGCATGACGAAGGCCAACCCCGCGGTGGTGCTCGACGACGAGCTGCTGGAGCGCATCGCCGCTCGTGCACCCCGCTACGACGCCGCGAACGCGTTCTGCACCGAGGACCTCGACGAACTCCGAGCGGCCGGCTACCTGCGGCTCGGCGTGCCCGTCGAACGCGGCGGCGCCGGACTCGGCCTCGCCGCGACGTCCGCGGTGCAGCGGCGGCTCGCGGAGGCCGCGCCGGCGACGGCGCTGGGCCTCGGGATGCACCAGGTCTGGGTGCAGGCGGCGCGCGCGGTGTCCGCGCGAGGTGAGTCGTTCCTCCAGGCCGTCACCGACCACGCGGCGGACGACCACCTGCTCGCGTTCGGCGTGAGCGAGCCGGGCAACGACGCCGTGCTGTTCGACTCGCTGACGACGGCGGAGCCGGACGGCGACGGCGGCTACCGGTTCACGGGCACGAAGGTGTTCACGTCGCTCGCACCGGCGTGGGACGTGCTGAGCGTGTTCGGCAAGGACGAGTCCGGGCCGGAACCGCGGCTCGTGCACGGCTTCGTGCTGCGGTCCGACGGGGACGTCGAACACCTCGACGACTGGGACACGCTCGGGATGCGGGCAACCCAGAGCCGCACGACGAAGCTCCACGGCGTGCACGTGCCGGCCGACCGGATCGTGCGGACCCTGCCCGTCGGGCCGAACCAGGACCCGCTCGTGTTCGGCATCTTCGCGTCGTTCGAGCTGCTCATCGCTTCGGTGTACGTCGGGATCGCCTCGCGGGCGGTTTCACTGGCCGTGTCGGCAGTGCGGTCGCGCGCTGCACTCGACGGGACGCCGCGGTCCGAGGACCCGGACGTGCGCCGGGCGATCGCGGACATGCGCGGGACGGTCGACGCGATCGAGCTGCAGGTGTCCTCGCTCGCGCGGTCGGTCGACGAGCTCGACGACCTCGGGCCGCGGTGGTTCCCGCTGCTGGTCGGGACGAAGGCGCGCGCGGTCGACGCGGCGCAACACGTGGTGGACGAGGCGATGCGGGTGGTCGGCGGTGGGGCCTACCGCGCCGGGGGCGAGCTCGCCCGCCTGGCCCGGGACGTCCGGGCGGGGCAGTACCACCCGTCGTCGCGGGACTCGGCGGCGCGGACGATCGCGGCGTCGGTGCTGGGGCCGCTCGCCTGACGCGGCGCACGCCCTCGGTGGCCGGGGTGCTCCTCGCGCCGGTCGGAACGACATCGTCGACGTCGTACGACATCGGTCCTGTCGCAGCCCCGCGTCCGCAACGGTTGCGCGCGCGGGGTTGCGACGACGCGGACGTCGCACGACATCGGCATTGTCGTCGGAGTCGGCCCCGCCACCCCCTCCAACTAGTTCGCTTGCGGTACGATTGCCCTCCCGAGTGAACAGGAGGCGGCCGGAGCGTGCCGAGGACCGAGACCACGAACCGGACCGCCCCGCGGCGACGGACCCGCACCCAGCGACTGACCGACCGTGCCCTCGCGCTCGACCCCGGCTTGGTCAAGACCGACGGTGCCCTCCGCACCCTCGTCGCCGTCCCGGCCGGCATGGCCGTCGGGTACGCGATCGCGACGGCGTTCGGGCTGCCGGCGATCCTCGGCGTGATGATCGGCGCGATGCCGGCCTTCATCACCTGCCTGGTGATCGTCGACCCGAGCACCGGCCGGACCGCCGCGCGCACCGCGGCGGTCCTCGTGCCGTTCGTCGTCGCGCTCGCGGGGAGCATCGCCCTGCAGCCGTTCCGGCTCCTCGAACTCGTCCTCATCGTCGTGCTGCTCTTCCTGCAGTTCGCGGCGGCGTCGTGGGGAGCCTGGGCGGCGGACGCGGCGATCGTCGGGTTCGCCGGGTACCTGTGCGGGCTCCTGCTGCCGCTGCCCGAGACGAGTGTCATCCCGCTCGGGCTCGTCGTCGCCGGGTCCCTCGCCGTGACGATCGTCGTCCGGTTGCTGTTCCGGCCGGACCCGCACCGCGCGCTGCTCCGGACCCGCCGCGGGTTCGTCGCCCGGGGTTCGGACGTGCTCGAGGCTTCCGCAGCCGTCCTCGCAGCCGGAACCGTCGGCGCCGCCGCCGACGACCCGCGCGCCCGCCGCCGTGCCCTCCGACGCCTGGGCCGAGCCCGCGACCGGTACCACGAGATCGCCCTGACGGTCGACGGCATGCTCGCCGCGAGCGGTGTCGACGCCGACACCGCCGCCGAGGAGCTGCACCGCCTGGTGTTCGACACGCACTTCGCGATCGACGAACTCGGACGCGGGGCCGGGGCGCTCGTCGAGCACGGCGCGCCGTCGGACGTCCGGCACGCCGCGCTCCGCGCCTTCACGGTCGTCCTCCGCCACGGCGGCAGCCACGGCCAGGACGCGGCGCACACGCTGCTCGCCCGCTACGGGATCACGGCCTCGGCGGCCGACGAGGGGTCGCGGACCACCGCGATCGTCCGCCGCATGGCCGCGGAGTTCGCCGACCTCCGGTCCGCCGGACTGCGGTGGCGCGAGCTCCGCGACGAGCTGCCCCGCCGCGGAGCCGGCGTCCCGTTCGCCACGCCCGTGATCCTGGCCGGTGGTCGACCCGCCGGAGCCGTACCGGTCCTCGCGGACGCCGTCGCCGAGGGGCCGTGGCGACGCTGGCACCTCACGGCGTCGCTCCGGACCGCCGTGCACGCCGCCATCGCCGTCGCGATCGTCGAACCCCTCGCGCTCCTGCTCGACGGCAGCCGGTTCTACTGGGGCGTCATCGGCGTGATGATCGTCCTCGCCGGCACGAACACCACGCACGAGCGGATCCGGAAGGGCCTGCACCGCGGAGTCGGCACGGTCGTCGGGGGAGCGCTGGGCATCGTCCTCGCCCACCTGCTCGGCACGACGCACCCGTGGGTGACGATCGTGCTCGTCTGCGTCCTGCTCGCCGTCGGCACGTACGGCTTCGGCGGCGTGTACTCGGTCTGGGCCGCCTGCCTCGTCGTCGTCCTCTGCCAGGTGTACGCGTTCTCCGGCACCTTCACCGACTCCCTCATCCCGATGCGTCTCGCCGAGAACCTGCTCGGCGCCGCGGTCGCGGTCCTCGTCAGTGCCGTCGTCTTCCCGATCGCCACCCGTGCCGTCATCCGGCGCGCCGTGCGGCGGCAGCTGGTCGCGGTCCGCGCGTTCGTGCTCGCGCTGGTGGGGCTCGAGGCCGACGACGAGGCGGAGTCTGGCGACGCGACGGAGGCGGACCGCGCCTCTCCCCACCGGCACGGCCCGTCCGCCGCTGGCGCGTCGGCCGGGAACCGGGGGCGTGGGCCCAGTCCGGCCGCCGGTTCCGCGACCGACCTGCGTGCGCAGTCGCGCGCGGTCGACGCCGCCACCTACCAGCTCGACGCGGTCCTGCGGCCGATGGTCCGGTTCCCGACGGGTGGGCCGGCGCGCGCCGACGCCAGGACGCGCGCCTCCCTGCAGGCGGCCGCGACGTTCGCGCGCGAGTCGGCCGGGAGGCTCGGTGCGGCCCCGCAGGACCCGCCAGCCGCCCTGCGTGGTGCGGCCGAGAGCCTCGCCTCCTCGATCGCGCAGCTCGCGGACGGCATCGTGGCCGGCCCGCGGTCCGCCACGTCGGCGGCGGTCTGGGTGCGGGTCGGCGACCGGCTCGACGAGGCCGTGGCGGCCGCATCCGGACGCGGCGACGAGCGGGCGATCGAGACTGCCGCGCACGCGCTGGGGCGCATCGACGAGGCGCTCGCGCTGCTCGCCGACCGCCACCACGCGACCGTCGTCGGTGCGATGTCGGTGGGCCCTGGCATCATCGCCGTGTGAGCAAGCAGGACGGACGCAACCGACTGGTGTCCGACGCGCCCGTCGACGACCTGACGGCGAGCGTGCTGCACGTCGACATGGACGCCTTCTTCGCCTCCGTCGAACTGCTCGACCGGCCGGACCTCCGCGGGTTGCCGGTGATCGTCGGGCACGACTCCGACCGCTCCGTCGTGACGGCGGCGACGTACGAAGCGCGCAAGTACGGCGTGAACTCCGCGATGCCGATGGCCGTGGCCAAGCGTCGGTGTCCCGCCGCGATCATCGTCGAGCCGCACTTCGAGAAGTACCGCGACAAGTCCGCCGCGGTGATGGCCGTGTTCGATCGCTTCACGCCCCGGGTGGAGAAGCTCGGCATCGACGAAGCCTTCCTCGACGTCGCTGGCGCGATCCGGCTGTACGGCACCCCGTGGGAGATCGGCCGCGCGATCCGCGCGGCGGTGTACGCCGAGACGGGCCTGCACTGCTCCGTGGGCGCCGCGTCGACCAAGTTCGTGGCGAAGCTCGCGTCCAGTCGAGCCAAGCCGGACGGCCTGCTCGTGGTCCCGGCTGCCGACACCGTCGCGTTCCTGCACCCGCAGCCGGTGTCCGCGCTGTGGGGCGTCGGCGGCAAGACGCAGGAGACCCTCGAGCGTCGTGGCATCCGGACCGTGGGCGACCTCGCGACGACACCCCTCGGCTCGCTCGTCTCCGCACTGGGACCGGCCGGTGGGCAGCGGTTGCACGACCTGTCCTGGGGCCGTGACCCCCGTGTCGTCGAGGACGGCGTCGGCGAGAAGTCGATCGGGCACGAGATGACGTTCGGGCGGGACCTCACCGAGCGTGACGACGTCGCGCGCGAACTCCTGCGCCTGGCCGACAAGGTTGCCGTCAGGCTCCGGCGCGCGGACGTCCAGGCCCGGACCGTCGCGCTCAAGGTCCGCTACACCGACTTCACCACCCTGACCCGGTCCCGCACCCTCGCCGAACCCACCGACGTCGCCAAGCGCCTGCACCGCGAAGCCGTCGAGCTGTACGACGTCCTGCACCGACCGGGCAACCAGATCCGGCTCATCGGCGTCCGCGGCGAGAACCTCGTGCCGGCCGCGGCGAGCAACGCGCTGTGGGACGACGACGCGCCGTGGCGCGACACCGAGACGACGGTCGACGCGGTCGCCGCACGCTTCGGCGCGGGCGTGCTCCGACCGGCCTCCCTGGTCCGCGGCACGCCCGAGGGGCACGTCCCGCACGCTCGGCAGGACCGAGGGTGACGGTAGAATCGTCCGAAGTGAGCGCAGCCGAGTACACCGATCAGCCAGCTGCCGGGGACCAGTCCGCGGCGCTGTGGGACGACGCACCCGCTGCACCCGAGCACCCCGTCGTCGCGCACGACGAAGCCGTCGCCGCTGCCGAGGCAGCCGGCAACTCGGCCGTCCAGAACCTGTCGCCGGCCTTCCCGGACCGCGCCGCCTGGGGCACCGCGTCGAAGCTGCGCGCCTGGCAGGTCGAGGCGCTGACGAAGTACTTCGAGACCGAGCCGCGCGACTTCCTCACGGCGGCCACCCCCGGCGCTGGCAAGACGACCTTCGCGCTCCGCCTGGCGACCGAGCTGCTCGCCCGCGGCACCGTCGACCGGATCGTCGTCGTGGCCCCGACCGAGCACCTCAAGCGGCAGTGGGCCGACTCCGCCGACCGGGTGGGCATCCGGATCGACCCGATGTTCAAGAACGGCGACGGCATGTTCGGCCGGCACTACCAGGGCGTGGCGATCACGTACGCCCAGGTCGGCATGAACCCCGAGGTCCACCAGAAGATCACCGCGGGCGGCAAGACGCTCGTCATCCTCGACGAGGTCCACCACGGCGGCGACGCCCTGACGTGGGGCGACGGCATCAGGGAGGCCTTCTCGAAGGCCACCCGACGTCTCTCCCTGTCGGGCACCCCGTTCCGGTCGGACACCGCCCCGATCCCGTTCGTGCAGTACGCCCCCGACGAGCAGGGCATCCGCACCTCGATCTCCGACTACAACTACGGCTACGGCCGCGCACTCAAGGACGGCGTCGTCCGGCCCGTGCTGTTCATGGCGTACGCGGGGCAGATGCGCTGGAAGACCCGGATGGGCGACGAGATGTCGGCGTCCCTGGGGGAGCAGGTCACGAAGGACATCACCGCGCAGGCCTGGCGCACGGCGCTCGCGCCCGAGGGCGAGTGGATGCCAGCGGTCCTGTCCGCGGCCGACAAGCGTCTGACCGAGGTCCGCCGCGGCGTGCCCGACGCCGGTGGGCTCGTCATCGCCACGGACACCACCACGGCCCGCGCGTACGCCCGGATCCTGCAGCAGATCACGGGGGAGCGGCCCACGGTCGTCCTCTCCGACGAAGCCGCGGGGTCGAGCCGGATCAGCGCCTTCGCCGACGACACCTCGCGCTGGATGGTCGCCGTCCGCATGGTGTCGGAAGGCGTCGACGTCCCGCGGCTCTGCGTCGGGGTCTACGCCACGAGTGCCAGCACACCGCTGTTCTTCGCCCAGGTGATCGGCCGCTTCGTGCGCGCGCGGCGCCGCGGTGAGACGGCGTCGGTGTTCCTGCCGAGCGTCCCCGGGCTGATGGCCCTCGCGGCCTCGCTCGAGCTCGAGCGCGACCACGCGCTGGACCGCCCGAAGGACGCCGACGACGGGATGTACAACCCCGAGGACGCCATGGTCGCCGAGGCCAACAAGGAGGACCGGGCGTCCGAGAGTCTCCTCGAGGTCCAGCCGTTCGAGGCGCTCGACTCGCAGGCATCCTTCGACCGCGTCCTCTACGACGGCGGCGAGTTCGGCACCGGTGGCGAGGTCGGATCGCTCGAGGAACTCGACTTCATCGGCATCCCGGGCCTGCTCGAACCCGACCAGGTGCGCGACCTGCTGCGTGCGCGGCAGGCGACCCAGGCGAAGCGAGCCAAGGGCCGCACGCCGAAGGACGGGATGCCGAAGGCCCCGGTCGCCGAGGACCGCCCGATGTACCAGACGATCAAGGAGCAGCGCTCCGAGCTGCACCGGCTCGTGTCGATCTGGTCGCGGCACTCGAACGAGCCGCACGGCGCCATCCACGCCGAGCTCCGCCGCATCAGCGGGGGGCCGGCGGTGGCGCAGGCGAGCATCGAGCAGATCCAGAAGCGCATCGACGTGCTGCGCTCCCGCATCGGCGGGCGCAGGTGATCGAACCCGTGGACGACCGCACCTGGTACGTCAAGCGGGACGCGGAGTCCTCACCCGAGGCGATCATCGACCACTTCGGCGGTGGCTACCGGCTGCGTCGGTTCTCCCTCACGGAGTCCCGTCGCACGCCTCACGGCGTCTACACGGGCGTCGAGCTCGCCGAGACCGCCTGGTGGCGTCTGCGCGACCGCCCGCGCGGCTCATGACATCACAAGCCGTATTCGGGTAGACCGGGGGAATGGCAGACTCCATCCCTCACGTCCTCGTCCTCGGCGGCGGTTCCGCCGGCTACACCACCGTCAAGCAGCTCCAGAAGCACGCGGCCACGGTGCCGATGCGGATCACGCTGGTGGACCAGAACACGTACTACACCTACCTGCCGTTCCTGCCGGAGGTCGCCGGCGGTCACATCGCCCCGAAGGACGTCACGGTCGAGCTGCGTCGCGCGCTCCGGAAGACCCGTGTCATCCAGGGCAAGGTCACCGGCATCTCGTCGGCGGACAAGACCGTCTCGATCGCCACGGCCGGTGGTGACGACCGCACGCTCGGCTACGACCAGCTCGTCGTCGCCCTCGGCTCGGTCACGCGCACGTTCCCGACCCCCGGGCTCGACGAGTACGGCGTCGGCTTCAAGAGCGTCGAGGAGGCCGCCTACGTGCGTGCGAAGCTCCTCGACAACATCGCGAAGGCCGCAGCCACCCGTGACGAGGACGAGCGCCGCCGCCTGCTCACGAGCATCTTCGTCGGCGGTGGCTACACCGGCGTCGAGGCGATCGGTGAGCTCTTCGACGTGTCGCAGGCCGCCATCAAGACCTACCCGTCGCTCGCGGGGGAGCACCCGCGCTGGGTGCTCATCGACGCGCTCGACCGTGTCGCGCCCGAGGTCGGCCCGGAGCTGTCGAAGTGGACCCTCGAGGCCCTTCGCGCTCGCGGGATCGACGTCCGCCTGAAGACCACGATGCCCAGCTGTGAGGGCGGCGTCGTGAAGCTCTCCGACGGCGACGAGTTCGCCACCGGGCTGCTCGTGTGGACGGCCGGCGTGAAGCCGAACCCGCTCCTGCACGCGTCCGACCTGCCGCGCGGACCGAAGGGGCACCTCGCCGCGAACGCGAAGCTCCAGGTCGAGAACGAGGAGACCCACGAGGTCGTCGCGGGTGTCTGGGGCCTCGGCGACGTCGCGCAGGTCCCCGACCTGACCGCCGACAAGCAGCCGGCGTACTACCCGCCGAACGCGCAGAACGCCGTCCGTCAGGCCGTGGTGGCCGCGGACAACGTGGTCGCGACGATCACGGGCAAGCCCCTCGAGGAGTACCGCCACCCCTCGATCGGCACCGTCGCGTCGTACGGTGTGGCCAAGGGTGCCGCGAACATCAAGGGCATCAAGATGACGAACCTGCTCGCCTGGCTCGCGCACCGTGCGTACCACGTGTACGCGATGCCGACGCTGAACCGGAAGGCCCGCATCGTCATCGGCTGGGTGACCGGTGCCGTGTCGGGTCGCGACGCGACCTCGCTCATCAAGGAGACGGACCCGCGCAGCAACTTCGTCGAGGCGTCGAAGAGCTAGACGCGACCGTCTGACGGCCTGGAGGCGGGGGGGCCCCCGGGCCCCCCCCCCCCCCCCCCCCCCCCCCCGCCCCCCCGCCGGGGGGGGGGGCGCCCCCCCCCCCCGGGGGGCGCCGCCCGCGGGCGAACCACCCCCCCCTCCCCACCTGCACGGCGGGGGCCGGGTGCCGGCC
>NZ_JBEPKX010000032.1:0-47390 GCF_040544915.1 Curtobacterium sp. 1544
TCGGGGCCCCTCCCGGCGGCGGGGCGGGGGGGGGGCCCCCGGGGGGGGGGCCCCCCCCCCCCCCGGGGGGGGGCGGGGGGGGGGGGGCCCCCCGCCCCCCCCGCCTCCAGTCCGCCGTTCCGCAGGTCACGAGCCGACACCTGTCGGTGAGGATGCCGTCGTGCCGTGCACTCATCCGCTACCGTGAGCACGTCGGGGAGGGGCAGCACACATGGGTGGGACCACAGCAGACTGGATCGGCGCAGCGTCGTCGGGCGCAGCGGTCATCGTGAGCGTCCTCGTGGCGCTGTTCGTGGGGCGGCAGTCCGCCTCGATCGCGGCGAACCAGGTCCGCCAGGAGCGCGAGGCGTACCTCGCGGGCCGGATGCAGGGCCTCGTCGACCACGCGCGCGCCGTCGTCACCGAAGCACGAACGGTGTGGGCGCTGACGAGCACTCGGTTCCGCGACGAGCTCCTGCAGATCCCCGCCGAAGACGAGCAACGTCGTGCGAGCCGACAGGAGAAGCTCAGTGAGGCGCTGACGCGGCTCGAGACCGAGGTCGGCCTGCTCCGTGCCTACGGCGTCACCATGCCCAACGGGCCGGAGAACGCACCCGACCCCGACGCCCGAGCTGCGGTGAGCCGGCTGACCGACGAGGGGACCTGGCTGTCCAGCGCTGCCCAGTTCGCGGCGTACACGCACTTCGAGGATCCGGACGACTCATCCGACGACTCCGTGTTCGACGACCTGGTGAGCGGTCACCTGGAGAACATCGACGCGCGGCTGCTCGCGAGTCTTCCCGATGGGATGGACCCGGATCGGGTGCCGTACTACCGCGAACCCGGTTCGCCGTGGCCAGCGATCCTCGACGATCGTCGGGACATCATGCGCGATGAGAGCCGGTCGTGGGCGGGGGAACCCCTGCCGGTCGTCGCCAACAGGGCCGTTGCATTCCTGCTGAACCGCTTCCAGGACGAGTTGATCACCGTGCTCGACGCGTGGAACAAGCAAGCACTGCGACGCGACTGACTCCCGCAGGGCGTGCGTTTTCGGACAACGCTTGCTTCATCGATTAAGCAGGTGCATGATGATGCCAGTTAATCGATAAAGCATCCCCGAGAAGAGGAGGCGTCATGCCGAAGTCCGTCACCCTGAAGGACGTCGCCGCGAAGGTCGGCGTGACGTCCGCCGCGGCGAGCATGGCCCTCGCCGGCCACGACCGCATCAGCGAACGGACCCGCGAAGCGGTCCGCCGCGCTGCCGACGAACTCGGGTACGTCCCGAGCTCCGCGGGCCGGGCGCTCCGCAGCCAGCGCGCCGACGCCGTCGCCCTCATCGTCCCCAACTCGTCCGCGCACGTCTTCGGCCACCTGTACTTCATGCACGTCCTCACCGGGATGTCGACCGCGGCGAACGCCCACGACGCGCAGGTCATCGTGTCGACGAACGCGGACACGAGCTCGGGCGACGTCGCCTACGAGCGCGTCATGCGGTCCCGGACGGCCGACGGCGCGATCGTCACCAGTGCCGCGATCGACGACGACCACGTGCAGGGCCTCGTCGCGAGCGGGTTGCCCGCCGTCCTCATCGGCAACTACCCGCACCTGTCCGGCGCGGTCACGGTCGGCATCGACGACGTCGCCGCGACCGAGCGGCTCGTGGACCACCTGGTCGAGGTGCACGGACGCCGTCGTCTGCTGCACGTCACCGGCACGCTCGACCACCAGACCGGTCTCGACCGTCGCGAGGGCTTCCTCCGCGCGGCCGCACGGCACGGCCTGACGGACGTCTCCGTGATCGAGGGCGACCTCTCCGAGACCTCGGGTGCGAGCGCGATGGAGCAGATGGTGCACGAGGACCCGTCGACCCGGCCGGACGGCGTCGTCTTCGCGAACGACGACATGGCGGTCGGTGGGCTGCACACCCTCCGTCGCGCCGGCGTCGACGTGCCGGGCGACGTCTCGGTCGTCGGCTTCGACGACTTCGGACTCGCACGTGTGACGACGCCGGGCATCACCACCGTGCGCGTCCCGGCGGAGGAGATGGGCCGCATCGCGACCGAGCGACTCTTCGACCTCGTCGACCACCGTGGCGGCCAGCCCGCCCACACCGAACTCCCCGTCGAGCTGGTCGTCCGCGCCTCGTGCGGGTGCGACCCCGACGCGGAACGCGTCCGCACCTGACCGGACGCACCCAACACCGAACACGAACACCGAACACCACACCACCCTGCGAGCACAGCAACGCAAAGGAGCGTTCCCCGATGAAGCACGCACGCGCGACCCTCACGGTCGGAGCCTTCGCCGCCGTGGCGGCCCTGGCCCTGACCGGCTGTTCGGCCGGCGGCAACGCCAGCACCGACGGCCCCGTCACCCTCAAGGTCTGGACCGGGTTCACCGGCGGCGACCGCCCCGGCTACGCCACGATCGTCAAGGACTTCGAGAAGGCCCACCCGGACATCAAGGTCGAGATGACCGTCCAGCCGTGGGACACCATCCAGCAGAAGCTGCCGTCGGCCTGGCTCACCGGTCAGGGCCCCGACGTGGCCGCGGTGAGCTCGGACCCGAACGCCGTCGCCCAGTACGTCAAGACGAACTCGGTGATGGCCATCACGAACACGGGCAGCGGCGACGGCAAGATCAACACGTCCGAGTTCGCCCCCGGCACCGTCAAGGAGTTCACCTACGACGGCAAGCTCTACGGCGTCCCGGCGAACTTCGCCACGCTGAGCCTGTACTACAACAAGAAGCTCTTCCAGGACGCCGGCATCGCGAACCCGCCGACCACGGTGCAGGAGATGGCGACCGACGCGAAGAAGCTCACCACGGGTGGCAAGTACGGCATCGCGCTCGCCGACAACCAGACGATCCAGATGTGGCCGGTGCTGCAGTGGCTCGAGGGCGGCGACATCGTGAACGGTAAGAACTGCAGCGTCCTGCAGACCAGTGACGGGCAGCAGTCCCTGAAGACCTGGGCCGACCTCGTCGCGAAGGACAAGGTCAGCCCGGTCGGACTCACCGGCGCCGAGGCCGACTCGCTGTTCTCGGCCGGGAAGGCCGCGATGGAGATCAACGGTCCGTGGGCGGCCCCGGGGTACAAGTCGGCCGGCATCGACCTCGGCATCGTGAAGGTCCCGGTCGGCGTCGACGGCAAGTCGACCACGCTCGGCTCGATCGCCCCGCTGTCGATCTCGGCGAAGACGAAGTACCCGGAGCAGGCGCAGGAGTTCCTCGCGTACTGGACCTCGAAGAGCGCGCAGCAGAAGTTCTCGCTGCAGACCGGCTTCCCGCCGCTGCGCACCGACCTGTCCGACGACGCGAAACTCAAGGCCGACCCCACGGTGTCCGTGTTCGCCAGCCAGGTGCCGGACTCGCGCCTGTACCTGCCGCACGTGCCGAGCGCCACGAAGGTCGACTCCGACGGGTACGTCCCGCTCATCGGCGAGATCACCCGAGGCAAGTCCATCGCGGACGCCACCAAGTCCGCCGGTCAGACGATCGACGGTCTCACCGGCTGCAGCCAGTGACCGACCAGATCACCGGTTCGGCCCCGCCACGCACGCCGCGTGACGGGGCCCCGGCCTCCGGCCGGACGAGCGGCCTGGAGGCACGACCCACCCGCCGCCGAACGCGTCGGTTCCAGCCGGCCTGGCTCTTCATGGCTCCGTCGCTGCTCATCCTCGGCGCGTTCGTCGTCTTCCCGATCCTGCGGTCGCTCTACTACTCGTTCTTCGATTGGACCGTCGGCGCGGTCTCGCAACCGTTCGTCGGCTTCGGGAACTACGTGCAGCTGTTCCACGACCAGCAGTTCTGGAACGCCCTGCGGATCACGCTCGAGTACACGATCGTGTCGGTCGTGCTGTTGGTCGTCCTCGGCTTCGTCGCCGCCCTGCTGCTGCAGCGGGACACCCTGGCGAACCGGATCGTCCGGTCGGTGTTCTTCTTCCCGACGATCGTGTCGCTCGTGACGATCGGGCTCGTGTGGAAGTTCCTGCTCGACCCGGACATCGGGCTGGTCGGCGGCATCACCACGATGCTCGGGCTGCCGAGCGTCGCCTGGTTGCAGTCCACCTCGCTCGCCCTGCCGACGATCATCTTCGTGTCGGTGTGGAAGAGCATCGGGTTCGCGATGATCCTCTTCGTCGCCGGGCTCAAGGGCGTGCCGGCCGAACGGTACGAGGCCGCCGAGCTCGACGGTGCGAACCGCTGGCAGACCGTCTCGCGGATCACCCTGCCGAGCATCCGGCCGACCATGCTCTTCACGTCGATGATCCTGACGATCCAGTCGTTCCAGGTCTTCGACCTCGTGTACGTGATGACCGGGGGCGGCCCGGTCTTCCACACCGACACCCTCGTGAACCTGCTCTACCGCGACGGGTTCGTCAACTACCAGACCGGCTACGCGTCGGCGATCTCCTGGGTCCTCTTCGTGATCATCATGCTCATCTCCCTCCTGCAGCTCCGGCTCTTCCGGTACGACGATGTCGACTGAGGCGAGCGTCCGGCGACCGCCCGTGGCGGAGCCGACCCGTGCCTCCAGTCCGGAGGCCGTGCACCCGAGGCGACCCGGTCGGCGGACCGGAGCCGCGCGCACCGGCTCCGTCCTGAAGTGGGTCTACCTCGGGGTCGGACTCGTGTTCGCCCTCGTACCGTTCGTCTGGATGGTCAGCGGGTCGTTCCGGTCCGAGGCCGACCTGTTCGGCCACCCCGCCTCGCTCCTGCCGACGAGCGTCACCCTGCACGGCTACGAGGGTGTCTGGTCGCAGCTGCCGTTCCTCCGACTCCTGCTGAACTCCCTCGTGTTCACCGTCGTGACGACCGTCCTGACGCTGCTGTTCGACTCGATGTGCGCCTACGCCCTCGCCCGGATGCGGTTCGTCGGCCGGAACGTCGCGTTCGTGCTCGTCATCGCGACGCTGATGGTGCCGTTCCAGGTGACGCTCATCCCGGTGTTCGTCGAGCTGTTCCACCTCGGCTGGCTGAACACCTACCAGGGGCTCATCATCCCCAGGGCGACGAGCGCGTTCGGGATCTTCCTGTTCCGGCAGTTCTTCATCGACATCCCCACCGAACTCGACGAGGCCGCACGCATCGACGGTGCCGGGCACTGGCGGATCTACTGGCAGGTGATCCTGCCCCTGGCCAAGCCGGCGATCGCGACGGTCGCGGTGCTGAACGGCATGGCGCTCTGGAACGACCTGCTCTGGCCGCTCGTCGTGACGACCTCGAACGACATGCTCACCCTGCCCGCCGGGCTGACCCTGTTCGGCGGCGCGCACGTCACCGACCACGCGGTCCTGCTCGCCGGCGCCGTGATCTCCCTGCTGCCGATCGCGCTCGGGTTCTTCTTCGCCCAGAAGTTCTTCGTCGCGGGCGTCGCCACGACGGGGCTGAAGTGAGCAGCCGCGACCCGGCGTTCGCTCCGGGGACGTTCACGTGGATCGCCGGGATCGAGGACACCTGCGTCTACCCGCCCGAGCGGTTCGCGATGGCCCCGCTCGATGAGCACCGCCTGACCGGACACGACGACACCTGGCGTGCCGACCTCGACCAGGTGCGGGACCTCGGGGCGACCGCGCTCCGCTACGGCGTCGACTGGCCCCGGGTGCACGTGGCGCCGGGGACCTTCGACTGGTCGGTGCTCGACGAGCGGTTGCCGTACGCGGCCGCGCTCGGCCTCACCGTGATCGCGGACCTCGTCCACTACGGCACCCCGACGTGGCTCGACGAGGCGTTCGCCGACCCGGGCTACCCGGACGCGGTCGCGGACTTCGCGGCGGCGTTCGCGGCGCGGTACGCCCGCGTCGTCGACCACGTCACCCCGCTCAACGAGCCGATCACGACCGCGTCGTTCGCCGGACTCCGGGGCGTGTGGCCGCCGGCGCTGCACGGGTGGGACGGGTGGACCCGGGTGGTGCTCGGGATCGCCGACGGCATCCAGCGGTCCGTCACGGCCATGCGCGCCGAGAACCCGGACGTCCGGGTCGTGCACGTCGAGGCCTCGTCGCTGTTCTCGGCCGGGACCCCCTCGGATCCCGCACTCGTGGCCGAGGCAGCGCTCCTCAACGACCTCGGCACCGTCCCGACGGACCTCGTCCTCGGCCGCGTCACCCCGGGGCACCGCTCGTACGACTGGCTCGTCCGGAACGGAGCGGCACCGGAAGCGCTCGCCGCCCTGGTCGAGGGTGCGGTCACGATCGACCTGCTCGGCGTCAACTACTACCCCGACCTCACCCCGCGCAGCCTCGTCGCGACGCCCGCCGGGACGGTCCAGCACACCCACGACCGGTGGGCCTCCGGCCTCGAGGAGTCGTTGCGTTCCTTCGCCGATCGCTACGGGCTGCCGATGCTCGTCACGGAGACGAGCACCGAGGGCGACGACGAGCGCCGCGGCAGCTGGGCTCGGGACTCGGTCGAAGCGGTCCGGGCCGTGGTCGCGGACGGCGTCGACGTGCGCGGGTGGACCTGGTGGCCGGTGTTCGACTTCGTGGACTGGTCGTACGCCTCGGGCGGGCGGAACGTCGAGGAGTTCGAACTCGCCGCTGACGTCGTCGCGGCCCGGTCGGCATCGGCGTCGAAGGAGCCGTACCTGCGACGGATGGGGCTCATCCGGCTCGAGGAGGACGCCGACGGCGCGCTCCGGCGCGTGCCGACGGGCGCGGCCGCGGTGTACGCGGCGCTCGCCGGGGCTGTGGCCGTGGGTGACGGGACGGGCAGTCGGGTCACGCGGTAGACGTCTCACCTGACGGACTGGAGGCACGGTGCGGGGTGGCACCGTGCCTCCAGTCCGTCAGTCGCTCACTCCTCGCGGAGCGCCCGCACCATGCTCCGCAGCGCACTGAGCGCCGCCGCCTGCTCCTGCGAACTCATGCCACCGAGCATCCGTACCTCGACGCCGCGCACCGCCGCTGAGGCCTGCTCGAGCGTCCGTTGCCCCATCGCCGTCAGCCGCGTGGGCAACGCCTTCCCCACCGGTGCCGCGGCCGGTCGGGTCACGAGCCCGTCCCGCTCGAACGCCTGCAGCAGCACGTTCATCGATTGCCGGGTGACGAAGGCACCGCGCGCGAGGTCGGAGTTCGACAGCCCGGGTCGTTGCGCGAGCAGCTCGAGGCACGAGTACTGCGTCACGGTCAGCCCGAGGGGCCGCAGCACCGCCTCCATCGCGGCGCGCAGCGCACTCGAGGCCTCCTTCAGCAGGTAGCCCAGCGACGAGTCGAGGTCGATGCGATCAGCGTCTTGACTCATGTCAGTAGTCTGACATAGATTGCCTCGTGTCAGAAGACTGACACCCAACGAAGGAGCACCCATGCCCGTCACCGGCCCCGACTTCATCTCCCTGCAGACCCGCGACCTCGACGCGTCGCAGGCGTTCTACGAGCAGTACCTCGGACTCGTCCGCTCCCAGGCCGGCCCGCCCCACGCGGTCGTCTTCGAGACCGCCCCGATCGCGTTCGCACTGCGCGACATCGTCCCCGGCACCGACCTCGACGCCGTGTCCCAGCCCGGCATCGGTGCCGCGATCTGGCTGCACGCGACCGACGTCCAGGCCATCCACGACGCCCTGGTCGCCGACGGGCACACCATCGTCGCCGCGCCGATCGACGGGCCGTTCGGTCGGACCTTCACCTTCGCCGACCCGGACGGCTACCACGTGACGCTCCACGACCGCGCCTGAGGCGCGACCGCCCGCGACGCGACCACGGCCTGGAGGCACGGTGCGCGTCCGGCGCACACCGCGCCTCCAGGCCGTGGTCGCCACCGACCACCGCAGCCCGCCCCGGTACGGTGGTCGCGGGCCGCAGCGGAGCAGCCCGGAGGGCTGGTACACCGATGACCGGACGGACGTTCGTCCAGCAGCACACGGCGCGCCTGCGCGCGCTGGTCGACCGGGTGCTGCCGGGCGACGAGTACCCGTCGGCGTCCGAGGCAGGGGCCCTGGACTTCCTCGCCACCGTCCTCGACGACCGGCCGGACTGGACCGACCGGCTCCGCGCGGTGATCGACGGCGCCGACGACGACGGTGACCCTGACTGGGTCTGGTTCGCCGAACTCGTGTCGGCCGGCTACTACGCCGACGCGGGGAACGGCGGCAACGACGGTGAGCGCTCCTGGGCGATGGTCGGGTGGCAGCCCGGACCGCCGGACGGGTGGAGCGTCCCGGTCCCCGTCCCCACGGCACAGCCGGTCGTCGTGCACCCGTCGGAGCTGGCCGGGCGCTACGACGCGATCGTCGTCGGCTCGGGTGCCGGGGGCGGAGTCGCCGCGTGCGGACTGGCCGAGTCGGGCCGCCGTGTCCTGGTCGTCGAGGCCGGGCAGTGGCCGGGCACCGCCGAGCTGAGCCGCGACCACATCCGGAACCCGCGGTCGACGTGGGGCGTCGCACCGCGCTCCGGGCCCTCCGACGCGGGCAACCCGCGCACGGTGTCCGACGGGCGGACGCAGCTGCTGCTCCGGCCGTCCTCGCCTGGCTGGCACAACAACGCGGTCACGGCCGGCGGCGGCACCCGGGTGTACGGGGCACAGGCGTGGCGGTTCGGGCCGCGCGACTTCACGATGGCCTCGACGTACGGGGTGCCGGACGGCAGCAGTCTGGCGGACTGGCCGTTCGGGTACGACGAACTCGAGCCCTGGTACGAGCGCGCCGAGTGGGAGGTCGGGGTGAGCGGCGGCGACACCGACGGACCCTGGGCCGGGCACCGGGGCCGGCCGTTCCCGATGCCCCCGGTGCCGTCCGGCGCCGCTCGGGACCGACTGGCGCGTGCGGCCGACGTCCTCGGGATGTCGACGGTGCACGTCCCGCTGCTCGTCAACTCGACGCCGTACCTGGGGCGTCGGGCGTGCGAGCAGTGCGGGATGTGCGTCGGGTTCGCGTGCCCGGTGGACGCGAAGAACGGCAGCCAGAACACGATGCTGACGCGGGCGTTCGCGAGGGGGAACGCCTCGATCCTGCTCGGCAGCCGGGTCGCCCGGCTCCGGACCGACGGCGCCGGCCGGGTCGTCGGCGTGACGATCGTCGGGACGGCGGACGGGCGGGACTGGACCCGGGACGTCGACGCCGCCGAGGTGGTCGTCGCCGCGGGGGCGGTGGAGTCCGCACGGCTCCTCCTCAACAGCCGCAGCGACCGGGAGCCGGACGGCATCGGCAACGGCACCGACCAGGTCGGACGACACCTGCAGGGACACGTGTACGGCGGGGCGATGGGGCTCTTCGACGACGTCGTGGACGACGGACTCGGACCGGGACCCTCCATCGCCACGACCGCCTTCCGCCACGGCGTGGACGGGCAGGTCGGCGGCGGGATCCTGGCGAACGAGTTCATCGCGACGCCGTCGAACACCTACCAGTACCTCGTCGGCACCGGACTCGTCCCCCGGGCCGGCATCGAGAGCAAGCACGCGATGCGCGACCTCGCCCGGCGCAGCATGCGGATCATGGGGCCGATCCAGGAGGTCACGACCGCCGACGCCCGCGTCCGCGTCGACCCGTCCGTGACCGACCGCCACGGCATCCCCGTGGCGTGGTTCAGCGGCGGGGTGCACGCCGAGGACGTCCGAGCCCGCGACCACACGAGCGTGCGGAGTGCCGAGTGGCTGCGAGCAGCCGGGGCCGCCCGGGTCGCGGAACTGCACGGACCCGTGGTCGGGACGAGCGGCGGGCAGCACCAGGCCGGCACGCTCCGGATGGGCACCGACCCCGCGACCTCGGTCGTCGACCCCGTCGGACGGGTGTGGGGCCACGACAACCTCCGGGTCGCCGACGGCTCCGTGCACGTGACGAACGGCGGGGTGAACCCGGTGCTGACGATCTTCGCCACGGCCCTGCGGACGATCGACGCGATGGTCGCAGAACGCGGAGCCTGAGCCGCCTCCGCCCGCGCACCGAGTTGCGTCGACGGATGCACTCCACCATCGGGCTCGTCGGCGTGGGGCGGATGGGCGGCGCGCTGCTCCCGCACCTGCTGTCCGTCGCGCCGGTGGTGGCGCACGACGCCGACCCCGCCCGGGCCGAGGCCGTCCGGACCGCCGGCGCGCAGTGGACGGACGACGTCGACGAGGTCTTCCGGTCCGCGACGACCCTCGTCACGGTGCTCCCCGGGCCGCGGGAGCTCCAGTCGGTGATGGCGTCCGCCGCGTTCCTGCGCCCCGGGGCCCTGTGGATCGACATGACGTCGGGCGATCCGCGGGTGTCGGACCGGCTCGCGGCGGCCGTCGAGGCGCTCGGCGGTCAGGCGGTCGGCGCTCCGATCGCCGGGTCACCACTGGACGCCGAGCGACGTTCCCTGACCTTCTTCGTCGGCGGTCCGCCGTCGGCGAAGGCCGCTGCGGCGCCGCTCCTGGAGCACCTGTCGACCGGCGGGACCGTGCGGGACGCCGGACCCCGCGCCAGGGACGCCCAGACCGCGAAGCTGGTCGCGAACGCCCTCTGGTTCGCCATCGCCGTCGCGACGAGCGAGGCGCTGCTGCTCGGACGGTCCCTCGGCATCGAGCCGCCGGCGCTCGCCGCCCTGCTGCGCGACAGCGCCGGCGGGAGCGTCTTCGCGGACCGGCACCTCGGCCCGATGCTCGACGGCGATCCCTTCGCGACGTTCGGGATCGACCGGGTCGTCGAGGAGCTCGACACCGTCGCGGCGCTCGGCACCGACACGGGCACGCCGATGCCGGTGCTCGGTGCCTCGGCCGCGGTGCACCGGGCGGCCCTGGCGCGGTACGGGCCGGAGCTGGGGGAGCTGCTGGCGGTGCGGTGGCTCGAGGACGAGGCGGGCCGACGGCTCCAGGGCTAGCCTGACCCCATGAGCGACGACGCCGACGCACAGGCCCTGTGGCGATCCATCGTCGGGCGGCCGAGGATCTGGCAGGCCGTCGCCTGGATCGTGATCGGCGCCGCGTGGATCGCGCTCGCCGTCGGTGCGGACGGGGTCTGGCGCTGGATCGTGGGCGGGATCTGGCTGGGGATCGGGGTGCTCTGGTTGTTCGTGGCGATCTCGGACCGGCGACACGGGCGCGGGCGGTACGAGGGGCGCTGACGCCCGGCACTATGTCGGCAACGGGCATGCTGCGCGGCGTGCGAGAGTTCCGCTCCACGATCAGCGCCGTAGGGCGGCTCTCACGGTACGGAGCGTCGCCACCCCGGCCTCGATGACGCCCCCGAGAGTCGCGTGTTCACGCTCGGGGACCCCGTTGATCCGTGCTCGGTCGCGCCAGCTGGATGCGGCCTCGGCGATGCGTTCGACTCGCTCCGCGGCGCGGTCGAGTCGCAGACCGAGGTCGTCGCCGAGTGCGCGGAGACCGTCCGCTTCGTCTTCGATCGAAGTTGCTCCGGCGATCGCTGTCCGCCGGTCAGCCGAACTGTTCGGATTCGGGTTCACGTCGAACACCGGCGCGAGGCGCCACCCGCGCCCACTGTCGAGGATCCCCAGGTTCCGGAGGTGGTCGTCGGTGTTGTGCACGGCGACCGAGAACGCTACGCGGTCGAACAGGTCAGCCCGATCGGCTCGGAGAGCGCTCGAAGCATCCGCCAGACTCTCGCCGACTTCGATGTAGTCACTCTCCGCTCCGTCCTCGGCTCCGAGAAGGCTCATTGCGCTGATGTACGCGTGCCGTCGTCCGTCTGCTTCGCGGTCGAAGCGGCGGAGCAGCAGCACGTGGCGGCCATCGACCCGAGTGAGGCGGCGCTCGGGGACGGGTAGGCCAGCGCTCGCGGCCAGGTCGAGCATGGTTGCCTCCCAGCCCATCACGTCCCACTCGTCATGCGCGTGCGGGAACTTCGCTATCCCGAGCCCGCCGTCCTCGAGTCGGACGGCGGCCTTCGGACGCGCCCCGCCGAGTGATCCGGTGCCCGCGTCGAGGAGTGCCTTGACAGCCGCCGCGTCATCGGGGTCGGCGACGGCGTGGTCTGCGGCGTGGAGGAGTTCCGGCAAGCTGATCAATTTGGGGACCGTGGTGTCCTCCGCGAGGAACGGCCCGTCGTCGACCCGGTAGCGCAACGCACCCTGGCGAGTGTGGTCGCTCACACCGAGCAGGTAGTCGAGCTCGTCGAGCCGACGTGCCCGACGGCCTTCGATCCGGGCCGCTGCTCGCTCACGCCTGTCGATGAGGTTCCGCCCCCAACGGTCTGGAGCGCCGTCACCGAAAGCACCGGGCAGTCCGGTCGTGTGCTGCGCGCCACCGGTGAGCGGGAGGTGTGGATCGATCGCAGGCGCACGTTCCACGGCCAGATAGTCCGGGTCGTACGCGAACGTCGTGCTGAGCGCGTTCCGGCCTCGGGTGACGAACGCGGTGCCGGCGCGGCGTGTCCTGCCGTCCTCGTCCAGGTGGACCTGGATCTGACCCGAGTTCACCGGCTCGATCCCTGCACTCGTGGAGTGCGACCGGCACGGACCCGACCGAGCGCGGACGCTCGTGCTCGCCCGAGGTCACTCGCGAGCGGGTCGACGCTCGCCGTGAGCTGATCGATCACGCCGAGCGCACGGCACACTCGGAGCACGACGTCGAACCCGACCGTCGTCTTGCCTCGTTCGAGGTTCCGCAACGTCGTCGGGGTGATGTCCGCGCGTTCACAGACTTGGACCGCAGTCAGTCCGAGGACGAGTCGCCATCCGCGGAGGTGTGCGCCGAAGTCCTGACCCTGCCGCGAGATGTCGTAGCCAGCCATGTTTCCTCCCAACTGCTACTGTAACGCGACTTAGCACTGTCAAACAGCAGCAGAGTGCCAGTTACTGGGAGGCTGAACCGCTTCGCAAGGCGGGTCACGTCGTCACGAACAAGTACACCGCCAGTACGAACCCGCAGCCCGCGATGAGCACCCGGAGCACCGCGGCCGGAAGCCGCCGCGCCACGGACGGCCCGATCAGCCCGCCGATCACGGCTCCGATCCCGAGCGCCACGGCAGCGTGCCACACGACTGCCCCGAGCACCGCGAACAGCACCGCCGGCAGGATGTCCGCCGCGACGAGGATGACGTTCTTCAGCGCGTTCGCCCGGTGCAACACCGGCTCGGTCGTCAGGAGCAGCAGGGCGATGAGCAGGATCCCCGACCCCGCGCCGAAGTACCCGTTGTAGATCGCGACGCCCGCCCCGGCAACTCCGACGACCGGACGGGAGAGTGCACGCCCTCGTGTGGTCTGCCACCGTGAGATCGCCGGCTGCAGCAGGAGGACGAGCGACCCGGCGGCGACGAGGAACGGCACGATCCGGTCGAAGACCTCGCCGGGGGTGACGACGAGCAGTGCGGCTCCCGCGAGCGAGAGCGCGACCGACGCCGGCAACCAGGTGCGGATGGTCCGCCCGTGGCCGACGACGTCGGGTCCGGCCCGGAGCGCCGAGCTCAGTCCGGAGCCGATCAGGGCGACGGAGTTCGTGACGTTCGCCGCCAGGGGCGGGATGCCGACCGCGAGCAGCGCCGGGTACGCGACGAGGGAGGTGATGCCGCCGGCGGTGCCGATGACCCCCGCGACGACTCCGGCCGCGACGAGGAACAGCGCCTCCGGCACTCAGTCGCCCGCGGTGAAGGACAGCACGTCGTCGACGAGCCGGTCGGCCTCCTCGTACGCGAGCATGTGGCCGGAGTGCTCGTAGACCTCGAACCGTGCGTGCGGCAGGTGGTCTGCGAGTTCCCGGCCGAGTTCCGGTGGGTTCAACCCGTCGCTCGCGCCGGAGATCACCAACGCGGGTGCGGTGACCGTGCTGAGACCGGGTCGGAGGTCGAAGCCGGCGAGGGACCGTTCGACCCGTGCCTGTTCGTCCGGCGTGAGCTGCACCTGTTCCCCCGCCATCGAGCCGAGCAGTTCCGCGCGGCGATCGGCAGGGGTGTCCGGGGACCAGAGCGCCTCGGCGAGCAGGGCCATCGCAGCCTCGGGGTCGAGGCTCGCCAGATCGACCCCACGGCGTGCGGCGAACGCGGCCGACGAGGACGTCGTGCCGTGCGCCTTGCTCACGACGAGGACGAGTCGGTCGGTGCGCACGGGTTCGAGGATCGCGGCCTGCGCGACGAGGTACGAGCCCATCGAGATGCCCGCGAGGGTCGCGCTGGACCGTCCGAGTGCCGCGACGAGGGCGTTCAGCACGCGACCCTGGTCCTCGATGGTGAAGGACGCCGGGTGGTCGGAGTGGCCGTGCCCGAGCGCGTCGGGCGTCACGACGTGGAAACGCCTCGCCAGTCGCGCTGCGAGCGGTGCGACGGTGGACGCGTCGCCGTTCAGCCCGTGCACGAGGACCAGCAGCGGCTGCTGCGGATCGCCGTACGCCTCGTACGCGATCCGGTGGCCCAGGACATCGATGGTCGGCATCTGGTGGTCCCTTCCGGTGGTGACCTCTCGAACGGTAGTCGCGACCGCCGACGGACTGGAGGCGCGTGGCGGCGCCGCCACGCGCCTCCTCTCCGTCAACCGGTCGCGTCGTCGTAGATCGCGATCAGCCGGTCCAGGAAGGTCTCGACGGCGGCCCGCTGGTCGGCGTCCATGCCGTCCACGAGGTCCTCGATCCCGTCGATCAGCGGCAGCACGAGGTCGTACGCGCGGTCGGAGGAGCGTTCGGCGGCAGTGACCACGAGCTTCCGTCCGTCGCTCGGGTGGCGGTCGCGCCGGACGTGCCCAGCGGTCTCCAACCGGTTCAGCACGAGCGTCATCGCGGCGGTCGAGATCTCGAGTCGGCGGGCCAGTTCGGTCGGCGTCGCCGGCCCGGTCGCGATGAGGTGGTCCATCGCCTCGAGGCCCATCGCGTCGACCTCGAGCGCCCGCGCCAGGTGCCGTTCGAACCGCTGCTGCCGGACCGCGACCTGCTGCACGCGGGAACGGATGTCGTCGTCGGGGAGTGGCCGACCGTCGCGGCGGGCGGACTCGCGGTCGCGGCGGTCGTCGCGGTCTCGTCGGGGCTGCCCCGGCTGGTCCTCGTGCGGCACGGCTTCCATGGTAACCGTGTACATTGCCAATATCATTGGTAATCAAGGATCTGAGGAATGATGCAGCGCACCGACCGTGGACGCGTCCTGATCTCCGGCGCGAGCATCGCCGGACCCGCACTGGCGTACTGGCTCCACCGCTACGGCTACCGGACGGTGGTCGTCGAGCGTGCACCGGCACTCCGGACCGGCGGCCAGAACGTCGACGTCCGCGGTGCCGGGCGCGAGGTCGCGCGGCGCATGGGCATCGAGGACGACATCCGGGCGGCGACGACGGGTGAGGTCGGCACACGCTTCGTCGGCCCGCGCGGCAGGACCGTCGCCGAGTTCCCGGCGGGCACGTCCGACTCCGGCGGGGCCACCGCGGAGCTCGAGGTCCTGCGCGGCGACCTCGCGCGCCTGCTCGTCGACCGGACCACCGGAGCCACCGAGTACCGCTACGGCGACCGGATCACGGGGGTCGACCAGGACGACGACGGCGTCACGGTGTCGTTCGAGACCGCCCCCGACGAGCGGTTCGACCTGGTCGTCGCCGCGGACGGCATCGGGTCGAGTACCCGGCGGCTCGTGTTCGGCGACGAACCCGAGATCCGGTCGCTCGGTCTCGAGACGACCTACGGCACGATCCCCCGAACCGCCGCCGACGACGACTGGTGGCGTTGGTACAACGCCCCGGGCGGACGGTCGATCACGCTCCGACCGGACGCACACGGCACGATCCGCGCGGCGATGTCGATCGTGACGGACCGGAAGCACGAACGGGCGGGATCGGAGCGCCGCGACCTCGACGCCCAGCGCCGCCGGCTGCACGCGCTCTTCGCCGACGCCGGGTGGGAGGCGCGTCGGGTCCTCGAGGGCTTCGACCGGTCCGACGACCTGTACTCCGAGTCGATCGGCCAGGTGCACGCGCCGCGGTGGTCGGACGGTCGCGTGGCCCTGGTCGGCGACGCGGCGTACTGCGCCTCCCCGGTCAGCGGGATGGGCACGAGCCTGTCCCTCACCGGCGCCTACGTGCTCGCCGGCGAACTCGCGGCGCACGTCGACCACCGGGACGCCCTCCGTGGGTACGAGCGGATCATGCGCCCGTACGTCACGCAGGCCCAGCAGCTGCCGCCGGGCACCCCGCGCGTCGCGAACCCGAAGTCCCGGCTCGGCATCGCGGCGTTCGGAGCGGCGGTGCGCGTCGCTTCCACGCCGCTGATCGGACGGCTCGGAGACCGGTTCTTCACGCCCCCGGCGGACGCGATCGACCTGCCCGACCACGCGCACCTCGAGGTCGACGGCCCGGGCACACTGGACGCATGATCGTCTGGCTCAACGGCACCCACGGCGTCGGCAAGACCACCACGAGTCGTCTGCTGCAGCCGCTGCTGCCGGACGCCCGGGTCCTCGACCCCGAGAAGGTCGGCGAGACGCTGATGGACATCCGGCCGACCCTGCGCGCGACGGACGACTTCCAGCACTGGGACCCGTGGCGGCCGCTCGTCGTGGAGACCGCCCGGCAGGTCCTGCAGTACGCGGGCGGGACGTTGATCATGCCGCAGACCGTCCTGGTCGAGCGGTACTGGCGGGAGATCGCGGACGGCCTTGCGGGGCACGGCATCCCGGTGCGGCACTTCGTGCTGCACACCGACACGGTCACGCTCCGCGACCGGATCCGGAACGACACCGACATGGGTCCGTCGACGTTCCGGTTCAGTCGGGTCGAGCCCTACGCCGAGGCAGCGCGGACGTGGTTGCACGACGAGGCCGAGGTGGTCGACACGACGAACGCGACCGCCGAGCAGGCGGCACGGCAGATCGCGAGCGCCGTGCTCGGCTGACCGTCAGGCCGCCTGGGCCTGCGGCTGGGGGTCCCGGAGCGCCGGGCAGTGCTCGGGCGTCGGGTGCTCGCTGATCGCGATGACCTCGTCGAGCCGTTCCCGTGCGGCCTCGAGTTCGGCCAGCTGCGCCGTGATCCGGTCGCGCTCGGACACCAGCAGCGCGAACGACTCCGGGGTCGCCCGACCCGAGTCGACGCAGGGCAGCAGTTGCACGATGGTCCGGCTGGGCAGCCCGGCGGCGAAGAGCTGCTGGACGAGCTGCACGCGTTCGACCGCGGGTGCGCCGTAGGTGCGCTGCCCGCTCGGCGTGCGGGTCGCGACGAGCAGGCCCTGCTCCTCGTAGTACCGCAGTGAGCGGACGCTGGCCCCGGTCGCGGCGGCGAGGTCTCCGATGCGCACGATTCCTCCTTGCACCTCACATGGATGTCAGGTCTTAGCGTAGCCGAGCCGCCGCGGGAAGTGCCCGCCCGGCAGGAGGAACACCATGGACATCGCTGGATCGGTCGCACTCGTCACGGGCTCGAACCGCGGCATCGGACGACGCTTCGTGCTGCAGCTGCTCGAACGCGGAGCGGCCAAGGTCTACGCCACCGCCCGCCGCCCCGAGCTCGTCGACATCGAGGGCGTCGAGGTCCTGCCGCTGGACATCACCGACCAGGCGTCGATCGCCGCCGCTGCCGCCTCGGCGTCGGACGTCACGCTGCTGGTCAACAACGCGGGGATCGCGACGACCGGCTCCCTGCTCACGGACCCCCTGGACGACGTCCGACGCGAGATGGACACGCACTTCTGGGGCAACCTGGGGATGGTCCGGGCCTTCGCGCCGGTCATCGAGCGGAACGGCGGCGGCGGGATCGTGAACGTGCTGTCGGCGCTGTCGTGGTTCGCCTACCCGGGCTCCGGCGGGTACGCAGCGGCGAAGGCCGCGGAGTGGAACATGACGAACGCCGCCCGACTCGAACTCACCGCGAAGGGCATCACGGTGCAGGGCCTCCACCTCGGCGCGGCCGACACCGACATCATGGCCGGGTACGAGGGCCCGATGATCGACCCGGCGGAGGCCGCGCGGGCTGCACTCGACGGGGTCGAGCGCGGTGCGGCCGAGGTCGTGGTGGACGAGTGGAGCGCGATGGTGAAGGCGTCGCTCGCGCACGAGCCCGAGCGCTTCTACGCCCAGTTCGCCTGAGCCGTCAGGGCGCCGCACGGAGTCGGCACCGGGGCGTGAGGAGTCCGTCAGGACCCGTTCCCCGGGCCGGCTCCCGGACGGATCGTGTCGGTGTGACCCTGACAGCGATCCTCCCGACGCTCCGCGCGTCCCTCCCGGAACCGATGGACCCCGCCCTCTGGCCGGCCCACACCGAGACCACCACCGACGACGTCCTGGTCGCCGCCGTGTCGATGGTGCGGCTCGCCGGACTGACCGGCACCCCGTGCGTGCACACTGCCGAGCAGGCGCCGCCCCGTCACCGACCGCGCTCGTGGACGCCGCGCGACGTGAGCGTCGCCGTGGCCTCGGTCCTCCGGGTCCGTCGACCGCGGACCGGTCTGGTGCTCCTCGAGCTCGACGCCGTGCTGCCCCCGTTCGCCGTGCTCGACCAGGTGCGGTTGATCGGACGGGTCAGCACGGCCGCCCCGACCCGGACCTCCGTGGTCACGCTGTACGACGGAACGGACGGCGAACCCTTCCACCGGCTGCCGGCACCGTTGCCCGCGGACGTCCGGGAGGGCGACCTGCTCTGCTTCCCCTGCGTCTCGGCGATCCGGCACCGTGACGTCGTCGCGCCCGTGCGGGCCGAGGTGTCGCGGTGAGCCACGCCACGTGGCACCGGACCGGAGCGGACCTGCGCGCCCGAGTGGTCGACGGACCGCACGTCTGGGGCAGCTGCTCGGCACGCCCTGTGGGTCGCACGATGTGGAGCAGCCGCACCCTGGTCGTCTTCCCGCCCGGCACCACGCGGAGCGAACGTGCGCGGCTGCGGGCGTGGTCGACGTGGCCGGGCGTCGGGGCGCTCCTCGCCGTCGCGGTGATGGCGGCGCTCGCCGGGTCGCCGGTCATCGGCACCCTGGCGGCGGTGCTCGTCTACGGGGCTGGGTTCGCGACGCTCGCCCGAGCGACCCGGCGGCTGCGACCCGGTGTCCGCTCGGTCACCGTGACGACGTTCCACGGCAACAGCCGGCCCGAGGTCCACGGGGACGTCCGGCTGCTCCGGCGTTCCCTCGACGCGTTGGCCGTCACGGAGCGCGCACTCCGGGCCGGGGACCTCCGGCCGGTCGACTTCGAGTCGGTCTGGGCCGATGTGTGGAACGACCTGCCGGCGCGCCCGGTCAGACCAGGAACGCCTCGAGCTGCTCGACGACGAGGTCCGGTCGACTGATGAACGGGTGGTGCCCGGTCGGCAGCTCGACGGCGCGCGTCGCCCGTCCGGCGTGCTGCCGCTGCAGGGCGACCGTGGTCGATCGGTCGTCACCGCACACGATCGCCGTGGAGTCCACGTCCGTCCACCCGGCCGCGGTCGTCGGCGTCCCGAACGCTCGGACGTCCTGCGAGGTGACGCGGCTCCAGGCCTCGCGGCGGGTGGCCTCGTCGGCGTCCTGCAGGAACCGTGCTCCGAACGAGTCCGCGTCGTACCCGTCGACGACGATGCGTCCGTCGTCGTCCTGGCGGACCGCGACGGGGTCCGGCTCGCCGGACATGATCGAGCCCTGCGACGACCCGACCGGCGGCAGGTAGGACGACACGAGCAGCAGGTGCGACACGGCGGGGTGCGGGCCGGCCTCGGCGATGACGGTCCCGCCGTAGGAGTGGCCCACGAGGAGCGCCTCGGGCACCTCGTCGAGTGCTCGGCGCAGCGCCGCGGCGTCCTCGGTCAGGCCACCGGCCGCCTCGGTCTCGCCGCAGGACGGCAACGCGACCGCTCGGCTCTCGATGCCGGTGCGTTCCCGGAGGAGGTCGGCCGTCGGGCCCCACCACCACGCACCGTCGCGGACGAGCGCGCCGTGCACGAAGAGGACCGTCGGGTTCGTCATCGCATCACCATCGCGGACATGCGCGCCATCAGCCCCCGCGGCACGAACCGGTGCGCGCTTGCCATCACGGCGTTCCGGGCACCGGACACCACCGTCGGACCCCCGTTCCGCGCGAACGCCTCGAGCCCGACCCGTGCGACCTCGTCCGCGGTCTGGCGTCCGCCCTCCAGGAAGGACCCGCCGCCGGCAGCCTCGAAGAACCCGGTCGACGTCGGCCCCGGACAGAGCGCGAGGACCCGGACGCCGGAGCCCCGGGTCTCCTCCCACAGCGCCTCGGTGAACGAGAGCACGAACGCCTTCGTCGCACCGTAGAGTGCCATGTGCGGTGTCGGCTGGAAGGACGCCGTCGACGCGACCGTCATCACGCCGCCCACCCGGCGCGCGGTCATCCCGGGGAGGAACGCGCGGACGAGCCGCACCACCGCGGTCTCGTTGAGGGCGATCTGCTGGACGATGCCGTCGTCGGGCTGCTCCGCGAAGGAGCCGTGCCACCCGACACCGGCGTTCGCGACGAGGACGTCGACCCGTGTGCCCTGCAGCGCCTCGATCACCGAGTCGACGCCGGGACCGGTCGCGAGGTCCGCCGGCAGTACCCGCACCGAGACCCCGTGACGCGAGCGGAGACGACCCGCCACGGTCTCGAGGCGGTCGGCCGAGCGGGCGACGAGCACGAGGTCGGCCCCGCCCGCTGCGAGGCCCTCCGCCAGGGACTCGCCGATGCCGCCGCTCGCACCGGTGACGACGGCGAGCCGGCCGCGGTAGGGGTCGCGGTTGCGTGCCACGGTGCTCAGCCCGCCGAGCGGAGGAAGTCGGCGATCGGGGTCGACCCGGTGTTGAAGCGGATGGTCTTCCCGACGGTCTCGTCGCTCTCGACGGCGTCCGCCACGACGTGCGCGACGTCCCCGCGCGGCACCTCGGTCGAGGACCCGTCCCAGTCGACCGAGCCGGTGGGCTCGTCGTCGGTGAGGGTGCTCGGTGCGACGACGGTCCACCGCAGCCCCGAGTCACGGAGGACGGCGTCGGCGACCATCTTCGACTGCGCGTACGCGAAGAAGTCGTTGTCCTGCGGGACCCCGTGGTCGAGGACCGAACCGGACCAGGACACCATCACGTACCGGTCGACGCCGGCCTTCGCGGCTCCCTGGACGGACAGCACGGCGGCATCACGGTCGATCGCCCACGTCCGGTCGGCGGATCCCCCGCCGGCGCCCGCGGACCACACGACGGCGTCGTGCCCGTGGATGAGTTCGGCGAAGTCGGTGAGGGTCTGCTGCTGGATGTCCGCGACGTGCGGCTCGCCGCCGTGGGACCGGATCTCGTCGGCCTGGTCGGGGTCGCGGATGACCGAGGTGACGGTGTGGCCGCGGTCGGCGAGGATCCGGGTGGCGAGGAGTGCGACCTTGCCGTGGCCGCCGAAGAGGATGACGTTGCTCATGCGGCGGACGCTACTCGCGGCGCCTCAGCAGACCGGGTGGCGGTCTGCAGGTGACCATCATCGGACTGGAGGCGCGGTGCCAGCTGGCACCGCGCCTCCAGTCCGCCTGTTGGTCGCGTCAGCCGACCCGCCGGCGCTGCACCAGGGTCGCGGCGCCGAAGGCGACGAGCAGGATCCCGACGCACCAGGCCGACGCGACCCACAGGTCGGACTCGGGTGCCTGCCCCGCGAGCAGCGCACGGATCGAGTTCACGATGGACGTGACCGGCTGGTGCTCCGCGAACCAGCGGACCGGACCGGGCATGGTGTCGGTCGGCACGAACGCCGAGCTGATGAACGGCAGGAAGATCAGCGGGTACGAGAACGCGCTCGCGCCGTCCACCGACTTCGCCGACAGCCCCGCCACGACCGCGATCCAGGTGAGCGCCAGGGTGAACAGGACGAGGATCCCGAGCACCGCGAGCCACGCACCGACGCCCGCACTGCTCCGGAACCCCATGAGCAGGGCGACCCCGACGACCACGGTCACCGACACCAGGTTGGCGACGAGCGATGTCAGCACGTGCGCCCACAGCGACGCCGCGCGCACGATCGGCATCGACCGGAAGCGTTCGTCGATCCCGGCCTGCAGGTCGAGGAACAGCCGGTAGGACGTGTACGCCACCCCGGACGCCACCGTGATGAGCAGGATCCCCGGCAGCAGGTAGTCGACGTACGAGGTGCTCCCGGTCTCGATCGCGCCGCCGAAGACGTAGACGAACAGCAGCAGGAACGCGATGGGCATCACGGCGGTGGTGATGATCGTGTCGGGGCTCCGGAGCACGTGCTTCAGGGAGCGCCCGGTCAGGACGGCGGTGTCGTGGATCGGGTGGGCGGACATCACGCGACCTCCTTCTCGTGGCCGATGACTGCGAGGAAGACGTCCTCGAGCGTGGGTTGCTTCTCGACGTACTCGACCTTCGCGGGCGGGAGCAGTCGCTGGAGTTCGGCGAGGGTGCCGTCGGCGATGATGCGGCCCTCGTGCAGGATGGCGATGCGGTCGGCGAGGTGCTCGGCCTCGTCCAGGTACTGCGTGGTGAGCAGCACGGTGGTGCCGCCGGCGGCGAGGGCGCGGACGGCGTCCCAGACCTCGATGCGTGCCTCGGGGTCGAGGCCGGTCGTCGGTTCGTCGAGGAACACCACGGCCGGGTCCCCGATCAGGCTCATCGCGATGTCGAGCCGTCGACGCATCCCGCCCGAGTAGGTCCCGGCACGACGCGACCCCGCCTCGGTGAGGGAGAACCGGGCGAGCAGGCCGTCGGCGATGGTGCCGGCGTGCGGCAGGTGCCGGAGCCGGGCGACGAGGACGAGGTTCTCGCGACCCGTCAGGACCTCGTCGACGGCGGCGAACTGCCCGGTGAGGCTGATCGACTCGCGGACCGCACCGGGTTCCGCGGCCACGTCGTGTCCCGCGACCGACGCCGCGCCGGCCGTGGCCTTCGCCAGCGTCGCGAGGATCCGGATCGTGGTGGTCTTGCCCGCGCCGTTCGAACCGAGCAGGGCGACCACGGAGCCGGCCTCGACGTCGAGGTCGACGCCACGCAGGACGTGCAGGTCACCGAAGGACTTCTCGAGCCCCCGGACCCGGATCGCCGCGGTCACGAGGGGTCTCGTTCCCTGTCGGCCTTGTCGATCGCGTCGACGAGGCGCTGCTGCTCCTTGCTGAGCCACGAGCCGATGCCGTAGTTCGCCTTGAACTCCTCGGCGAAGGCGATCGGGTCGTCGCCGACCACCGCGCGGACGCTCGTGCCGTCGGCGGCGCTCTGCTCGAACAGGTCGGCGAGGTCGTCGAGCATGCGCATGAGCTGCTCGCCGTCGTTCGGGCCGGTGTACATCAGGTACCGCTCGATGCCGTCGATGGCGGTGCGGTGACTCGTCGGCAGCGCTGCCGTGCGGGCCTTGTACTGCTTCCAGCGCTTCTTGTCGCCGATGAGCTTGGTCGTGATGTCCGAGATCGAGATCCCCATGGTCAGTCCTGTCCGTTCGTGCTGGTGGTGGTGTGCTTGAGGTGGTCGAGCCGCTCGGAGAGGAAGGCCCATGCCTGCCAGAAGTCGTCGAGCTGCTCCTGCCCGCGGGCGTTCAGCGTGAACACCTTGCGGGGCGGGCCCTTCTCCGAGGGGACCTTCTCGACGTCTACGAGGCCGCGCTGCTCGATGCGGACGAGCAGGGCGTAGACGGTGCCCTCGGCGATGTCGGTGAAGCCCTGCTCCCGGAGCGAGGCCGTGATCTCGTACCCGTGGGCCGGTCGGCCGACGAGTACGGCGAGGACGATCCCCTCGAGGATGCCCTTGAGCATCTCGGTCTCCTGCTTGGGCATGCGTGCCTCCTGCTGTCGATGTGGTGGCGGTCGTGGTGCCGGTCGTGCCGCCGGTCGCGGTGTCGGTACTCAGTGTCGCTGGTATTCAGCGTCGCTGACTACCAGTACATAGTATCGCTGAGTACCAGGAGCGCAAGAGTAGGTTCCGAACCGACTCGACAGGAGAATCGATGAGCAAGAACAACGAGCAGCACACCCTGGTCCGCACCCTGGCACTGGGCATCCTGAGCGGTGGCCGGAGCGCCACCCCGCTCGCCGTCATGGCGCTGAACCACGACCGTTCCTCGCTCAAGGGGTCGTGGCAGGACTGGAAGGTGTTCAGCACCCCGATCGGCCGCGGCGTGCTCGTCGCCTCCGCCGTCGGTGAGCTCATCGGGGACAAGCTGCCGGGGACCCCGAACCGGATCTCCCCCGCCGGTCTGATCGGCCGGGTCGCCTCCGGTGCGCTCGCCGGTGCCGCACTCGGGACCACGGGCAAGCGGGACCTCCGCATCGAGGGCGCGATCCTCGGCGGCGTCGGCGCCATCGTCGGCAGCTTCGTCGGCTGGGGTGCGCGCAAGCTCGTCGGTGCGACCACGAGGCTGCCTGACCCCGTGGTCGCGCTCGCCGAGGACGCCGCGACCATCGCCGGTTCCGTGAAGGTCATCACCGCCTCGTGACGGTCACGCGTCGCGCCCTCGTCACCGGGGCGAGCATCGCCGGGCTCTCAGCGGCGTACTGGTTGGACCGGACCGGCTGGGACGTCACCGTCCTCGAGCGCTCGGCGGCGTTCCGCACCGGCGGCCAGAACGTCGACGTGCGCGGGGTCGCCCGCGAGGTCCTCGACCGCATGGGCCTGACCGAAGCCGTCCGTGCCGCCAACACGGGCGAGACCGGCACGGTGATCGTCGACGAGCAGGGCAAGACCATCGTCCGCCTGCCCGACGACGACTCCGGTGAGGGCGCGACTGCGGAGCTCGAGGTCCTGCGCGGCGACTTCGCGGACGCGATCCGTCAGGCGTTGCCGGATCGCGTGCGGCTCGTCTTCGACGACGCGGTCGCCGCGGTGGACGAGGACGGCTCGGACGGACGACCCGTCACGGTCCGCACCCGGGACGGTGCGACGCTCCAGGCCGACCTCCTCGTCATCGCCGAAGGGGTGCGGTCGACCACCCGCGACCTGCTCTTCACCTTCGAACCCCGACGGCTCGGCGTCACCATGGAGTTCGGGACGATCCCCCGGATCCCGTCGGACGACGACACCTGGCGCTGGTACAACGCGGTCGAGGGCCGACAAGTGCACCTCCGGCCGGACAACCACGGCACGACCAGAGCGATGCTTGCGTACACCAACGACGACGGCGAGGTTCCGGACCGGCATGAACGCTACGCCGGCGCCGGCTGGCAGACCGACCGTGTGCTGGATGGCTTCGAGCACTCGGACGACGTCTACGTCGACGACCTCACGCAAATCCACGCGCCGACCTGGCACCGGGGATCCGTGGTGCTCCTCGGCGACGCGGCCTGGTGCGTGACCCCGATGGGCGGCGGTGGGAGCTCGTTGGCGCTCACCGGCGGGTACGTCCTGGCCGCGTCCCTCGCCTCGGAGACCGACACCGCACGCGCGTTCGACGCCTTCGACGCGTGGATGCGGCCGCTCGTCGACCGGATCCAGACCATGCCGTCGGGCGTCAAGCACTTCGCCTACCCGCAGACGAAGCTGGGTCTCGCGGCGCAGCGCGCCGCGCACCACGTCCTGACCTCGCGTCCGGTGGCGCCCCTGATGACGCGACTCACGCACACGGCTGATTCGGACCGGCCGCTCCCGGCCCTGCAGTCGACCCGCTGACGGACGGGAGGCGCTGTGCGGGCCCGCCCCGTTCCTCCCGACCCGCAGGGTGGGTGCGACAGGGCCTGTCCCGCCCAGCCTGATCGGCCTAGCGTGACCGGCATGCGCATCGTCGTCATCGGAGCCACCGGCCACATCGGCACGTTCCTCGTCCCCCGACTCGTCCGTGCCGGGCACGAGGTCGTCGCCGTGAGCCGCGGGACCCGCTCCGCCTACGCCGACTCCCCCGAGTGGGCGCAGGTCGAGCGGGTCACCGCGGACCGCGAGCAGGAGGACCGCGACGGCACGTTCGGTGTCCGCATCGCCGCGCTCCACGCGGATACCGTCGTCGACCTCGTCTGTTTCACGCTGTCCTCCGCCGAGGCCCTCGTCGCCGCGCTGCGCGGGACCGGCACGCACCTGGTGCACTGCGGGTCGATCTGGCGTGCCGGGGTCTCGCGCGTCCTGCCGATCACTGAGGAGAACGCCACCGAGCCGTTCGGTGAGTACGGTACCCAGAAGGACGCCATCGCCCGGATGCTCAAGCGTGAAACCGCCGACGGTGGTGTCGTCACGACCTCGCTGCACCCCGGGCACATCAGCGGTCCGGGCTGGGCGCCGATCGGTCCGCTCGGGAACCTCGACCCGTCCGTCTGGACGCGGCTGTCGGCCGGCGAGACCCTCGAGGTGCCCGGCCTCGGCGCCGAGACCATGGCGCACGTGCACGCCGACGACGTCGCGCAGGCCTTCCAGCTCGCCGTCGAGCACCGGGAGGCCGCGGCGGGCGAGGACTTCTTCGTCACGGCCCCGACAGCGCTCACGGCGCGCGGGTACGCCCACCTCGCGGCGTCGTGGTTCGGCCAGGAGGCGCGGCTCGACTCCGTCACGTGGGACCGGTTCCGTGAGACCACGGCTCCGGAGCACGCCGGTGCGAGCTGGGAGCACCTGTCGCGCAGCCAGGTGTTCAGCACCGAGAAGCCGCGCCGCCTGCTGGGCTACGTTCCGGCGTACACGGCCGAGGCGACCGTGCTCGACGCGGTCCGCTGGCTGGTGGAGCACGGCGAGGTCGACGTCGCGCGGCCCCTCATCGCCTGACCGCGACCCAGTTGTGCTTGCGACTGTGATCAGTTGCAGCTAATATCAGTCCTGACTAATCTGCATCGCATGCGGATCGACTGGCCACGAGAGTTCGACGACCAGCTCGACCGACTCGAAGCCGACGCGACCCCGCGTGGGCAGCGTCGGCTCGAGCTCCTCACCTTCATGCTCAAACGGTTGGCGGATCTGGACGCGGTGCCCGTGCAGGACACGGCGATGATCAAGCGAGTCCGGCAGTCGAAGCAGCACGTCGTCTGGCGGGTCTCGCACCCGTACGTTGAGGGAATCGCGCTGCGGCTGATCTGCTGGTTCCCGCCGGGTGCGGATCGAGTGGTCGTCACGCTGTTCTCGGGAGACAAGGCCTCGATGGGCGACGTGTTCTACGACTCGGTGGGCATCCGGGCCGACCGATTGATCGACCGATGGGTCGACGAAGCGAAGGAAGCGTGATGGGCGAGAAGGACTTCGTACGCGGGAACGACCGCCTCGAGCGGCTGCTCCGGCGACCGGGCATGGCGGAGGCCGTCGAGGCGCTCGACGCCGAGGGCGACGAGTTGGACCGCGTCCACGCGATGAGCCTCGCGATGGTGCGGGAAGCCGGCAAGCGGACGCAGGCCGAGATCGCTCACGAACTCGGGATCAGCCAGGGCGCGGTGTCGCAGATGGAGCGTCGAGAGGACATGCTGCTCTCCACGCTCCGGAGCTACATCACCGCGACCGGCGCGCAGAACCCCCGGATCATCGTGACCGTCAACGGCCACGACGTGGAACTCGCCATCTGACCGTCAGGCGGCGGGCGCGCCCTCGTTCACCGCGGCCAGGCCGTTGAGCGTGCGGGGGTACCCGATCCAGGGCACCAGCACGGTGAGCACGTCGAGCAGGTCCGCGCGGGTGTTCCCGACCTGCAGGTTCCCAGCCACGTGCCCGCGCACCTGGCCGTCCGCCCCGCCGAGCGCGACGAGCACCGCGAACGTCAGGAGCTCCCGCGTCCGCAGGTCGAGGCCCGCGCGACCCACGGTGTCGCCGAAGCAGTTGCCGGTCAGGAACCGCTGGAAGTGCAGGGTGTCCGGCGTCGCGTTGTCGTACATCGCGTCGAGGCGCTCGGTGCCGACGACGGCGCCCTGGACCTCCCGGCCGCGCTCGAGCCGGTCCTCCGGGGTGCTCGTCGACTGACCGGGCAGGGGCAGTTCGACGCCCCGCGCGGTGAGGGCCTCGTTCACGATCCCGAGGAAGTCCGACGCGCGAGCGAACCCGACGTACGCGACCGCCTGGTACACGACCTCCTTCGCCTCGACCGGCGTGACCGGCCCGTCGAGCGCCGAGCCGAGCAGCTCCCGGAACGTCCCGTGTGCGCCGACGGCGACGACGGCGCCGAGCTGCACCACGAGTCGGTCGTGCTCACCCAGCGATGCGTGCCGCAGCGTCTCCTCGACGAAGGCAGCGGAGTACTGGGCGAACTCGGGGTCGAACTCGGTGAGGCTCATGCCTCGACGCTACGGGTGGGTCCGGGTGCGAGGGAGGTACGGTCCTCACCCCTTTCCGGCACGCCCGTCGACCTACCGTGGCAAGCGTGCCGGTCGGACCAGACCGGCACGGAGAGGACACCATGGAGTACCGCCAGCTCGGACGCACCGGCGTCGAGGTGAGCCCGCTCGCGCTGGGCACGATGATGTTCGGCCCGTGGGCGAACGCCGACGTCGACGACTCGATCCGGATCATCCACCGCGCACTCGACGCGGGCATCAACTTCGTCGACACCGCCGACGTCTACTCGGACGGCGTCTCGGAGGAGATCGTCGGCAAGGCGCTCAAGGGTCGCCGTGACGACGTCGTGCTGGCCACGAAGTTCTTCATGCCGATGGGCGAGGGACCGAACCGCTCGGGGGGATCGCGCCGCTGGATCATCCGGGAGGTCGAGGACTCCCTCCGTCGTCTCGGCACGGACCACATCGACCTGTACCAGGTGCACCGGCCCTCGCCGTCGATGGACGTCGAGGAGACCCTGGGGGCCCTGACCGACCTCGTCCGCCAGGGCAAGGTCCGGAACATCGGCTCGTCGTCGTACTCCGGCGCCGAGATCGTCGAGGCGCAGTGGGTCTCCGAGCGTCGCGGCCTCGAGCGCTTCCGCACCGAGCAGCCGCCGTACTCGATCCTCGTGCGCGGCATCGAGCAGGACGTGCTCCCCACCGCCCAGCGGTACGGCATGGGCACCCTCGTGTACAGCCCGCTCGCCGGCGGCTGGCTGAGCGGGCGGTGGCGCAAGGACGCCCCGGGCACCCCGACCGCGAAGCACCGTCCGGCCGCCCGGTTCGACATGTCGACACCCGCGAACCAGCGGAAGCTCGACGTCGTCGAGGAGCTCGCACTGCTCGCCGAGTCGCAGGACATGTCGCTCATCGAGCTGGCACTGGCGTGGGCGATCACCCACCCCGGCGTCACGAGCGCGATCATCGGTCCCCGCACGATGGAGCAGTTGGACTCCCAGCTGCCGGCTGCCGACCGGGTCCTGAGTGCCGAGGTGCTCGACCGCATCGACGAGGTCGTCGCCCCCGGCGTGACGATCAACCCCGATGACGACAGCTACGGTCAGCACACGCTCCTCGCGTCGGCTCGCCGCCGCTGACACGGGACGCAACTGGAGGCACGGTGCCGGCCCGCCCCGTGCCTCCAGTCCGTGCATCGCACCATCCGCGCGTCAGTGCGCGGTGCGCACCACCAAGCCACGTCGGCGGTGGACCGCCCAGACCGTCAGCGCGAACCCGACCAGCACCGCGCCGCCCACGGTGACCGCGGTCCACCCGCCGGCGTTCCACAGGACCGAGGCGAGTGCGGACCCGATCGCTCCGCCGACGAAGTTCCCGGTGACGAACGCGGTGTTGAGGCGGCTCCGCGCTGCCGGGTCGATCGCGAAGAGCCGCGTCTGGTTGAGGACGTTCGTCGCCTGCACGCCGACGTCCAGCAACACGACGGCGACGAGGACCACCACGATCGACCGCGACCCCAGCCCGGCGACCACGAGCGAGACGAGCACGAGGGCGATCGCCGCGCCGGTCACCGGCACCGAGACCCCGCGGTCGTGGAGTCGACCGACCCGCTGCGCGGCGACCGCACCGGCGAGTCCGGCCAGACCCACGAGCCCGATCGCACTCGTCGAGTACCCGAACGGCTCCGCGCTGAGCAGGAACGTCAGCGCCGTCCAGAACATCGTGAAGACGGCGAACACCGCGGAGCTGATGACGAGGGTCACGCGCACGGAGCGGTGCGCGGCGACCGCACGGAACACCGAGGCGATGAGCGCCGGGTACCGCACGCGATCGCGTCGGTCCAGCTCGGGGATCGCCCGTCGGAGCAGCACGGCGAAGACCAGGGCCGCGACGGCGGCGACCACGTAGATCGTCCGCCAGCCGAACGCGTCCGCGACGAGCCCGCTCACCGTCCGCGAGACCAGGATGCCCGTGAGGACGCCCGAGGCGATGGTCCCCACCACCCGCCCGCGGGACGCGGGATCGGCGAGGTCGCCGGCGAGCGGGATGAGGAGCTGGCCCGCGACGGTGGTGAGACCGACGAGCGCGAGTGCCACCAGGAGCACGGCGAACGACGGCGCGACGGCGGCGAAGAGCAGCGTGACCGCGGACGCGACGAGCACCCCGGGGATCAGCCGGCGCCGGTCGAGGACGTCGCCGAGCGGCACCACGAGGAGGATGCCGAGCGCGTACCCGACCTGGGTCAGCGTGACGAGCAGCCCGGCGACCGCTGCGGAGGTCCCGAGCGACGACGCGATCTCGTCGAGCAGCGGTTGTGCCCAGTACAGGTTGCCGACCGCCGCGCCCCCGGCGATCGCGAAGAGCAGGGTCCGCGCGGGCGTCATCCCCGTGCGGTCGCTCACGGACGGCGCCGGAAGAGCTCGCCGAGGTGCCACGGCCCCGGGGCCAGGCGGACGGCTGCCTCGGCGCGGATGCGGTCCTCACGGGCGTGGTCGCGTGTGAGTTCGTCGATCTCGCGTTCGGCGTGCAGGCGGAACCTGATCCGTCCGAAGAACGAGAGCGGTTCCGCCGGGCGGGCGGTGCGGATCGAGTCGGTCTCGCTCATGCGTCCTCCGCGGTGGTCACGGCAGCGGAACCCGCGGCTTCGGCGGTGGACGCCTCCGCGGCGCTCGCCGCCTCGGTCGCGGTGAGGTTGGCGAGCAGCTGCAGGCGTTCCTCGGACGGGGAGCCGGGCTCGGCGCCGTAGACGATGAGCGTCAACCCCGTGTCGGTGACCAGCTCCATCGTCTCGTAGGTGAGGTCGAGGTCGCCGACCTCCGGGTGGTGGAGCAGCTTCGTGCCGGTGCGGTGCCGCATCACGTCGTGCGCGGCCCAGCGCTGCCGGAACTCCTCGCTGCGGGTCGAGAGCTCCCCGATGAGGTCGGTGAGGCCCTTGTCGTACGGCGATCGGGCGGCCTCGGCACGGAGCACGGCGACCATGTCACCGGTCACGCCGTCCCAGTCGCGCCAGTACTCCCGGCCGCGGGGGTCGAGGAAGGCGAAGCGTGCGGTGTTCGGTGTCCCGGACGGTTTGAGGAAGAGCGGTGCGTAGAGCGCGCGGGCGAGGGCGTTGCCGGCGAGGAAGTCCGAACGGCCGTTCCGCACCCAGGCGGGTGCGGTCATCGAGTCGAGCACCCGTTGCACGTTCGGCCGGACCTTCGAAGTGGGGGTCCGCCGCCGCGTCGTCGCCGAGGCGTTCTGCGCACGGGCGAGGTCGAACAGGTGGGCGTGCTCGGCGTCGTCGAGGCGGAGGGCACGGGACAGCGACTCGAGCACGCTCTCGGACACCCCGGTGAGGTTCCCCCGCTCGAGCCGGATGTAGTAGTCGACGCTCATGCCCGCGACGAGGGCGAGCTCCTCGCGGCGGAGGCCCTTCACGCGCCGGGCGCCGCCGAAGTCGGGCAGACCGACCTGCTCCGGCGTGACGCGCTCCCGGCGGGTGCGGAGGAAGTCGCGGACTTCGTCTCTCGTGTCCATGTCCTCCACGGTACGGCGACCGGCCGCAGCGAAGGAGGGGCCGTCCGTACCTGCCAGCGGAGGTCTGGTCAGGCGAGCGGCACCGACACGATCCGGTCGTCGCCCTCGGTGGGGTCGCCGCGGCCGTCGGTGTTGTTCGTGACGAACCAGAGCGACTCCTCCGGCCCCTCCAGCACGGTCCGGATGCGGCCGAAGTCCCCCGTGAAGTACTCGGCGGACTCCGCGGGTGACGACGCCGGGATCGCCCGGACGACCTCGCCGCGCAGGTTCGCCACGAACACCGTGTCACCGATGACCGCGAGGCCGCTCGGCGACGCGTCGTCGGTGGACCACTGCTGCACTGGGTCCACGAACCCCTGGTCCTCGCCGCCCTTGCCCTCGACCTCGGGCCAGCCGTAGTCCTTGCCCTGCTCGATGACGTTCAACTCGTCCCAGGTGTCCTGCCCGAACTCGGACGCGAACATCGTGCCGTCCGCGGTCCAGCCCATGCCCTGCACGTTCCGGTGTCCCAGGCTCCACACCGGGGAGCCGGGGAACGGGTTCGCGCCGGGGACGTCGCCGTCCGGGGTGAGCCGGAGGATCTTGCCGGCGAGCGAGTCGCGGTCCTGTGCGTCCGACCCCGTGCCGGCGTCGCCGACGCTCGCGTAGAGCATGCCGTCCGGTCCGAACGCGATGCGGCCGCCGTTGTGGAAGCTGTTGGACGGCAACCCGTCGATGATCGTCGTCGCGTCGCCGAGCGCGTAGGACCCCGCGCTGCCGGTGAGGTCGTAGCGCTGGATGCGGTTGCCGTCCTCGGCGGTGGAGTACACGAACAGGTCGCCGTCGTGCATCGCCAGCCCGAGCAGTCCGCCCTCGCCCCCACCGGTGACGCCCGCGACCGTGCCCACCTCCCGTGTCTTCCCCGGCGCGGTCAGCTCGAGCACCTTCGCCGAGTCGCGTTCGCTGACCAGGGCGTCGACACCGTCGCCGGTGCGGACCACCGACCACGGGGCGTCGAGGCCGGTGGCGATGTCGGAGGTCTCACCGCCCGGCGCGAGGACCCCGGCTGCCGGGGCCGTCGGGACCGTGGACGCGGAAGCGGACGCGGTGCCCCGCAGCGTCCGTGCCCCGTCGTCCGTGCACGCCGTCAGCACGAGTGCGGTGACGGCGGCCGCTCCGAGGGCCGCCCAGGTGCGGTGTGGTCGAAGGATCGTGTGCACGGTGTTCCTCCCGGTTCGTGCGTCGATCACACTCGGCGCGCTCGGGAATCCGCTGGGTGGCCCTGTCCGCACCCCTCTCCGGTGCGCTGCGCGGCCTACCGTCGGGTCCGAGCACGAGCAGGACGCCGTCACAACCGGAAGGACCACGCCATGACCACCATCGCCATCGTCGGAGCCGGCAAGGGCCTCGGCCTCGCCGTCGCCGAACGCTTCGGCCGCGAGGGCTTCTCGATCGCCCTCGTCTCCCGCAACCAGGGCCGCCTCGACGGCCTCGCCGCATCGCTGCGGGAGCAGGGCATCACCGCTGCCGGGTTCGCCGCGAACGTCCGGGACGGCGACTCGCTCCGCGGCGCGCTCGAGCGTGCCACCGAGCAGCTCGGCCCGATCGAGGTGCTGCAGTACAGCCCGCTGCCCGCGAAGGAGTACATGCGTCCGGTGCTCGAGACCACGGCGGAGGACCTGGTCGGCCCGATCGAGTTCTCGGTCTACGGCTCGGTCAACGCGGTGCGCCAGGTCCTGCCGGGCATGCGTGCGATCGGCCGCGGCACGATCCTGTTCGTGAACGGCGGCAGTGCCGTCCGCCCGGGCGCGCGGGTCACCGGCACGTCCGTCGCCTTCGCGGGCGAGAGCGCCTACGCGCAGCTGCTGCACGACGCGGTCCGCGACGAACAGGTGCACGTCGGGCAGCTCATCATCCCGTTCGGGATCGACGACGGGCAGCCGGACCACTCCGGCGAGTCGATCGCGGACCGCCTGTGGGCGATCCACACCGAGCGCGGCGACTTCCGCACGTACGCGGAGCCGCTTCCCGAGTGACGGCCTGGAGGCGCGTGGGGACCCGCCACGCGCCTCCCGTCCGCCACGGGGAACCCGGTTGTGATGGGCCGTCCGACGTAGTCCTCCGTCCTGACTCTGCCGCGCCGAGGTCGGACTCGTAGCGTCGCGACGTGGACCCCGACGCCTTCGACGCAGCGGCCGGCACGGCGCTGCTCCTGCTGATGCCCGCCGCAGTGCTCTTCGCCGCCGCGGCCCTCAGGCGCCTCGGTGTCCCGAGGTGGTCGTGGGCGCTCTTCCTGCTCGGCATCGGCGGTGTGCTCGTGCTGCTGCACCTGGACGGGCACACGCGGTACGAGCTCGACGGCCCGTACCCCGACACGATCGTCGGGTGGGGGTTCGGTCAGTTCGTCGGCTTCGAGTTCGGTCGGATCGGTGTCGCCGTCAACGCCGTCGCTGCGGCCGTCTGGATCGCAACCCGCAGGACGGGTTACCACGAGCGGCTCCCCGAGCGTGAGACCGGTCTGCTCGTCGCGGCCTACGGCATGATGGCGGTCGCGACCGCGCTCCCGGCGACCTGGTGGGCCGTCGGGCTCGGTGTCCTCCCGCTGTTCGTCGAACTCCCCGTCGTGCTGGCGGGTGCGGCGTTCCTGACCGCCTCGCTGACGCTGCGGTGGCGACGACACCGGGGGATCCCCGAGGACGAGCTCCCGTCGATCATGACCACTTGGCCGGCGGACGCCGTCGTCGCGGTCGCGCTGTCGGGCGCGCTCGCGACCGGTCCACTCTTCGCGGGCAGCGGCCTGCCGGATGCGTCGCTGCTGTCCCGACCCGGGTCTGCGACGTCGTCCGCCCCGGCGCGGACGCCGGAGCCCGAGTGGCCCGGCCCGACGCCGGTGACCTCGACGGAACTCGCCGCCGCCGCGGTCGAGGACGGCACCCGCACACTGCTCGACGACACGATCCGCTGGGCCGGTCCGCTCGACGACCTGTCCTCGCCGACCCCGGCGCGAGCGGCGTCGCCACCCGTGGTCCTGACGGAGGAACGGTGCGACGGCGAGGGGCGGCGGTGGACCGGGACGCTCGTGCTGCCGACCGTGCGGCCGCAGGACCTCGCTCCGCGCGTGCTGGCCGGTTGGGAGTCGGCGGGCTACGCCACGGTCGACCGTGCCATGGGGACCGACCTCGTCATGCCGCTCCGGGCCGATGCCGCCGTCGAGCGGATGCGACTCGGCGGGGGGCCCGACGGTGTGCACGTCGCCGTCGAGTCGTTCTGCGTCGGCGGCTGAGGCCGACCCGTCGGGCCCGACCCCGGTCAGCGGACCCGGGGTACGTCGGCGGTGAGCGTGTCCCAGTGCCGGTGGCGTGCCTCCAGGGCGGTGCGCTGCTCGAAGGCGAGGCGTGCTGTCGTGCGGTCGGGGGCCGTGCCGGGCCCGGACCGGAACTCGACCCGGGCGGCACGCGACTCGCTCCAGCGGAGCAGTGCCGTGCCGATGCGGTGGGCGGCCCGTTCGAGCGGGCCGACGTCGGTGAGGTGGAGTGCTGCGCTCATGATCCTTGCTCTTCGTCGTCGAGGACGGGCAGTGCTGCGAGGCGGAGGAAGACACGTTCGGTGCCCTCGACCGTGGTGTCGTCGAGCACGTGCCGGGTACGGAATGTGTCGATGAGGGCGTGGATGCCGTCGGTGAGTTCGACGACCTCGTCCGGGGTGAGCCGCATGATCGCGGTGGAGAACTCGCTCGCATCGCGCCAGGCGGGGTCGAGCGTCTCCTGGTCGCGCGCGAGGAACTCGCGGATCAGCTGCTCGGAGAACTCGTTCGACCCGTTCGCCAGCAACCTCGCGGCGGCGATGCCCGCGGGCGACTGCGGACCGGTCGTGCCGCCGGAGTGCACGGCGACGGGGACCCGGCGCCACCAGCGCTCACGGCCGTTGCCGCGGCCCTCGACCTCCTCGATGAAGCCGTGCTTCTCGAGCTGGCGGAGGTGGTAACTGGTCGAGCCGGTTGACTCCCCGACCCGTTCGGCGAGGGTGGTGGCCGTCGCCGGACCGTGCGCGGCGAGCTCGTTGAAGAGCTCGGTGCGCAGTGGATGGTTGAGCGCCTTCATCGACGGGAGGTCGAGGACGCGTGCTTCGGGGGCCATGCCTCGAGAGTACGACTGCAAAGAACTCTTTGCAAGTACTTCTTTGCAGCAGGTTCTTTGCAGTCGGTGACGGTCAGTCTCGGCGTGCGGCCGCCGTGATCGCCGAGGCCATCTCCCGTGCGATCCCGACGTTGGTCGCCGCCGTCCCGTGGATGCCGTCCGGCGAGGAACCGCGCACCCAGGCGCCGTCCGCCTGCCGGAACGCCGTGAACGGATCGACGTACGACCAGCCGTGCTCGATCGCGTCCCGCTCGAGTGCCCGGCTCAGGACGAGCTGCCCGGCGCGGCGATCGGCACCCCAGTGGCTGCTCGTCCAGTCCGACGGCGGCCCGGCGACGACCAGGACGTGCTGTGCGCCGACCTTCCGCACGACGGCGTCGACGTTCGCGATCGTGGTCGCCGTCGGGACCGCCTGGTTGACGTCGTTCGTTCCGAGTTCGACCACCAGGACGTCCGCCGTCGGCACCGGGCCGATCTCGTGGAGCACCTGGTCCGCCCGGTAGCCACTGTGCGCGTACCCGCCGACGGCGTGCAGGCGCGCGTCGGACTCGATGACGTGCAACCAGGAGTCGGGCCGGGCCGTGATCGAGTCGCCGGCGTACGCGAAGGTGACGGCGCCGGAGCGGCCGCGGTCGCCGAGGGCACCCGTCACGACCTGCTCGCGTACCGGGATGCTGGTGTCCGCCCGCTCCACCGGTGCCAGGGTGACGCGGGCGCCGGGGACGGACAGGCCCGCGGTCGCGTTCTCGGCGGTGGCCGACCGTGCGGTGCCGAAGACGGCGGAGCCGACGACGAAGGAGCCACCAGCGACGAGGCAGGCGGCGGTGACGATGCTCGCGATCAGGGCGAGCCGACGGGTGCGGGACACGACATCAGGTATCCCCCGGATCGGCGCTCGGTACCAGTCCCCAGACCTGGGGAACCACGGCGTTCGCTGTGGGTCCTCGCGGCCGCTCCCAGTTTCGCCCACGCCCTAGGCTGGTGCGGATGTCCAGCGTCCTCCTCACCGTCCACGTGGTGGCGGCGCTCCTCACCCTGGGGCCGGTCGCGGTCGCCGGCAGCCTGTTCCCGAAGCCGGCTCGTGCGCTCGTCACCGACGCCGCCGACCAGGGGGCGCGGGCGGTCGCGACGGTCCTCCACCGGATCTGCCACGTCTACTCGATCGTGTCGCTCGCGGTCCCGACGTTCGGTGTGGCGCTGGCGTACGAGCTGGACTCCCTCGGCGATGTCTGGCTGCTCGTGTCGATCGGACTCACGGCGGTGGCGGCCGCGATCCTGGCGTTCGGGGTGCTGCCGGAGCAGCGCGAGGTGCTCCGGGGCAACGGCACGGCCGCGTCACCGCGTCGACTCGCGCTCCTCGTCGGTCTGTTCAACCTCGTGTGGGTGGCGGTCGCCGTCCTCATGGTCGTGCAGCCCGGCGCCCGTTCCTGACGGGGCCGAGATCCCGCCGGACCGGAGGCGCGTGGCGGCGCCGCCCCGTGCCTCCAGTCCGGTGTGGGGCCGCGTCAGAGTGCGCGACGCACCGCGACCCGTCGGCTGCGGCCCGCCGTCAGCCACGTCCCCACCGTCACCAGCAGGGGCAGGCCGACGGCGAGCAACGCGAGGAACGGCCAGTCCGCGACGAACGGCATGTGCGACGTCCCGACCGGACCCGCCGTGAAGCGCAGCGTGAGCGCCCGGATCGGCAGCAGCCCGAGCAGGGTGCCGATCACCGCGCCGACCGTGGTGAGGATCGCCGCCTGCCAGGCCGACACCCGACGCCGGAGGACCGGGGCCGCACCGACCGAGTCGAGCACCTCGTCGTCACGGCGCCCGTCCGAGCGTGCGAGTCCGATGGCGACCGCCGTCGCGCCGATCGTCACGGCAGCGGCGAGTGCGAGCACGAGCGCCTTCACCACGCCCTGCGCGTCCACCGGACCGGTCTCGTACATGAACGTCGGGCCACCCCACCGATCGCGGTCGAGGCCGCCCTGGCTCTGCCACGCGGAGGACAGTTCGTCCCACTGCGTCGGGGTGAGCTCGGTCGGCTGCGTCGTCACGAGCATCCCGTCGACGGCGGGCACGCGGTACCGCTCGGCGGTCTGGCGGGTCATGAAGACGCCGACCTGGATCCGCGGCGACTGCACGTCGAGCACGGCGGGGATCGTCGTCGTGGCGTCCGGTCGCTCCCCCGACGTCGTCGTCATGCTGTCCCAGGTCTGGTCGTGGAACGTGTCGAGCCGCACGGCGCCGTCGTGCGCGTACTCCGGCCAGAGCGACACGGCCTTGCCGGAGGCCAGCGCGTCGCGGACGCGCGCGGACGGACGGTGCCCGGTGAGCAGGGCGTAGTCGTCGACGGTGCCGGTCCAGATGTGCGGCGTCGTGCTGTCCTGCGACTGCAGGTACTGCGAGCACGACGTCGTGTCGTTCGTCCGGCAGTCCTTGCGCACCCAGTCGTGCGGCAGCGTCACCGTGGAGGGTCCCTTGCCCGCCTGCTCCTGGACGACGCCGAGCACCCGGACCCGGTCGTGGTCGAGCACGCCGGAGACGATCTTCGCCGCCCTGGCGGTGAGCGCCGCGTCGTACCCGACGGAGTTCCCCTCGTCGTCGCTCAGCGACACGGACGCCGTCGCGACGCCGACCGCCGTCCGGTACTCGTAGTCGCGGACGAACTGCGCGTGCGAGGACGCGCTCCACGTGATCGCGACCGAGGCCACGAACACGACGCTCATCACGCTCGCCAGCACCGGGACGGTCCGGACCGGGTTCCGTCGGGCATCCCGCGCAGCGAGGCGTGCCGACAGCCCGAGCCGCGTCGACAGGCGGGCGACGAGCGCGAGGAGCCACGGCGAGCACATCGCGACGCCGACCTGCACGAGGCACGGGCCGATCGCGACGCCCGCCCCCGCGACCCAGGCGTAGTCGTCGCCCTGCACCGGACGGTCGTTGAGCAGCAGGACCCCGACGCCGCACGCGAGGGTCATCACCGTGCCGACGACGATGAGCATCGGTGCCCAGACGCGTCGTCGACGCTCGGCGCGGAGGTTCACCTGCGCCGGTCGGAGGGATCCGCGCAGCGCGGCGAGCACGTTGATCCGGGTGGCGGCACGCGCGGCGACCAGCGCGGCCACGAGCCCGGCGAGCACCCCGGCCGCACCGATCGCGAGCAGCAGGAACCCGGGGACGTGCAGGCCCGGCCAGGTGCTGACGTTGCCGTTGTCGACCAGACGGAACGCCAGCGCGCCGATCCCGATGCCGAGCGCGACGCCGAGCACCGCCCCGGTGACACCGAGCACGAGACCCGACCCGGCCACGATCGTCCGCACGAACCGACGGTCCCCACCGACACTCGTCACGATCGCGTACGAGCGGGTGTCCGCCCGGGTCCCGACCAGGAACGCGGCCCCGGCGAGCAGGGCGACCTCGAACATCGCGAAGACCCCGAGCAGCGCCATCGCCCCGAGGTACCAGCCGAGGGACGAGTTCCGCTGCGCGGCAGGGAACCGCTCGTCCGGCGGGTCGAGGACGACGGGGCGGGACTGGACGACGATCCCGTGCGCGTTCAGCTGCCGGATCTCCGACCACGTCGGTGCGTCGGACGCCAGGTAGACCGTGACGTCGGAGACACCGCGCGCGTCCTCCCCGGTGGTCGGCGAGAGCGTGGTGCCCCACGGCAGGAAGACACCCTGCTCGCCCGGGTCGGAGCCGAGGTCGCGCATCGTCCCGGTGATGGTGAACCGCTTCGTGACCGGGTCGGTCAGGTCGACGGTGTCCCCGATCGACGCCCCCAGCCGTGTCAGGGTCGCCGGCGTCACCATGAGCTCGTCGCGGTCGGTCGGCGCGGTGCCCTCGAGCACCTGCCAGTGCCCCGCGAGCACCTTCGACCACACCGCACCCTCGACGGCCATGAGCCCGATCGGACCCTTCGGCCCGGAGAGCACGATCGACGCGGACCCGACCGGGATCGACACCGCGCCCGCCGGCACGTGGTCGAGGACGTTCGCGTAGCGGAGGTCGCCCTCGGCCTTCGACGCGGGGCTGCCCTTCGCTGCCTCGGAGTACTGCCAGGCGACCGGGTCCTGCCGCATGCCCGGCAGGTCGGGGCCCATCGCCCGCATCTGCGCGGCCGCGTGCCCGAGGTCGTACCCGAGCTGTTCGGTCGTGGTCGGCTGCGTGGACTGCACCACGACGGACACCGCGGCGAACCCGGCCGTCGGGATCCCGATCAGCGCGACGATGAGCGCCGCACGCCCGACCTTCGCGAACGCCAGTCGTCGCCCGAGCCGGAGCGCCGGCCGGAGTGCGAACGGCGTGCGGACACGGGGCTGGTCGACGTCGGCTCGGCGCCGACGCGCGCTCACGAGGCGGCCCGGTCCGTGAGCGCCATCTCGACGCCCGAGTACACCGTCTCGTCCACCACCCGGCCGTCGCGGAGGAACACGATCCGGTCCGCCCACGCCGCGTGCCGGGCGTCGTGTGTCACGAGGAGCGCCCCCGCGCCGGCGTCGACGTGTCGGCGGAGCATCCGGAGCACGACCTCGCCGGTCTGCGAGTCCAGGGCACCCGTCGGCTCGTCGGCGAGGACCAGCCGGCGCTCGCCGACGACCCCGCGGGCGATCGCCACGCGCTGCTGCTGCCCGCCGGACAGGTCGTCCGGGAAGGCGTCGGAACGGTGACCGAGCTCGACGTTGTCGAGCGCGAGTTCTGCGGCTCGCCGTGCCTGCGAGGCTTTCCACCCGTCGAGTTCGAGCGGCAGGGCCACGTTCTCGACGGCGGTGAGCGACGGGATGAGGTTGAAGTCCTGGAACACGAACCCGACCAGGCGTCGGCGGAGCGCGGCGAGGTCCTTCGCGGGACGGTCCGACACGAAGTCCCCGTCGATCACCACCTCACCGCTGGTCGGTGGGAGCAGGGTACCGGCGCACGCGAGCAGCGTGGACTTGCCGGAGCCCGACGTACCCATCACCGCGACCATCTCGCCGCGGCGGATCTGCAGGTCGATGCCGGCGAGGGCGGTGACGGCCTTCGCGCCGGAGCCGTACTGCACGCTCACGGCGTCGAGCTCGAGGAGCGGCGCGGCGGTCACCGGGCGCTCCGGACGGTCGCGTCGGACGCCGGTGCGTCGACCGGAGCGGGATGCTCGTTCGGCCGGTACCGGGCGACGCTCGACTCCACGTGGTCGAGCCAGCGCACCTCGGCTTCCGCCTGGAACAGCATCGACTCGAGGACGAGCGACCACGCGAGGTCCTCCGCCGGGTCCGTGCCCCGCTTCAGCCGGGTGAGGTCCTGCAGGTTCCGCACGGCCGCCGCGCGCTGCACCTGCACGAGGTGCGTGACGTCGACGCCGGGCACGGTGACCGCGAGGGCGAACTTGATCGCGAGCTCGTCGCGTCCGCGCTTGGCCGGGACCGGTTCGCTGAACCAGCGCGCCACTGCCTCGCGACCCGCGTCGGTCGCCGTGTAGACGACGTGTCCGTCGTCGTCGGCGTCGCCGCGGGCCACGAGGCCGTCCCGTTCCAGACGGTCGAGCGTCGTGTAGACCTGGCCGATGTTCAGCGGCCAGCTGCCCCCGGTCCGGTGCTCGAACTCCCCCCGGAGCTGGTACCCGTAGCCGGGTCCCCCCACCAGCAGCGCGAGTACGCCCATCCGTACGCTCATGACGATCCCCCCAGTTTCCGTCCACCGTGGACATACTGAGTATGCACATACCCGGTATGCCGACGCAAGCCAGCGTCCTGAAAACGGACAGCAGACGGACTGGAGGCGCGGTGCCAGCCGACACCGCGCCTCCAGTCCGTCTCGTGGTCGCGTCAGCGACCCAGCTTCGACAGCTCCTCGAACTCGTCGTCGGTCAGCTCGATGGTCGCGCCCTGCAGGTTGTCCTCCAGGTGCGAGACGCTCGACGTGCCCGGGATCGGCAGCACGACGGGCGAGCGCTTGAGCAGCCAGGCGAGCGCGAGCTGCGCCGGCGACGCACCCTTCCGCGACGCGATCTCGGTGAGCGGGGAGTCCTCGCCGGTCAGCCCGCCGGTCGCGAGCGGGAACCACGGGATGAACGCGATGCCCTGCTCGGTCGACCAGTCGAGGAGCTCCTCGGCGTCGCGCTTCTGCAGGTTGTACAGGTTCTGCACGGAGACGATCGTCGCGATCTCCTGGGCCACCTTGACGTCGTCGACCGACACCTCGGACAGGCCGATGTGCCGGATCTTGCCCTCGTCCTGCAGCTTCTTGAGTTCGCCGACCTGGTCCTCGAGCGGGACCTTCGGGTCGATGCGGTGGAGCTGGAACAGATCGATGCGCTCGAGGCCCAGGCGGCGGAGGCTCATCTCGGCCTCCTGGCGCAGGTACTCCGGGCGGCCGACCGGCGGCCACTCGTTCGGGCCGGTGCGCGTCAGCCCCGCCTTCGTCGCGATGACGACGTCGTCGCCGTACGGGTGCAGCGCCTCGTGGAGCAGGTCCTCGGCGACGTAGGGGCCGTACGAATCGGCGGTGTCGAAGAAGTCCACGCCGAGCTCGACCGCGCGCTTGAGGACCCGCACGGCCTCGTCGTGGTCCTTCGGCGGCCCCCAGACCCCGGGGCCGGTGAGCTGCATGGTGCCGTAGCCGAGGCGGTGGACCTCGAGGTCGCCCCCGATGCGGAAGGTGCCGGAGGCGGCGGCCGGACGGTTCGTGGTGTCGGTGCCAGTGGTCATGCACCCGGTGTACGCCTGAGCGTTCGACCCGTGCTGGACGGTTGTCCCCCGGGGTGCTGTCAGCGCCGGTTCGTATGCTCCTCGGGTGCCCTTCCGTTCCCCACGACGGAGTCCCGGCCGCTCGCTCGTCATCGGTGTCGTCGGGATCGTGCTGCTCGCCGGGATCGTCGTCCTCGTGTTCCCCGCCGCGCTCGGTGTCCTCGGGACCGCCGGCTCGGTCGTCGGCTCCCTGCTCCCCTGGCTCGCCCTGCTGCTCGTGCCCGTCGCCGGGGTCGCCCTCGGCACCCGGTCGAAGCGGCTCGCTGTGGGCTCCCTGGCGTTCGCCGCCGCGTGGGCGTTCGCGATCCTGCCCGGTGTGCTCACGCCGGACGCGCCGGGGTCGCCGGAGCTGACGGTCGTGACGGAGAACGTCGAGGCCGCGAACGAGGACCCGGCGGCCACGGCGCGGTCGATCGCAGCACGCACCCCGGACGTCATCGCCCTCGAGGAGCTCACGGAGTCCTCGGGCACCGCCGTCGCGGGCGTGCTCGACGAACGGTACCCGCACCACTACCGGGTCGGGTCGATCGGGGTGTGGAGTCGGACGACGCTGAGCGGCGGCGAGCCGTTGACGCTCGGCCTCGGGTGGGCGCGGGCGCTCCGCGTCACCGTGGACACCGACCTCGGCGACGTCCGGCTGTACGTCGTGCACATGGACTCGCTGCGGCTCGGCGGCGAGGACGGACGGCCGACGATGCTGGCGTCCCTCGCGACCGCGGTCCGTGACGACGACTCGGAGCGGCTCGTCGTCGCCGGGGACTTCAACGGCGGCTCGAAGGACCCGGAGATGCTCCCGCTGACCCGGATGCTCGACGAGGGCGGCGGGTTCGGGTTCACCTGGCCCGCGCAGGCGCCCGTCGTGCGGATCGACCACGTGTTCGTCCGCGGGCTCTCCACGACGTCGACCGAGGTCCTCCCGGCGAACGGCAGCGACCACCGGGGCGTGCAGGTCGGGCTCCGGGGCTGACGGCCGGTCGGCCGGTGGCTCAGGCCTTCCGCGGGTACGGGGTCTCGCCGCGCTCGAGCCCGCCGACGAGCTTCGCCAGCCGGTTCGTCCGAGCCGTCGCGCTCGGTGCCGTCATGATCCGGTGAAGCACCGCGTACCGGTTCGTGGCGTCGAGTTCGGCGAACAGCGCGGCGGCCGCGGGCGAGGCGTCGAGCGCTGCCTGCAGGTCCTCCGGCACGGTCGCCGCAGCGGCCCCGGAGTACGCGCGGTCCCACCGGCCGTCGTCCTTCGCGCGGTCGATCTCCGCCTGGCCCCGGTCCCGCATCCGTCCCTCGGCGATGAGTGTCGCGACGAGTCCGATGTTCCGCTGCGACCAGAGCGAGGCCCTCCGCCGCGGGGTGAACCGCTGCCGGAACGTGGCCTCGTCACGCCCACGCTTCTGGCCGTCGATCCAGCCGGAGCACAGGGCCTCGTCGAGTGCCTGGTCGTAGGTCAGGGTAGTCGGCTCCGTGGTGCCCTTCTTCGCGAGGACGAGCCACACCCCGTCGGGTTCGTCCTCGTGGGCGTCGAGCCAGGCGCGCCAGGCGGCGGTGTCCGGCAGCACGAGGTCGTCGATGTCCACGCGCTCATCGTAGGACGGCGGTCCGGTCCCCGGTCCGGCCGGCCCGGTCGTGCCCGGCCCGGCCGTGCCCGAGTCTCGGCGTGGGCGACACTTCTCGCGGCGCGCATCGCGAGAACTGTCGCTCACAGCGAAACTCGCGTCGCGCATGCCGAGACTCGCGTCGCGCACGGCCAGACCCCGCGCGGTCACACCCAGTGCGGCTGCGCCAGCATCCCCGTCGGGTCCGCCTGCTCCGCGATCCGGTGCAGCCGCGAGGTGTTCACGTCGAAGTAGTCCGCCGGGTCCGTGATCGCCGCGTCGCAGTAGTTCGCGTAGGCCGCGTCGCCCCACGCCGGCCGCATCGCCTTCCGGAACCCCCGCACGTACGCGTCGAACGGCGCCGGGTCCGCCTCGTCCGCGAACACCGCCGTGTACTGCACGGTCATCAGCGCCGACCGCCACGGGAACGCGGTGTCGGTCCGTCCGACGTCCGACACGACGCCGCCGAGCGCGTCGAGGGCGACCCCGCCCTCGCGGTTGCCGGCGACGTCGCCCGCCGCGGCCGCGTGCTGCACCAGGGTGTCGATCTGCGCGTCCGTCAGCTTCGTGGTGCCGATCGACGAGGTCGCCGCCTGGGAGACCCGCTGCGCCTTCCCCGCGAGCGTCGACATCGCCGCTCCGTAGGTCAGCTGCTGGGCGGTGTGCGCGAGCGGCGTGGCACCGGTCGCGCGGATGAACCCGTCGACGGAGGCGTCCGCCCCGGTCTTCGCCCCGGTCCAGACGCCCGTCACCGTGACCGTCGGGGCGGTGTGCCGCGAGCCGTTCAGGAGCTTGAGCGTCGACCACAGCTGTCGGTCCGCCGTGGGCGCCCAGTCCTGCCAGGCGCGCACCACGGCAGCGGCGGCAGACCACCGGAAGGTGATGCGGAAGAGCAGCACGGGAGGCGCGGCCTGCGTCCGGTAGGTCAGTGCGGTCACGACGCCGACGCTTCCACCCCCACCGCCCCGGCAGGCCCAGAAGAGGTCGGGTTCGGCGGTCGCCGAGACCTCGTGCACGGTGCCGTCCGGGGTGACGAGGGTCGCACCGGTCAGCTGGTCGCAGGTCAGGCCGAAGGAGCGCACGAGCACCCCGACACCGCCGCCGAGCGTCAGTCCGCCGATACCGACCGTCGGGCACGACCCGGCGCCGATGGCACGACCGGCCTTCGCGAGCGTGGCGTACACGTCCCCGAGCTGCGCACCGGGGCCGATCGTCACGGTGTCGTCGTCGTGCAGCTGGACCCGGTCGAGGTCCTGCGTGCTGATCACGAGCGACCGCGGGACGCCGGTGCCGCTCGCGCCGCCCGCCGACCACCCCGTGTAGGAGTGTCCGCCGGCTCGGAGTGCGACGGGCGTGTTCGTGTTCCGGGCGAAGGCGAGCCCGGCCTGCACGTCGGTGGCGTCGGCGGCCCGGAGGATCGCCTGCGGATCGGCGTCGTCGTACCGGGGGTTCTCGACGAGCCGTGCCGAGTCCCAGCCGTTCGACCCCGACCGCAGCAGCCGGCCGGACACCGCGGCGGCGAGGGCGTCCCACGTGTCGGGTCCGCCCGGTGTCGGGGACGCGGTCGGGGTGCGGGTCGGCCGGGATGTCGACGTCGCGCTCGGTGACGGGGACGGCGAGGGGCGACTGCACGCCGCGAGCACCCCGGCGATCCCGAGTCCGACTCCCCCGGCGAGCAGGACCCGTCGGCTGGTGGCAGGGGTGCGGTGCTCGTCGTCGCGTTCGCTCACCGGACCTGTCTACCCCGCGGAGCTGCTGATGCGGGTCGCCCCCGCCCACTCGTGCACCCACTCCGGCACCGACAGGTCCCGGTCCGTCGCGCCCGCTGCCTCGAGGAGCTCCGACGGCGGCACCCTCCCGTCGGCCTTCCGCAGGAACCGTCCCTGCACCACCGCTCGGGCGACCACGGCCCCGCGCCGGGTGAACGTCTGCTCGAGGTACACGGCGCGGTCGTCGACCCCGAGCACCCGGGTGACGAGCTCGAACCGCTGCCCGAGCGTCAACGACCGCTTGTAGGTGATCGTCTGCGCGGACACCACCGGGTACCAGCCCCGCTCCGCGATGGCGCCCCAGAACCCGGAGCGGAGCATGAGGTCGAGCCGCCCGAGGTCGAGCATCGACAGGTACTTCCCGTTGTTCACGTGGCGCAGCGGGTCGAGGTCGGTCAGGGTCACGCGGAACGGCGTGCGGACCTCGTCCCAGAGCGAGGGTCGCCGTCCGCCGATGGTGGGGCGGAGCCGGACGCGCAACTGGAGCAGGAACAGCCGGAAGTACAGGTTCACGGACCCGATCCCACCAGGGGTGACCGCCGAACGCGCGGAACCTTGGAGGAACCGCACGAAGTCGCATTCCCGGCTGACGGGTCCGGTCAGTGCCTCCCTCCAACCGAGGGACCCGGAGTAGACCTGCACCCATGCAGACACGCAAGCTCGCAGACCTCGAGGTCGCAACCGTCGGCCTCGGCACCATGGGCATGAGCGCCTTCTACACGGGCGCAGGCACCGACGACGACGAGTCGATCCGCACCATCCACCGCGCGATCGACCTCGGCGTCACCCTGTTCGACACCGCCGAGGCGTACGGCCCCTACACGAACGAGGACCTGCTCCGCCGCGCCCTCGCGGACCGTCGCGACGACGTCGTCATCGCGACGAAGTTCGGCCTCATCACCCACACCGCCGGTGAGGAGACCCCGGCCACCGGTCGCGGCATCAGCTCCGCACCCGAGTCCGTCCGAGAGGCGCTCGAGGGCTCCCTCCGTCGGCTCGGCACCGACCACATCGACCTCTACTACCAGCACCGCGTCGACCCGGCCGTCCCGATCGAGGACGTCATCGGGCAGCTCGCCGGCTTCGTGCAGGAGGGCAAGATCCGCCACATCGGTCTCTCCGAGGCGAGCGCGGCCACGATCCGGAAGGCGCACGCCGTGCACCCGATCACGGCCCTCCAGAGCGAGTACTCGCTGTGGACGCGCGACCCCGAGGGCGACGTGCTCGACACCCTCCGCGAGCTCGGCATCGGCCTCGTGCCGTACTCGCCGCTGGGCCGCGGGTTCCTGACCGGTGCCATCACGAAGCCGTCCGACCTGGACTCCGACGACTTCCGCCTGGCGAACCCGCGCTTCCAGGAGGAGGCCTTCGCCGAGAACATGCGCATCGTCGACGCCGTCAAGGACATCGCCACCGAGGCCGGCGGGACCCCCGCGCAGGTCGCCCTCGCCTGGCTGCTCGCGCAGGGCGACGACATCGTCCCGATCCCCGGCACGAAGCGGGTCTCGCGGCTCGAGGAGAACGTCGGCGCAGCCGACCTCGCCCTCACGGAGGATCAGATCACGCGCCTGTCGGCGCTGCCCGTCCCGACGGGCGACCGCTACCCCGACATGTCGACCATCGGTCGGTAGACGCGACCGGATGACGGCCTGGAGGCGCGGGGGCCGCGGGCCCCCCCCCCCCCCGCCGGGGGGGGGGGGGGTGGGGGCCCCCCCCCCGGGGCGGGTGCGGCCCACCCCCGCCCAACCGGGGCAACACCCGCCGCCGAACCTCCCGCGGGCCGGGACAT